>NZ_JVEE01000003.1 GCF_001073155.1 Streptococcus parasanguinis
GTGCGGAGGTGGGACGACGAAATCGAATTCTAACGAATTACCGATTTCTGTCCCACTCTCTTTATTTTAAAGATGATACAAATCTTCTACAATGGCGACTACTTTTTTAATATCTCCCAACATCCCCCGCATTTCAAAATCAGCTAACATAGGGAAACCAAAGCGTTGGCTGTATTGCTTAGCGGTTAAACAATATTGATTGTTAAAATTCCGATTGCCTGATCCAACCACTCCTAAGCACTTGCTGGCGTTGTCTCCATAAGCAATAAAATCCGCAACATCTGTCGTCAAAATTTCCACATCGCCATTGTCAACACCATTTCCACCCTCCAAATAGGTTGGCAAAAAAGTGATAAAAGGATTGGTCATTTCAAAGAAGGGCTGGCCCTCTTTGACCAGGTCTTTCACATGCACTTTCTCGATTTCAAGTCCGGGATGGGCTTCTAGCAAAAAGTCACTTAAACGGCGGACAAAACTCTCTGTGTTCCCACTCAGACTAATATAAACAAAGGATACTTTCATCTTTTTTCTCCAATCAAGAAGCTCTCTTATCCTCTAAGAGAGCTCCATTCACAATCATCTATTAAGCCGTAGCTTGAGCTTTTCTCAGATGCCAGGTTTTATATAAAATAATCCCAAAAAAGAGAAGGTTCAAAGCGGTCAAGAGTAACAAAGCAAGGAATGAAGATGCTAGATATCGTTGACGAAGCGCTGAGTTTGAAAAACTAGCTAATAGTGGACGTCCTGCAAGATAATTATAGCAAGAGAATACTTGGTTTAGCAAAATCTGCCCCAAATAAGTATAATGGGCTGTTAGCAGATCCTCCTTCATAAAGAGGAAATAGAAAGTTGCAAGCAAAGCGATAAGAATCAGGGAAACAAATAAAAAGGCAAGCGGAGACTGATTGGCTTGTACTGATTTGCCATAATATGCTAAGTAGTCCGCCTTATCTTGAGCTGTCGTTAAGCCAAGTTGTTTTGCAAAGTCATCTGTTAGTTCAAAACTCTTTGAAGCTCCAAAGGTTGAGACAGCTGAAGTCAGGGTTCCAACCGTTGAGAAAAATAACAGGATATACAGATAGATAGGTTTCTTTTTCATACAAACTCCTTTTCATTTCTTACACCCTATTATATCGCGATACAGATAGAAAGGCAAGCGCCTCAAAACCGTGGAAGCACTTGCCTGATCACTGATACGTTCAAATGAAATTCATTTGGAAAAGTAATGTGTGCAAAAGATGAAAAAGACATCGCAAATGTATCATTGGAAAGATTAGAGATATAACGGAGTCCTGTAAACTTTCATTCGAACACCACCAGTATATCTCATTTTCTTCTTGTGTCATCCATTTCTATTCTGCTTCATTTGGACACGATTTGGTCTAAAAAAGCCATTTCCCCTCCTTATCCAAAAACTATTCTGTCCTTTTTCACAACTATTTGGTCATCACTCCCATCAAAAAAGCCAGAAGGACTTGCCTTCTGACTTTCTTTATTTAGATGAATGAACGAAAGGGATAAGAATTAATCCTCTTTTTTCTTGCGAGCAAGACTCAATCCAAGTAATCCAGCCATCGCACCTGCAAGAACAGCTGCAGCTGAGCTTTCTGTACCTGTATTTGGAAGTGCAGGTTGTACAGGCTGTTCCGGAACTTCAGGAGTTGGTTCTTTTGGAACCTCTGGAGTCGGTGGAACGATTGGTGTTGGTGGGTTGTATGGTGTTGGTGGGGTTGGAGGGACTGGTGTCGGTGGAGTTGGAATGTCTGTTTCCGTTACCACTTTATTCTTATGCCATTTCACTTCAGCTTCCGGTTTCACCGGATTCGTATTTGGAACGACTTCAGGAGTCGGTGGGGTTGGCTCTGTTGGTGGAGTTGGAGCTTTTGGTTCCTTCACATCAACCGTAATCACAGTGTACTTAGGTGCTGTTGGCGGAGTTGGTGATTTAGGTTCTTCTGGTTTACTTGGCTCTGCAGGCACTTCCACAACTGTTGGGGTTGGTGGAGTTGGAGCCTTTGGTTCGGTTGGTTTTGTTGGCTCTTTCGGTTCTTCTCCTGGCTCTTTAGGAAGACTTACATTTGAGTTGATGGCAAACCAGTAAACCGTTGGTTGACCAGCCGCATTGGCACCATTAGCCGTAAAGACTAAGTGTCCATCTGACATCTTCAAGCCTGCTCCACCATAATAGAGGTATGGAGAAGATGGATTATCCCAACCTTCAAGAGTTGTTGAAGATTCACCGTTAAAGACAGATCCATGTTCAATATATTGGTTATCTTTAAAGGAAGTTACTTCTTTAGTAGCAGCATCATAAGAAACACTTGAGTTTGGAATTGGAATAAATTTATTATTTCCAACATTTACAGACTCTTGGTGTTCCACATTTTCAAATTTCTTCTTAGGTGTGAACGTAATTTGACCTGTAGTTGCATCTACTTTGTATGATCCGATAACATCATCCTTACCTTCAAAGGTAAATTCTTCTGTACCAATAGAATGAACACTTCCTGAACCCGAAGCATTTGCAGTTAACGCATCCGTTACTTCTTCCTTCTCAGGTGTCGTACCAGGAACCCATTTACCTGTGTCATCTTTAACATAACCATATTTCTGAGTCACAATTTTGAGAGGGTTGTCTGCTGAAATGGAAACAGTTGCAGTACCAAAGTCTGCTTTTCCTGTTTTAACCTTCACTTCATTGTTTTCAATGCTCATGGATGAACCATCTGCATATGGATCCCAAGTTCCACGAACAGTGTTGCCATCTTTATCTTTGGCTTCTACTGTAAGGGCACGAGGTTTATCTCCACTATCTACATAGGATGCACCTGTCCAGTGGTTGAGGGAGTTCAAAGCGACAATCGCATTGTGCTGTGTCAAATCAAACTTATTGCCATCACCATCATAGAATTCAACATCAACAGCAACTTTAACAGGTTTGTCTTTATCTGTTGAAGCACCCACTGTCATGGTTACCGTTGGATCTGCGTTGACTGCTGCAATTCCTTTGCCATCATTTGATGGAAGACTTAAAATCTCATAACGGTAAATCACACGTTTGATTGGATGCATATCCGTATTTTCACGCATGCTAGACTGATTCAAGTTATCATAAGTAACGACAAATTTATCGCCTTCCTTCACTTGAATGTACTCAGTTTCATTATTGGCCCAAGGACTAGTCGCTACAATATCTGAAGCTTCCAATTTATTGGAATCATATTGATGGACATTGCTTGTATTTAAACGAGCTTGAGCATCACGAGTAAGATAAGTGCTGATGCCGTCAATGGTGTGAGTTGCACCACCTTCACGTTGGAAGGTCAAATCTTGAACAGTTGAAACATTTTTAAGGTCAGCATACGCATTGTCTGTCATATATTTGTCGTATGCTTGTTTCGCGTCCGTATATTGTTTTTTGGCAATTTCGTATTCAGCTAATTTCTTTTGATAAGCAATATAATCATTTTCGTACTGTGCTTTTTCAACATTGTACTTTTTAAGATCAGCTTCGTATTGAGCCTTGGCAGCATCTTCTTCTGCTTTCTTCGCTACCAATTGATCATAAGCTTCTTTATCTTTATCGTATTGCGCTTTCTTAGTTTGGTATTCTTGTAAATCTTTATCGTATTGCGCTTTAGCTGTATTGTAAACAGCCATTTCTGCTTCATACTTAGCTTTTGCTTCTGCATTGGCCTTATCTGCTGCTGCTTTTTCTGCTAATTTGGCGTCATAAGCTGCCTTTTGCTGATTGTATGCTGCTAAGGCTGCTTTATAAGCTGCTTGTTGGGTATTGTAGTCCTCTACTTGTTTCTTGTAAGCCGCTTCTGCTTCTGCATTTCTCTTTTCAACCAATGTGATTTCTTGAGATTTTGCTTCATACTCAGCTTTGGCCTTTTTGTAGTTTTCAACGACTGTGTTGATTTCAGCTGTTTGAGCTTTATTATCTGCTTCTGCTGCTGCGATAGATGGTTGGACTTTTTCAGCTTCTTCTGTAACGGTCACACCTTCTGTAGCTGCATCAGCTTTTGCTTTTTCAAGTTCTGGTGATTCTACATAAGTAGTCGTAACTGTTTTATTTCCTTCTGTCACAGTTGTAGATGTCAACTTAGAACTTGTTGCAACAGCTGCATCGCTTGTTGCTGTATCCGTAGTAGTCGCTTCAGTTGCAGGCGCTGTTGCCTCATCTGCTTTCACTTCTGCTCCGTAGGTATTAACAGTAGCCAATCCAGCGATGGCTAATGAAACAACACCGACTGATAACTTACGAATTGAAAATTTTTCCTGCTTCGAAACATGTTCACGATAGCTTTTCATTTTCAAAACTCTCCTTTTTATGTTTAAAAAAATCTCACTGTAGAGGCAAAAATATGCTACTTTCAGTTGACTCTATTGTACCACAATCAACCATTATAAAATATGTGTTGATTTAATTTTTTATTTTATTTTACTTTAAATATATAACAACTTGAAACGCCAAACTTTCAAGTTCTTCTTCATCTTTTGGTTGAAAATATATGTAAACAGGCTTGAAAAAACCTTTATTTTCAAAGGTTTTTAAGCCGCTTCCTCTTTTTATAAATTTCACCAGAAGGCTTTTTAAGGGGAAGTATTTTTTTATACCAATAGATTAGATTTGACCTACAAAACAAAAAATTATGTAACATTCTCCCTTTTTAGGTCCGTAAAATTCAAAAAAACAATAAATTTTAAGGAATCAGCCATTGCTTGAAACCCCTTACCTAGACCTTAGTTAGAGCTATTTTTTGGGGGCGGTTATTCCCTTTTATTTCGAAAAACGAGCACATTGTTTTTTCTTTTTCGATGTCTCCTTCACTTTATTTCAGAAAGCAACATGAAAATCAAGGGCAAATTGAAAGAAAATCTCCTCCCACACTCATGCACCATCTGTAGCTACGCTCCTCCCAATCTCTAGTCCTTTCCAATTTCCTCCCCCAATTCTATAAAAAAGACCAGGGCTCTAAGAACCATGGTCTAATATCAGCTGATTAGTTTAAGTGCCAGATGTCTTCGTTGTACTGAGCGATCGTACGGTCAGACGAGAAGAATCCTGCTTTCGCAATGTTAACGATGACTTGATCCAACCATGCATCACGGTCTTCGTAGTCAGCCAACATGCGTTCTTTGGTTACAATGTAGTCTTCCAAATCAAGAAGAGTCATGAACCAGTCTTTGTTGATCAATTCATTGTGAAGGCGAGTCAAGCGTTCTTTGTTCCCAACTGCAAGAACGGCATCGCTGACGATGAAGTCTACCAATGGTTTGATGGCTTCACGTTCATAGAAGTCTGCTGATTTGTATGCTGATTTGGCATAAAGATCGATAACTGTTTCTGAATCTTCACCGAAGATGTAAATGTTGTCACGTCCAACCAATTCAGCGATTTCCACGTTGGCTCCATCCATCGTACCAAGTGTCAATGCACCATTCAACATGAATTTCATGTTACCAGTACCTGAAGCTTCTTTCGAAGCAAGAGAGATTTGCTCAGAAATATCGCTAGCTGGGATCAAGTAGCTTGCAGCAGTTACGTTGTAGTTTTCTACCATAACAACTTGCAAGTGTGGAGCTACTGCTGGATCGTTTGCAATCACTTCAGACAAGCAAAGGATCAAGTGGATGATATCTTGTGCAATGGTGTAAGCAGGAGCTGCTTTACCACCAAAGAGAACAGTGATTGGGCGAGCAGGGATATTTCCGGCTTTGATGTCCAAGTATTTGTGGATCACGTACAAAGCGTTCATTTGTTGACGTTTGTATTCGTGAAGACGTTTGATTTGGGTGTCAAAGATAGAATTTGGATTGATTTCCACACCTTGATGGTCTTTCAAGAAACGAGCCAATTTCCGTTTGTTGTGAGACTTGATGTTTTCCAATTTTGCTTTGACGGCATCTTTATCTTCATAAGAAAGAAGGTCTTCCAATTTAGATGCGTCATGGTGCCAGTCACGTCCGAGGATATCATCCAAGTAGTGTGACAAGGTTGGGGTGGCATGCATGAGCCAACGACGGAAGGTGATACCGTTTGTTTTGTTGTTGAATTTTTCAGGGTAAATATCGTAGAAGGCCTTCAACTCCGAATTCTTCAAGATTTCTGTATGGAGAGCTGCAACCCCGTTTACGCTAAATCCATAGTGGATATCCATGTGTGCCATGTGTACGCGATCATTCTCATCGATGATTTGAACAGCTGGATCTTTGTATTCAGCGCGAACACGGCGGTCCAATTCTTCAATGATTGGAACCAAGTGAGGAACCACTTCTTGCAAGAATTCAAGTGGCCATTTTTCAAGGGCTTCTGCAAGGATTGTGTGGTTAGTGTAAGCCGTCATGCTACGAACGATAGAGATGGCTTCATCCATTCCAATACCACGTTCTGTCAAAAGACGGATCAATTCAGGGATGACCATTGATGGGTGAGTATCGTTGATTTGGACAACAGCATAGTCAGCAAGGTCATGCAAGTTGCTTCCTTTTTCGATGGCTTCGTCGATGATCAATTGTGCACCGTTTGATACCATGAAGTATTGTTGGAAGATACGGAGCAATTCCCCTTGACGGTTACTATCATCTGGGTACAAGAAGAGGGTCAAGTTGCGAGCGATATCTGTCTTGTCAAAGTTAATACCATCTTCAATAATAGATGAATCAACTGAATCCAAGTCGAACAAACGCAAACGGTTCTTGGTATCAATCTTGTAACCAGGGACATCGATATCATAAAGGGTAGAAGTCAATGTGAAGTGTGCAAATGGCACTTGGTAGCTACGGCTTGAACGAACGAGCCAGCTTTGGTCAGTCAACCATGCATTTGGAATCGTTTCTTGTTGGTTGTTTTTAAATACTTGTTGGAACAAACCAAAGTGGTAGTTCAAACCAACCCCATCCCCTGTCAAACCAAGGCTTGAGATAGAGTCGATAAAGCAGGCTGCCAAGCGTCCCAAACCACCATTACCGAGTGATGGTTCCAATTCTACTTCTTCGACTTCGATCAAGTCTTTACCAGCGTCAGCCAATTCTTTTTTGACGTCATCGTAAAGACCCAAGTTGATCAAGTTATTAGACAAGAGTTTACCGATCAAGAACTCAGCTGAGATGTAGTATACTTTTTTCTTACCAGTATTTAATTTCTTTTGAGCACTTGCTTGCTTGGTGTAATTCAGCAAAGCAATGTACAATTCTTCATTTGAACATTCTGCAATTGTTTTTTGATGATGATCAATCACATATTTTTGTAATGATTCCATGTTTTAAAGTCTCCTTTGTTTCAACAATTTTAATAGGGGAAAGATTGCTGAAATCAGCAACCTTTCGAGAACGATTATTTTTCTGCTTTCTTAACTTCTTTTTTCAAGTCTTTGTTTTCACGACGATAGATCGTTGTGAAATCAAGCAATTCTTGCTCGACAGCTGGAGTCAATTGATCCGCTGTCATCCGCCATGACCAGTTACCACCAAGAGTTGATGGGAAGTTCATCCGAGCTGAGCCATCTAACTCAAGCAAGTCTTGCATCGTAGCAATCGCCATGAAGCTGACAGAAGCAAAGACTGTACGAAGCATCGCATGCGGTACAGATTCGTACTCTTTCCGGTTAGTATAACGAGCAAGGTACTCACGAGTTGGATCGTCGATTTCATTGCGGTACCATCCAAGAACTGTGTTGTTATCATGTGTTCCTGTATACATCACAGAATTGTTTGGTGCCAAGTGAGGGCTATCGATACTTTCATCGTCCGGATTGAAGGCAAATTGAAGAATCTTCATTCCTGGGAAGCCAGTGCTTTCACGAAGTTCGATGACTTCATCTGTCATAAAGCCAAGGTCCTCAGCGATGATGTTCAAATCACCGAGCTCTTCCTTCACAGCTGCAAAGAGTTTGTAGCCAGGACCTTTAACCCATTTACCTGGTGCTGCTGTATCTGATCCAGCAGGGATTTCCCAGTAAGACTCAAAACCACGGAAGTGGTCGATCCGCACGATGTCGTAGATCTTGAAGCTTTCACGCAAGCGTTCAATCCACCATTGGTAGCCATCTTTGTTCATTGCTTCCCAGTCATAGATTGGGTTCCCCCAAAGTTGACCAGTTGCTGAGAATTCATCTGGCGGGCATCCTGCGATGCAAGTCGCTTTCCCGTTTTTATCTGTTTTGAAGAGATGAGGGTTCGCCCACATGTCACTTGAATCTTCCGCTACATAGATTGGCATGTCTCCGACGATTTCAATGTGATGGTCATTGGCATAAGCTTTCAAGGCCAACCATTGTTGGAAGAAGAAGAATTGAGTCACACGATGGTAAGTCAATTGATCCGCCAATTCTTCACGGTATTGAGCCAAAGCTTTTGGTTCACGTGCACGAATAGCTGCATCTGGCCATTCTGTCCAGGCTTTTAAATCAAAGTGTTCTTTGATAGCCATGTATTCTGCAAATAGTTCCAACCAAGAAGCATTGGCTTCGCAAAAGGCTTGGAATTCTTTTTGATCACCTGATTTCAAGAAGTTCGCAACGGCTTTTTCAAGTAGCGGACGACGTTGTTCGAAAACCTTTGCATAATCCACTTGAGTAGGATCTTGACCAAAGTCCACTCCTTTAAGATCTGCTTCTGTCAACAAACCTCGTTCAATCAAAAGATCGAAATCAATAAAATGAGTGTTCCCAGCAAAAGCTGAGAAAGATTGGTATGGAGAATCTCCATAACTAGTTGTACCAAGCGGCAAGATTTGCCAGTAACGTTGCTTGGTCCGAACGAGGAAATCAACAAAATCATATGCTGATTGACCGAATGATCCGATCCCGTATTGTCCAGGAAGGGAAGAAATGTGCATCAAAACACCACTTTGACGTTTTTTCATGGGTTACCACCTTTTTTTATTTCTTTGAAGCCTGCGATTCGGTGCACGGTATGGGTATCGTTGCAGAGTCGTATCCAGCTCTCAAGCGGCTCTACTCTTTGTTAAAAATCGAACAGGCGCAACTCAGTTTACGCAATTTTTGCGAAAACGTTTGCGTACCATGTTATTATAAACTTTTTCCCTATTTTCTGCAAGGGATTTCTTAAAAACTTTTTTAACTTTTTTCAGAATGTCCTCACCCCCTTAGTGTATTCTTTCCTTTGGCTAATGTCAACAAATTTGATGCATTTTATAGAAGAAAGTTCGGAATTAAAATATTTTTAAAAAAATTGTTTAAAACTACTTGCAAACGTTTTCGCCTTGTGATATACTTAAGACGTTTTAGGAAAACGTTTGTCTAAAACGGTTTCTAATTATTATCTTTTTTTATTCTTTAGGAGGAATAAATCATGAAACGTACAATTTTACGTAGTGCTGCTGTACTTGGTACAGTTGGTTTTGCCGGCTTCTTACTTGCTGCTTGTAGCAATAACTCATCAGGTTCTTCTGAGGCAAGTAAAGAAATCAACGTCTATGTAGACAAAGGCTACAAATCTTATGTTGAAGAAGCTGCAAAAGCTTTTGAAAAAGAAAATGGCGTAAAAATTAACATCAAGACTGGTGATGCTCTTGGTGGATTGGATAACCTTTCTCTTGATAACCAATCTAAAAAAGCTCCAGACGTAATGATGGCTCCATACGACCGTGTAGGTGGTCTTGGTAGCGATGGTCAATTGGCTGAAGTGACATTAAACAAAGATAGCCATACAGATAAAACAACTGAAGCTCTTGTAACAAACGGTGGTAAAGTTTACGGTGCACCTGCTGTCATCGAAACATTGGTTCTCTACTATAACAAAGATCTTTTAAGCGAAGCTCCAAAAACATTTGGTGATCTTGAAAATCTTGCAAAAGATAGCAAGTACGACTTCGCTAGCGAACCTGGTAAAACAACTGCCTTCTTAGCTGACTGGACAAACTTCTACTACACTTACGGTTTACTTTCAGGTAACGGCGGTTATGTGTTTGGTAAAGACGGTACAGATCCTAAAGATATTGGATTGAACAACCAAGGTTCTATCGATGGTATCGAATATGCAAAAACTTGGTATGCTAAATGGCCAAAAGGTTTGCAAGATACAAAAGCTGCTGCTAACTTCATCCAAACACAATTCCAAGAAGGTAAAACAGCTGCTATCATCGATGGTCCTTGGAAAGCTGCTTCATTGAAAGAAGCTAAAGTAAACTACGGTGTCGCAACGATTCCAACTCTTCCAAACGGAAAACAATACTCTGCCTTTGGTGGTGGTAAAGCTTGGGTTATCCCTGCAGGTGCGAAAAACCTTGATGGCGCTCAAAAATTCATTGACTTCTTGACAAGTACTGACCAACAAAAAGCTTTGTTTGACAAGACCAATGAAGTTCCTGCCAACACAGAAGCTCGTAAATATGCGGTTAGCAAAAACGATGAATTGACAACTGCCGTTGTTGATCAATTCAAGAATGCTCAACCAATGCCAAATATCTCAGAAATGAGTGCTGTTTGGGATCCAGCTGCTACTATGCTTTTCGATGCTGTAAGTGGTAAAAAATCTGCAAAAGCATCTGCTGACGATGCAGTGAAATTGATTAAAGAAACCATCGAACAAAAATTCGGTAGCAAATAAGACAGTTTTTAGGTGTGAGTAAGAGGTTGGAGACAAAGTCCCAACCTCTTATGTTCAATTTTCAAGCACAACTTACTGTCTGACTTGTCTTCTTGCTCTCTAGCAAGGACATTATAAGGAGATTTGAATGACTACAGAACAAAACCCTAAAAAGGCTATGTGGCTCTCTTTGATCCCGGGTCTTGGGCAAATTTATAACAAACAAAAAACCAAAGGCTATATTTTTCTTGCCGTAACCATTCTCTTTCTCGCCTATTTCCTAGGAATTGGAGCTGGAGAATTAGCGAAATTGGTTACACTTGGAACCGTCCGTGGACAAGATAATTCTCTCTTTATCTTGATTCGTGGCGCCTTCCACTTGATCATTACCATTGTTTACTTCCTATTTTATGCCTTAAATATTAAGGATGCTGGAACCGTTGCAAAACGTATCAACAATGGCATTGCTGTTCCAAAAACTGGAAAAGAAATGGTTCAAGCCATCTATGAAAATGGCTTCCCATATTTATTGATCATTCCTTCATACATTGCTATGACATTTGCGATTATCTTCCCAGTTTTAGTAACTTTGATGATCGCCTTTACCAACTACGACTTCAAACATACCGCTCCAACAACCTTGCTTGATTGGATCGGGTTCCAAAACTTCACTAATATGTGGACCTTGAGCACCTTCCGCTCAGCCTTTACATCTGTTCTTGGCTGGACCTTGATTTGGGCACTCGCAGCTTCTACTCTTCAAATCGTACTCGGTATCTTGACCGCTATTGTTGCAAACCAACCATTCGTAAAAGGAAAACGAATCTTTGGGGTTATCTTCTTGCTCCCATGGGCTGTTCCAGCCTTCATCACTATCTTAACTTTCTCAAATATGTTTAACGATAGTGTCGGTGCCATCAATGCACAAGTTATCCCATTGTTTGCGAAGATCTTCCCATTCTTAGATGGCATTTTGATTCCTTGGAAAACAGATCCTACTTGGACAAAAATTGCTTTGATTATGATGCAAGGTTGGCTCGGCTTCCCTTACATTTACGTCTTGACTTTAGGGATTCTTCAATCTATTCCAAACGATCTTTACGAAGCTGCTTATATTGATGGTGCCAACGGTTGGCAAAAATTCCGCAGCATCACTTTCCCAATGATTATGGCTGTTGCAGCTCCAACTTTGATCAGTCAATATACTTTCAACTTTAATAACTTCTCCATCATTTACTTGTTTAACGATGGGGGACCTGGTTCTGTCGGAGGAAACGCCGGATCTACAGATATCTTGATCTCATGGATCTACAAGTTGACAACCAATTCTTCTCCTCAATATTCAATGGCCGCAGCGGTAACCTTGATTATCTCTGTGATTGTGATCTCAATCTCTATGATTGCCTTCAAGAAACTACATGCATTTGATATGGAGGATGTATAAAATGAAAAATTCAGTTCAATTTAAACGCCGCCTCAATCATTTCTTGACTTACCTGTACATGGTGGTTCTTTCAATCGTTATCATTTATCCATTGTTGATTACGGTTCTATCAGCCTTCAAATCAGGGAATGTCAGTGCCTTTACACTTGATTTTAGTGGCAATCTTAGTTTTGATAACTTCTCAAAACTTTTCTCTGAAACTCATTATGGCACTTGGTATATGAACACCTTGGTTATCGCCATTATCACCATGATTGTACAAACAAGTATCGTTACCTTCGCAGGTTACGCATACAGCCGTTACAATTTCTTGGCGCGTAAACAAAGTTTGGTCTTCTTCTTGATTATTCAAATGGTCCCAACCATGGCAGCCCTCACAGCCTTCTTCGTTATGGCTTTGATGCTGAATGCCTTGAACCAACCTTGGTTCTTGATCTTCCTTTATGTTGGTGGTGGTATTCCAATGAATGCCTGGTTGATGAAGGGATACTTCGATACTGTTCCAATTTCTCTCGATGAATCTGCGAAATTGGATGGAGCTGGACACTTCCGTCGCTTCTGGCAAATCGTCCTTCCTCTTGTTCGTCCAATGATTGCCGTTCAAGCACTTTGGGCTTTCATGGGGCCTTTCGGAGACTATATCTTGTCTAAATTCTTGCTTCGTGACGAAGTGAACTATACGGTAGCCGTTGGTCTTCAAACCTTTATCAGTGACCAAAAAAATCAAAAAATCGCCTTCTTTGCAGCCGGTGCTATTTTGATCGCGGTTCCAATCTGTATCTTATTCTTCTTCCTACAAAAGAACTTTGTTTCAGGCTTGACAGCTGGTGGAGATAAAGGATAAAATAGAATCTTATTTCAAGCACATTTTATTTTTAAGTTGAGGGTAGTATGGTGGATGCTTTACTACCCTTCGTTAAGAATAAAATCAATGCAAAGAGATTTCTCTTTGCATTTCTGATACTCTTATATTTAGAAAGGTCATCTTATGCCCTATCCTTTTAATTATTTCGCAAGTATCTTCAATTTCCGCTCTTCTTTTGCAAACCGCAAAAAACTGAGCTGGTTCCAAATGATTTTTACTTCTTTCTTTCTAATCTCTATCACACTATTACCTGTGGCTCTGCAAAATGCTCAACTCAAAACCTATCCTTTGACAACCTTTGTCAGCGATGTGTTTGATCCTTTATCAACAGACGTTATGAAAGATATCCAAGAACACGTCGTGATCAAAGACCAAGAGCTCACCTATACAGGGACTAACCCTGTACACAAGACTTCAAAAGGACAGGTTATCTTAGGCCAAGAGGCAAAGGCTAGTGAAGGCAAGGAGTTAACACTCCATTTTGATCGCAAACAATTGATTATCTCAAAAGAGAATAAAGAACTCGCTACAGTCTCATACCAGGCTATTAATCAAGAGAGCCTTCGGGATAAAAAAAGCTTCACTCAAGCTATCTCTAGCGATTGGTTTCGCGACAATCGACTCCCTGTCAGTCTCTTTCTCGTGATTTTCTCTGGCTTCTTATCGACAGTCAATTATTTGATTCTCATCGTAGGGGCATCTTTCTTCCTCTACTTGACACGAAAATCTCGACTCTTTTCACTACAAACTTTCAAGGAATGTTTCAATTGTATTCTGAATTGCTTGGGACTCCCTATTTTACTGAGTGTCTTCATCAGTTTACTATTCCATCAAGTATTTACTACGACGATCATGATCCAAAATGTCTTATTTGTACTCTATCTTGCTATGGTATTTTATAAGACCCACTTCCGTGATCCAGACTATCACCGCTAGGAGGTTTTCTCATGCGTGTTACCATCAAAGATGTGGCGAAACTCGCTGGCGTCGCGCCTTCAACTGTCACGCGCGTCATCCAAAACAAATCCACGATTAGTGATGAAACAAAAAAACGTGTCCGTGAGGCCATGGTCGAATTGGACTACCATCCCAATCTTAATGCTCGCAGCCTTGTCAGCCAATCTAGTCAAGTCATTGCTTTGGTCCTACCAATCGACAGTGACGTCTTCTACCAGAATCCTTTCTTCCCAACTGTTTTAAGAGGGATTACCCAGATCGCGTCAGACAATGATTATGCCATCCAAATCTGTACGGGGCAAAATGAAGAACGGCGGCTCGACAACCTCAAACAACTCATCTACGGAAATCGTGTAGATGGTTTGATTTTCCTTTATTCCAACCCGAATGATCCCCTCGTTGAATTTGCGATCAAAGACAAGTTCCCCTTCCTCATTCTCGGAAAGGCAGCTTCACCTTTTGTATCGCTAGTGGATAATGATAATATCAAGGCTGCATTTGATGCGACGGATTATTTCATTCAACAAAACTACCGAAAAATTGCTTTTATCGGGGGAAACAAAGAACTGTTCGTATCTCAAGACCGCTACGAAGGTTATAAAGAAGCCCTCCAAAAAGCAGGGATTCCTCTCGATGAAAAACTGGTTCATTTCTCATTTGGTTTTATGTTGGAAGACAATTCTTATCAAATGATGGAGAGCCTTCCCCTAGCAGAGTTAGATGCCATCATGACAACCGATATTCTCGTTGCTGAAGGGGTGCGCCAATACCTATTAGAACATCAGCTGACAATCCCGATTATTTCCTTTGATTCGATTAAGCCACGACTCGATATTGAAGCCTATATTGACATCAATGCAGTGGAACTCGGACGTGAGTCTGTTCGGACAATTCTACAAATTATCAAGGATCACAAAGAAGGAAAAACCGTTTGCTACCGTCAATTGATTGACCATACCATTACGAAACTCTAGGAGTCTTTATGTCTACATTTACTGCTTATTTAGATGACCAAGACCTCATTCGTATCCAAAAGGGAGAGGAGCATATCCTTCCTTTTTATTTGAAAACGAACCAAGGTCATCTTGCCTTAATCCCTGTCAAAACGTCAAGTGCAGCGACTGACACAGGAGACTATTTCTTAAGCCCTATTCCACTTGAACTCGGAGAAGAGTACACCATCTACGATGCTACTGGAAATTCTTCTATACTCCACTATCGAAACATCGTTCGCAAACCCATTTTCGATCAAACCTTCACCTATACTGGAGAAGATTTAGGAAGTTTTTACACACCAAATCAGACGCAATTTAAATTCTGGGCACCGATTTCGCAAGATGTGAGTCTCCATATCGAAGATCAGATCTATCCGATGACACGTACAGAAAACGGTGTCTGGAAACTCTTGCTCAAAGGGGATTGGGAAGGAGCTGCCTACCACTATGAATTTCGTGTCAATGGCCTAGAACGTCGGATTCACGATCCCTATGCTCTATCCTCTTTGGCCAACTCTGGAGACAGCTTGGTCATCGACCGGAAGAAGATTACACGTCCTATCACACGTGATGCTCGTCAATTAGACCCGACAGAAGCAATCATCTACGAGATGAGCGTTCGGGACTTCTCTGTCCAAAAAGAGGCCGGCTTTAAACACCCTGGTAAGTTTAAAGGGTTGACAGAATCGCCTCAACTCAATGGTCAGATCCTTGGATTTGATTACCTTCAAAAACTTGGCATTACCCATGTACAGTTACTTCCTGTCTATGATTTCGGTAGTGTTGATGAAGAGAATCAATGGAAAGCCTACAACTGGGGTTATGATCCTGTCCAATACAATGTTCCAGAAGGTAGTTATGCCAGTGACCCCAACGATCCTTATGCACGGATTTGGGAACTCCAAGATGCTATTGCAACCTATCACCAATCTAATCTTAGTGTTATCATGGATGTGGTCTACAATCACGTCTACCAGGCCGATGAGTATGCATTTGAACAAATCGTTCCTGGTTATTTCTACCGCTATAATGCAGAGGGAGAGCGGACCAATGGAACCTTCTGTGGAAATGACGTAGCAAGTGAACGCTCCATGGTGAGACACTATATCAAGCAATCCCTCAAACAATGGGTTTCCCTCTACGGCTTTGATGGTTTCCGCTTTGACTTGATGGGAATTCTAGACATTCAAACCATGACAGAGATTGCAGAAGAACTCCGTGAAATCTATCCTAACATCTATCTCTATGGGGAAGGGTGGAAGATGGATACCGGCCTCTCTGAAGATCAGCTCGCTCACCAATATAATTCGAAACGATTACCAGCCTTTGGCTTTTTCAGTGATAACTTCCGGGATACGATCAAGAGAACACTTGTAGCCGGTCACCGTCGTGAGAGTCAACATTCTGCGAATGATTTTGCGAACATTCTAACGGCGAATGTCGGGAAGCTAGGGCCTGCTCATTTCACCCAACCTCAACAAGCCATTCAGTACGTCGAATGTCACGACAATGCAACTGTTTTTGATTATTTCCAACTTGAAAAGGAAGAGATTCGTCTAGAAGATCGAAAAGCTCTCTCACGATTAGCTCTTCATTTAGTGTTACTAGCTCAAGGAGTGCCGTTTATCCATGCTGGTCAAGAATTTTATCGCACAAAAGGGCTCGAAGACAACACCTATAACTTGCCAGATAGTCTCAACCAATTGGACTGGACATCCCTTTCAAAATTCCAAGAAGAAATTGCTTTTCTTGAAGAATTGATTGCTTATCGGAAATCGCAACCTCTCCTTCGTTTGAAAAAAGGACAAGAGATTCGAGATTACTGTGATGTCAAATGGTTGTCTGATTATCATTTTATCTACACGATTGAAAAAAATCGTGAAAAAATAACGATTCTCGTTAATATCGGTGATCAGGACATGACCTATCAACATTCGAGCGATAGTCAACTGCTATTTGCCTATCCTCATGCAAATCTCCAAACGCCTATTCCTAAAGGAAAGGAACTTTCTATTTCCGCCCATAGTTGGCTCCTTCTCCGAGAAACTGAATAAACAAAATAAGGTCACCACAATGTGGGACCTTATTTTTATTCTTCTGTTTCCACAAAGCGTCCAATGATATGAACGTTTTCTGAAATGGTGATAAAAGCCTGAGGATCAGCTTTTTTCATAATATATTTGAATTCATTAAACTCTGCACGCGTAATAACTGTCAGCAGAACCGCTTTTTCTTGATGGTTATAGGTTCCTTCTGCATTGTGGATAATGGTCGCTCCACGATGCAATTTTTTATGAATCTTTTCAATAATAGCATCCGGCTGGCTCGTTACAATCATGGCCTGCATCCGTTTTTGCTTGGTAAAGACAGCATCCGTTACTCGACTCGATACGAAGATGGTAATCATAGAGTAAAGAGCATACTTCCAACCAAAGGTCAGACCAGCAATTAACATGATGGTCCCATTGACCAAAAAGGAGATACTGCCGACATTCTTTCCTGTCCGTTTTCGAATCGTCAAACTAACAATATCCGTTCCTCCACTGGAAATGTTGTTCCGAAGAGCAAAACCAATCCCTGTTCCCATGACAACCCCACCAAATAGGGCATTCATGATCGGATCGTTGGTCAACGTAATCACTGGCACGAACTGAATAAAGAGGGAACTCATCGAAACAGTAATAAAGGTAAAGATGGTAAATTTATGGCCAATTTGATACCAAGCCACAATCATCAAAGGGATATTGATGGCATAAAAGGTCAAGGAAACGGGAATCGTAAAGCCAATAAAGCGTTGGCTCAGAACAGATAAAATCTGAGCTAGACCTGTTGCACCGCTGGAGTATACATGTCCTGGTTGAAAGAAGAAGTTGACGGCAATCGCTGATAGAAAACCATACAGCAAGGAAGCTGACACTTTTTCATCGTATTTCTCACGGGAGATGCTCTTCAGCACGCGCAATAATTTAATGTTATAAGCTAGTCGCCGCACATGATAGCGAAATAGCTTATGAAAGCGAATTTTTTTCATTTTCAATCCATCGATTAGAAGAAAAGGAAAATCTTAGAGCAACTGATTCCTAGACTCTCCCTTTTCTCTCTTGTCCTATTCTTGCTCTGCTACTTCTACTTGAAGATTTAACTCATCCAATTGCTTTTCAGAAACGACAGAAGGAGCTTGTGTCATTGGATCTGTCGCCTTGTTATTCTTAGGAAAGGCAATGACTTCCCGAATATTATCTTCACCTGCAAGAAGCATCACGAAGCGGTCCAAACCAATTGCCAATCCTCCATGTGGTGGGAAACCATAATCCATTGCTTCCAACAAGAAACCAAATTGTTCATTGGCAGCTTCTTTTGTAAATCCAAGTGCCTTAAACATCCGTTCTTGTAAATCTTTATGATTAATCCGTAGGCTTCCTCCACCTAATTCATAGCCATTTAAGACGATATCATAAGCAATTGCTCGAACTTTTGAAAGATCTCCTTCCAATTCATGCTCTGTTTCAGCTTGTGGGAGTGTAAATGGATGGTGAGCAGACATATAACGGCCTTCTTCCTCAGACCATTCAAACATTGGCCAATCCACTACCCAAAGGAAGTTGTATTGATTGTTGTCAATCAAGTCAAGCTCTTTCGCAAGACGAACACGCAAAGCACCCAGCGTTGCATTGGCTACTTCAAGAGTATCTGCTACAAAGAGAACTAGATCTTTGTCTTCTAACTGTAAAGCAGCTGTCAAGTCACTTGTCAAGTCTGTCAAGAACTTCGCAACAGGACCGTTCAAAGTACCCTCAGCATATTTCACCCAAGCAAGACCTTTTGCACCGTATTGCTTCGCAACTTCTGTCAATTTATCGATGTCTTTACGAGAGTAATGATCCGCTGCACCTTTGACAACAATCGCCTTAACTGCTGGAGCTTCTGAGAAGACTTTGAAGTCTACACCCTTGACAAGCTCTGTCAAGTCTTGGAGCAACATTTCAAAACGTGTATCTGGTTTATCTGAACCATACAAGGCCATAGCGTCATCATAATTCATCCGTGGGAATGGGAGTGTTACTTCAATTCCCTTGGTTTCTTTCATGACACGTGAAATCAAGCCTTCTGTGATATCCTGGATTTCTTGATCACTCAAGAAAGAAGTTTCCAAGTCGACTTGTGTAAACTCAGGTTGACGGTCTCCCCGTAAATCCTCATCACGGAAACACTTCACGATTTGATAATAGCGATCAAATCCAGCATTCATCAACAATTGTTTTGTAATCTGAGGACTTTGTGGAAGGGCATAGAAATGCCCCTTATTAACACGGGAAGGAACCAAATAGTCACGCGCTCCTTCTGGAGTTGACTTAGAAAGAAACGGTGTTTCCACATCAATAAATTCTAATTCATCCAAGTAATTGCGGATTGAATGGGTTACTTTTGCACGAAGTTTGAGGTTTTCCAACATCTCAGGACGACGAAGGTCTAAGTAGCGGTAACGAAGACGAGTATCATCATTGGCTTCAATACCGTCCTTGATTTCAAATGGTGTTGTTTTTGCGGTATTGAGAACCGTAATAGTTTCTACCTTGAGTTCTACTGCTCCTGTAGGCAAGTTTGGATTAGCTTGTTCACGAGCTTCTACAAGACCTGTCACTTCTACAACATATTCACTACGGATGCTTTCGGCTGTAGCCATCACTTCTGCACTAACTGTTTCTGGATTGATCACCAATTGCATGATTCCTTCGCGGTCGCGTAGATCGATAAAGATCAAACCACCCAAGTCACGACGACGGCTAACCCATCCTTTCAAGGTAATACGAGTTCCAATGTGTTCTTCACGAACACGTCCAGCATACATTGAACGTTTCATTTCTAATTAATCTCCAAACTAATATTCTTCCTTCTATTTTACCATAAAGACCAGCAGAAAGTGGCCTTTAGCTCAACTTTTTCAGTCACCAACTTCTTTAGTTATCGTGGCTCTCTTCTTTCTTTTTGGGATCATCGTAGAGAGTGGGTGCTAGCACCTTCATTAAAGTCGCCGTCCCAAATCGCAAGACAGCTGCTGCTAGTCCAAAAATAGGGGATAGGTAGCGGAAAAAGAAATCTCCCCTAAGCACATAGGTCATGCCACCCACAATAAAAAAGATCACAATTCCCTGAACGATTGCGTAAAACCAAATTTTTTTCACACTATTCTCCTTTTCACAAACCAGCTGACTTATCCACTGTTTTTTATCACTTATCCACAAAAATGTGGATAACTTTCACCTTTTGCCCCCTCAAAAGAGGAAGCGTCGTCAGCATCAGGACTTGCTTTCATCCATTTACAAGCAAGTTTCCCACAGCCTGTGGATAACTCTCTTGCTTATTTGTGACTTTCTCGTCACTTTCCTCACAAATCAAGGAGCCAGGATTTGATCCTGCCCCCTTTGATCAAGCATTATTTAAATTCGTCTGGTGTCCCTTTATATTGGGCCCAGTCTTTGCTGAAGAAGCGATCATTTAGATGGTAAGTTGGTGCTTTTTCAGCCTTTGTGACAAAGGGATTGACCGCTTTATCAAAGGCTAGCCAACCATTCCATCCCATATGAATCGTATCTTCCATAAAGTAGGGCTGATCACCATCTTTAGAAAAGTCTGCAATATTGGTGAATCCTTGACTTTCCAATTGGTAACGAATCTTTTGAACAGCCTGTTCATACTTTTCTTGGCTCAAGCCTGTGTATTTCATCCATTTGGCATTAACTGGAGGAATGACAAAGATAACATTGGTCCGAGATTTAGCAAACTGGTCTAGAACCAATTGCAAGTCATTGTACTCAGGAGATTGAACATAGGATTCGTTTTTTTGGAAACCTTTTAGTTTCTTCAACTTCATTTTTAAACGAGTATTGTAAAAATGATTGCTGATTCCAAGGTCGTTGTTATTGGTTTTGACTTTTGCTTCAGCCGTTGCAATTTCTTCCAATTTCTCATATGAGAATTGATCTGGTAAATCTTGTAGACGTTTTTTGACCTTCTTATCGTAATTCCCGTTTGTACGCGTTGCAAGATTACTAAACAAAGCATCTTCGCGTTGGACAAGGTGGGAAACAAACTGGTTCAAAGACTGATCAAATCTGGAAATTTTCTTTCCTTGAGAAATTTTCGTTACAACACTTTGAAAGGCGACATTTGGATACTGTTGTAACAGACGCTTTGCAGCATACTGGGATGCAGCATCCTGTTTATGATTGGCAATAAAGCTATTCAACTGATCGCTATTAAAGAATTGTTGAAAGGCAGAGGAATCGTATCCCTTTTTGGTGAACCATTGCGGAGAAACTACATAAACAGCTGTATTGTCCTTGAGTTCTGGCAAAATCTGTTGCATCCCAAAATACTGGTTCAAAGAAGCCGCACCACGTTCTCCTAAAAAGTAGGGTCTGTAATTGCGGTCATATTTTTCAGCCAAAACTGCTGGATGCACCACATCAAAACGCAACCATTCACTGGAGCCGAAATAAGGGACAAAGCGATGCTGTGGATCAGAAAGTGCTTCTTGTTTCTTTGTACGACTCTTGAATCCTTCTGCATTCAGACTAACCGCAGCTTTTTTCTCTTCAGTATAGTTGTGCTTATGATTGATTGGATAAAAGAATAATAAAGCTGTTACCATGAGGAGCGCGCAAAATACGGGCCCTAAAATCAGCCATAAACGCTTAAGCATTCTGAAGCTCCGTTACACCTTCTACGATCTTGTTAGCAGTATTCCAATCATCGCGTCCAAATTCAGATACAGGAACACGAATGCCAAAGCGATTTTCCAGTTCCACAATCAATTCGACTGTCCCCATACTATCAAGGACACCCGCATCAAAGAGATCCTCATCCATCATGTCTGAGACATCTTCCATAAACAATTCGTCAATAATTTCAATTACTTGTGATTTTACATCCATTTTTCTATTCTCCTTTTATTTCAATTTTGGAAACCATTGTTGATCCAAGAATCCTGAGAAAATCAGGAAGGACAGCATCACTGTGTTAAAGGTGATAAAGATCCCTAAAGCTTTGGTCCAACGATTGTCCGGTATAGGATCCAATCCTTTTGCTTTTCTTTCTTTATTGATGGTCTTTTTCTTGCGAATCCAAGCATCATTGATAACCAGTCCAAGCCCATGGAAGAGCCCATAAGCGATGTAGTACCAGGTCACCCCGTGCCAGAAGCCCATAACCAACATATTGATAATATAGGCAACATTTGAGGTGGTAATCCGGCTCTTGAATACTTTATTGCGCATCAATACCATCACGAGACGCATAAAGACAAAATCACGGAACCAGAAAGATAAACTCATATGCCAACGATTCCAGAATTCCTTTAAGTCACGTGATTTAAAGGGACGATCAAAGTTAATTGGACTTTTAATTCCCATCAGATTTGAAGCTGCTAAAGCAAACATCGAATAGCCCGCAAAGTCAAAGAAGAGGTCAAAGCCATAAACATACATGACTCCCAGCGTTCCGATATTGAAGAATCCACCTTGAGACAAGGCATAGGTCTGCACATGGCCTAACAATAAGTGGCCAAAAATATGAGCTAGGATAAATTTATAAAGGAAGCCATACATGATATACTTAACAGCTTGCTCCAACATATCCAATAATTCTTCACGCTCAGGAATAGCGTTATAATCCTCATTAAAACGCTTGAAACGATCAATCGGCCCACTTGAGAAGGTCGGCATAAAGAGCATAAAGCGTAAGAATTCCCAGAGTGTGAATTCTTTCAAGACACCATCTCGCATTTCGATGATCATTCCGACAGCCCGGAAGGTTAAATACGAAATCCCTAAAAATCCAAACAAGGATTGGTGCCCATTCTTGATTGCTGGCTCTACCTTCACAAAGATCAGAGGCAAGACAGACAAGAAGGAATGAAGATAGAAAATCCACTTATTGTCCGCTTTCTGACGATAAATCTTGTAGGAATACACAATCAAAATTTGCCAGACTACGTAAAAGAGCAGGGCATAAATTTGCTTGAGATTCGAACCTGTCAGCATCAAAATGATAAAGATCAGACTCACCAGTCCTTCATAGACCGGAAATCTCTTTTTGAAAAAGAGGCCCACAAAAATCGGCAAAAAAGCTAGAATGAGGTAGATAAAATAGATCGGTGTTCCATAGTGTTCTAAATGAGGGAGCTGTTTCAAAAACTCGATCATCGGTTGTTAACCTCGCTAATCAACCCTTTGATGTCGATTTTCCCGTTTGGTGTTAATGGCAGGCTGTCACGATAGAGGAATTTTGAAGGCATCATATAAGACATAATGATGTTTTCTAAATCTTCCTTAATGGCTTTCGTGATATCAATTTCGCGCTCAAATTGTTCTTTGACACCCTCTTTTAAGATGACATAGGCCAAGAGATTTTGGACCTTGTGATCTTTATTATAACGCGGTACCGCGACTGCTGAGTCAATATACTTCGATTTGTTCAAGTTTTGAGAGACATCCTCTAGCTCGATACGGTAACCGTTAAACTTGATTTGGAAGTCCATCCGTCCACCATAGAGAAGAAGACCTTCATCTGTCATGGTTCCGACATCTCCTGTATGGTAGGCTGGAAGACCTTCAAATTCGAAGAAGGCTTCTGCTGTTTTCTCTGGATTATTCATATAACCTTTTGAAACGGCTGGGCCAGACACGATGATTTCCCCTTGCTCACCATTTGGCAATTTGTTGCCTGCCTCATCAATGATGAAGGTTGGAGAATCTTCTTTGGTATAACCAATTGGCAGACGTTTCAAAGTCGCTAACATCTCATCTGTTACGGCTACAGCCGAAAGAGCTACAGTTGCTTCTGTTGGGCCGTAGGCATTGATGATGCGTGCATTTGGGAAACGATCGCGCAATTTCTGAGCAGTCTTGACTGTCAACTCTTCCCCATCAAAGTAGAAATGGGTGATCCCTGGCATTTTTTCAGCATTGAAATCTTCAGACAACATGGCCATATCTGCAAAAGATGGTGTTGAAGTCCAGATAGCAATCGGAAGAGAAAAGATGGTCGCAAAGAGTTGTTTGAAGTCTTGAGTAATGGCTGATGGAAGAGCAAAAAGCGTTCCTCCAAGAGCTAAGGTCGGTGCCCAGTACATGACAGACAAGTCAAAGGAATAGGGCGGTTGCGCCAACATTTGCGGACGCTCTGGCGTTGCAAATTCCTTGTCCGTAATCATCCAGTTGGTAAAGCTGAGCAAGTTATCGTGCGAAATTTGCACCCCTTTTGGTTTCCCAGTTGTCCCTGAGGTAAAGATGATGTAGTAGTTATCATCCCCTTTGACCGGATGTTGCAAGTCATAGGCATGCTGAGCCGCATAAGCTTCACGCACTTGCTCCAAGGACATGATTGGAGCAGCTGGGTTTTCCAATGGAAATTCATTGATAGCAATAATCAAGCTTGGCTCTGCTACTTCAACAATGGCAGACACGCGCTCCAAGGCAGAGTGGCTATCAATTGGGATATAGGCATGGCCAGATTTGGTCAAGGCCACAAAGGTTGCTAACATTTCATATTCTTGTCCACCAAAGACCACTACAGGTGACTTTTCGGGAAGTCCCATTTGGTCAATATGAGCAGCCAAGCTATCTGAATCAGCCTTCAATTGGCCATAGGTATGCTCCTCACCAAGGACATTGTAGACAGGATAGTCTGGTTGTAGTTGCGCATAACGTTCAATTGTCTCGATCATATCAGTAATTGGTTGGTTTGACACGGCTAGGAGTCTCCTTTTCTAAAATTCGTTGTAGATAAAGCCACCCTGACCTTGACCAAGGTAACTAAAGAAATAAAGTAGGGCTAGGAAAATGGCGAAATACAAGACCGTCTGCCCGATAAATTTATAAAGTGTTTTATGTTTCATAAGTTTCACTCTTCATTTTGATTGTTACTCACTATTTTACCATTTTTTATACCAAGTAAGCAATTTTAAACATAGTGAGAATGTCGTAGAAAACGTTATCATTTCAGACATTTATCCCTTCTAACCAAAGGATTTTTTTCTTTAATCAGTTTTTCTGATTGAAATCCTGTTTTATTTAACATTCCCCTGACGAATCAACTCCAGACACTTGTCCAGATCCACATCTCTCTCGAAATGGCTAGGTGTCCAAGGAATCTCTATATCGGGTAGAACACCCTGATCCGTCATCCCTTTCCCTTTATCCACGCTTAAACAGCGAGAGGTGGGAAACATTAAACAAAAATTGCCATAATCAACTGTACAACAATTAGAGTAGTCTAGAATCCCAAGAGTTGGTCGACCCACCACCGTTACCTTCTTAAACTGCTTCATCATCTGAACAAAGTTATCCCCAGATGAAGCACAATAAATATCTGATAAGATAAAGATCTGTTCAGGATAGAGACTTCCTCTGACCTCTGGGAAAAATTCCTCGCCTTCTCCCTTATATGCTACATAACCTTTTCCCCGATGGCGAAGCAAATCCTCTTTCATATCTTCAAGCAGTTTAGCTGTTTCAGGACTAATTTCTTCCTGTTGCATCCAGTCCTCAAAGTCTTTCAAGCGCAGATCAACATTACGCTCCGTGTAGAGAATTTCCATGCCATCATCATCCCAATCAATGCCTTCATAGCCCTGATCCTTCTCTAAACCTAGATGTAATAGAGGGAAATATAAAGAATCTGTCCCTCCGCCGTTCTGTCGGATATCAATGATAAGAAACTTGACTTCCGTCATCATAGGTAAACACTCTTGATATACCCGACTAATAGCTCTCTCATCCATAAAGTTATCCAGACGAAGATAAAGAATCTCATCGTCTAATCGTTTCCAAAAGATATGATCCTGGATCGGTTCTCGACTGGGTACTACTTTAATGGTCTTTTCTATCCCTTCTCGAAGCAGGGTGACACTCGTTGACTGAGAGACCAAATCTGCCCATTCTCGGTAGTGTCTTTCAGGGGTCTTGCTGATAAAATAGTCTTTATGAAGAGAAGCTACCTGATCCAAGTCACTTCCATCCAAACCTAGGATCTGATCTCCTACTTGAAGACCCGTATCTTCATTAGCTTCCTCAACATACAGTTTCTGTCCATTTATTCTCAAAAGAAACCCTTTTTGACTGGCCTTTTTATCTCGAAAGGAAACATGCCCGATCACCCCAAAACTAGCTAGGTAAGTCTTAACTTGATAGAGAAAGGCATCATCTGTCATATCATCTGTAATGTTTTCTCGAAAAGGCTCTGGATCGCATCCTTTTCGATCCTTGATGGTAGATGAATCATGGGTCATAATAGAGACGACATCTTCAAAAATAGCAGTCTTTTTCATAAGGGATTCCTTCAATTTTTTAGAAACAGTATACCACTTTTTCTTAAAAAGTTCTTAAAACCCTAAAAAACTATCCTAAAGTAGGATAGCCGTTATAGATTCTTTCTTTTCTTCGCTTTCTTTGTCAGAGCGACATCACAATTTTCAATCTCGCTAATCAATAGATTGGCAAGGCCAAAATCATCGATGTTTGATTTCATATTTACCTCATAGTTCAAGGTCAGTTGTTCTCCAGCTTGGGCCGTTGTGACAGAAATAAAGTCAATTTCTGAACAACTTTGGTCCAACAACTGGCTGATTTGTTCTGCAACAGAATCTTGTTTTGAGACAGTTATGGTCAAATGACGGCGCCGTTGATGGTCTGCCTTACTCTGTTTGTTCTCTAATACCAGCCACACTCCTAGTAAAGAAAGGGTTGATAAAATGGCCAATAAAAGATAGCCCGAACCTGCCGCCAATCCTATAATCATGGCAAGAAAAATCGCAATCAACTCTCTCGAACCACTCGTAGCTGACCGGAAACGGATCAAACTAAAGGTCCCTGCCACTGCAATCGAGGTTCCCAAACTTCCATTGACCAAAAAGATCACTAAGGTCATCATACAAGGAAGCAAGGTCAAACTAATGACAAACTCTCGAGTGTAAAGTGTCCGGTATTTATAGGTCCAAGATAGGGCCAGCCCTAGAAAGAGGCTGACCAAAAGGGCCAGCAGCAAGCGCAAGGGATCCACCGTTGCTGTAGCATTATTAAAAATAGAATCAAATAGATTAGACATAGGCAGCACCTACCGTTTCTTGAACTGGTCTTGGGGCATAATCCAAGCCTTGTGATTTATGATAAGCACAGCTATATTTTGAAAATTTCTGTTTGACCAGTCCGTACTTATCTAGAATATCCTTTAGCCATTTAGGTTCTTGGCCAGGAGCCTTAATTTCCATGATCACGAAGTCATCCTCTAGTAGAGGTTCTCCTTTCTTCCCATCAAAAAGGCTAACAGCCTGGTCTCGAAAGACTAAGTTTTGATCGATTGTCACGCGAATCTTCTGATAAGGATAACCCTGAATGGATTTCTTTTCTTTGAGAGACAAACGATCATAATAAATGAACATCCGTGGTTCCAATCGATGACCATAACGTTTGCGCAATCTCTGAATCTCTTGCACTAAGTCTGGATCTTGTATCTGATGATCTACTTTCCCATCTGTCATCAAGTTGATAATGGCTTGCGAAGTGGCGACTAGACGGAATTTATGGCCAATTCCTTCTTCATCTTTTGACTTCACCTCTAGAAATACTGGACTGTCTGCTTGAGGTTTTTCTATATAAGTCCGCATCCGAATTTTTTCACGGCGGTGTTGTTTGGCAAGAGCATCTTGAATGACATCAAAATTTTCCGTATCAAAATAAATGTTTGAAATGGTTGAGGTTGGGTAATCATCTTCTAAGACGTATTCTTTTAAGTCTTTGATCAAGTCCTTCACGTCATCTTTTGTGACGATATATTTTGTTTCGATTCGTTTGAAACTTGTCTCAATTGTTTTTTTCATGTTTCTTCTCCTTTAAGGGGGGATCTATTGTTTCTAAACTTCAGTAAGTATGAATACGACTTACGTGCTTTCTAGTTTAATGGGACTTTCTTAACTGGTCATTAAGCCAAACTTAAAGAAAACTAAAGTTAAGGTTCCTTTCAGAAAAACTTTAGGAAACTTTCAGCTAGCAACTTTAGACTAGGAGCATATCAATTGAACGAGAGGAAAAGCTCATGAAATCAAACAAATGGAAATTTTTATTAACGGGGGCCGCAACCCTCACCTTACTGACAGCTTGCACCCAGGCGTCATCACAATCAGCTACAAAAAGCAATACTGCACAAACAACCGCTACTTCTACTTCAAAAAATAAAACAAACAGTTCCAACTATTTTACAGATAAGGACAAGGACAGCTCTTATGATGAAAGCAAAGCCTCTACTGTAAAACTATCTGGTTCGTCTGCAAATGTATCAGGTGACGGCGTAGCCGTTTCTGGATCAACTGTGACCATCTCAAAGGCCGGAACCTATGTCATCTCTGGTGAATCCGATGGGGTTCAAATCAAGGTCGAAGCAGGTGACTCAGATGATGTTCATATCGTCTTGAAAGGCGTTACCATGACCAACACCAACGCGCCAATTTCTGCTACGAAAGCAGGGCATGTCTACCTCACTTTAGCAGATGGCACGACCAATACCTTGTCTGATTCAAGTTCAAACAATGATGAAGATGCCGATGCGGTGATCTTCTCTAAAGGCGACCTCACCATCAATGGTTCAGGTACACTCAACATTGACGCCAAGAAGAACAACGGTATCAAAGCCAATGACACTCTCCACATCACAGGTGGAACCTATAAGATCACGGCTGTAGGAGATGCCTTCAACGTCAATGACGAACTCAATATCACTGGTACGACCATGACCATCGATGCAGATGAAGATGCAGTCAAGGTAGATAATGATGAAGATACTTCGGTCGGAACCATGTATCTTTCAGATAACAAAATGACCATCACTGCAGGAGACGACGGAATCCATGCTTCTGGTGATCTGATCATCGATAGCGGAACCTACAAGGTAACAGAGTCTGTCGAAGGTCTCGAAGGAAAATCGATCACCATCAACGGTGGAGATATCACCATCTACGCAACTGATGACGGGGTCAATGCAGCCAATGCTAATGCCAACCAAGATGAAATTTTCTTCACCATGAATGGTGGAACACTCAACGTTGAAGTTGGCCAAGGCGATACCGATCCAATTGATTCGAATGGAAATATCACCGTTACCGGAGGAACCATTAAATTAACGGGTCAATCTGGATTCGACTTTGATGGTACTGCTACCTACACTGGCGGAGACATCTATATCAACGGTGAAAAACAAACGGAAATTGTCAACTCCATGCCTGGAGGCGGTGGTGCTCCCGGAGGTGGCGGACCTCAAGGCGGTGGACCTGGAGGCGGGCATCCATAATAACAAACAAAGGCAGGATTTCTTCCTGACCTTTTTTTGTTACCCTTTTTATGATAGAATAGAAAATCAATCAGCTTATCGAAAGGAACATGATGAAAAAACAAACACTCCCTCTTTTGTTCACACTCTTGCTGTCTCTTCTTTTTCTATCAGCCTGTGTGCCGGACCTTAAGATCAACTTTAAAAAAGTACCCACTGCTACCAGCTCAAAAAAGAAAACCTTTAAAAAAAGTAGCTCGAGTCGTTCTAGCCTCCCGAGTCGCTCAACCAGTTCAAATAGCTCAAGCAACTCCTCTAGCTCTCCCTCAACTACTACGGAAACCTCTTCTGACATCGTCACGACCGAAGGACTCCCTAAAAATGCTCAAGAAGCTCCAAAAGATAAGATTTATGCGACAGGGAACCTAAAAGTAGCCTACTCTAGAAATGACGATAAAATTTTTGCACAGACGCCGGATTATGAAGGATATACCACCGCTCTTGTCCAAACAATTCTTGGAAGTCCTGAAAAACAAATAACAGACCCTGCTTATATTGCCGAATCTTTTGAAAATACCGAATTAGAAAATATTAAAGGGCTCTACCACGAGGGAAAAATCACAGGGGAACAAGCTCACGCCTTTTTGATGGGAGCTGTCGATCTCAAACAAGCTTCTAAATTCGGAGTAAACTACACCATTTACACCTATAAAAACAACACTATCCAACTGGTCTTTGAAAACGACCAACTTCTCTATATTACTCCAAATCCTGATGTCGTCTTCTTTAAATAATTTACATTCTCGCTTAGACAAGCGAGAATTTTTGTTTCACATGAAACAAAAAACTCCCAACACATTCTGTTGGGAGTTCCCGAAGATTAGTCCTCTTCATATTGTTTTGGATTATAGAACCACATTCCTAGCCCTGCAAAAAGAGCAATAGTCATCAAAAGGAAGGCCACTTGATTTCCAATTTCTCCTGTCATCGAAATCGTTTGACGAAGACCAGAAACGGTATAGCTCATTGGCAAGAATGGATGAATGGCTTGGAAAAAGCCATTTGTCAAAGCAAGAGGATAGGTTCCTGCACTAGAAGCCAATTGCAAGAGCAAGAGGATCAAGGAAAGGAAAGCACCGATCTTTCTTTGCCATGTTGTCAAAGCAGTCACGATAGACATGAAGGCCACACTACCAATCACACAAAGGAAGAGAGTAGCCATCTCATGATTAGCTGATAAACCAATCAAGTGAACGGCACCATAGACCAAGACTCCTGCAATCACCGCAATCGTTCCGTTGACCTCAAAGCGAGATTTAAACCATGCCCAGCGACTTTCAGGATGACGACCGGATGGCAATTTTGCAAAGATCATATTGGTTGACAAGGCACAAACAAAGAGTGCTACAGAGATCATATAAGGAGCCATTCCGACACCATTCACCGGGACATTGTCACGGTCTGTTTTAGACAAAGTGACAGGATCTGCTAAGGTTTTTGCGTTTTCTTTTTCAGTTGTAGCAGCATTCAATTGTCCCTTAGCATCGTTTAATCCTTGACTCAAGGTTTGGTTTCCTGTTGCTAATTCACCTAAACCATTTGTCAATGTTTGGCCACCTGCTGCTAATTTGCCAGACCCATCTGAGATTTGATTTGCACCGTCGGCTAGTTTATCAGCTCCGGTCACCAGTTGACCTGATTTTTCTGTCAACTGATTGACACCAGTGACAAGTTTATTGACACCACCTGCCAACTCTGGAGTCTTGCTGTTCAATTGTCCTACACCGTCAGCTAATTTTCCAGCACCAGCAACCAATTCACCCGACTTACCTGTTAATTGGGTCGCTCCTGAAGCCAGTTGATTCATGCCTGATGTCAAGGCAGGCATCTTTCCATTTAACTCACCTAGACCAGAAGCTAATTGATTGCTTCCTGCAAGTAATTCTGATGATTTACTATCTAGTTGGCCAACACCTGCTGCTAACTGACTAGCCCCATTTGTTAAAGTACTGCTATTCGTCTGAAGTTGGGTTGCTCCATTAGCGATTTTATCGACACCAGCTGTATAAACGCTGATCCCTTGACTGATGGTTTGACTAGCTGGCAACAATTGTCCACTAACTGCGGATTGGATCTTAGACAAGCCACTTGACAAGTCTGTCAAGGTAGAAGAAGCTGTCGGTAAAACTTGATTGGCTGCCGTTTGCAGTTGTGTCAAGCTATTTCCTGTATTCAAACTACCTTGGATCGTTTGAATCGTAGTCAAGATTCCTTGAGCCGCCGTTTCACTCGAGCTTGGGCTCGATGAGATTGCCGCATTGATTTCCGCTTGTTGGTCAGCTGTCATTGCTTGATAGGCTGCTGTCCCTTGCACACTTGCAAGGGCATTTGCACGATCCGCTTGGGCTGAAGCAAGGATTGATTGAGCTGAATTCGCAATACTCGTCAATCCAGACGAAAGTTGACTGGTATCTACTGTAGCATTTTGAATCGCTGCATTTAATTGGTTTAAACCTGCTGCCAATTGATTAATCTGAGCGGATTGACTTGTAGAAGCTTGTAGCTGGCTTGATAATGTTTGAATACCTGATTCTAATTGTGAAACCCCATTTCGAAGGGTAGCAGATTGACTACTTAATTGACCCGCTCCCTCTGATAAAGTAGCGACTCCATTTGTATAGGTTGCTAAACCATTTGAAAAGTTAGACAGGCCTGAATTCAATTGACGCACACCATTGATATAATTCCCAAGACCATCATTGAGGGTACCCATACCGCTGGTTAACTGACCAACTCCTGAGGCCAACTGAGGGGTTTGACTCGCCATTTGATTGAGACCATTTCCTAATCGATCCACTCCGGTAGCGTAAGCCATCAAGCCTGTATTAAAAGTACCAAACCCATTATTTAATTGATTGACGCCAGATACCAAGTTTGGAAGTTGACCAGCCATTTGATTGAGACCATTTCCTAATTGACCAACACCATCTGTATAAGCCGCAAGACCCGTACGAAGAGTGGTTGCACCATCTGAAAATGCTAAGCTTGAACGAGCCAATGTATTCAAATTAGTAGACAGTGTTTGACCACCATCTTCCAATTTACTTGCACCATCTGCTAATTTAGCACTTCCATCTGCCGCTGTCCCCATACCAGTTTTAAGCGACCCCATTTTAGAAAATAAAGCTGTTGTATATGTATTGGTCACTTTTTCAGCCACTGACTGCTTCATTTTTGTCATCGCAGTATCGCTCATTTTTCCTGCAATAAAACTATGACCACTGGACGTTTGGTAATCAATGGTCATCTGTTCCGGATGATTGGTTAAGATGGAGCTAGCTTTTTTTGAAAGATCCTCAGGCAGGGTTACAATCATATAATAATCGCCATTTTTGAGACCATCTTTCGCAGCTTTCTCATCTACAAAATGAAAATCAAGTGAGTCATTGTCCTTCAAATTGGACACCATGTCTTTTCCGATTTCCATTTTTTGTCCATTATATGTAGCAGATTGATCCTTATTGACAACCGCTACAGGAAGATCCGAAACTTGGCCATATGGATCCCACATGGAAGATAGAAAAATAATATTATAAAGAGCTGGAATCAAAGCAACTCCAATCATGACAATGATAAATGTTGGCTTTTTAAGAATAGCCTTCCATTCTTTCATCATATTTTTTGTCTCCTTTTTATACACATTGTCTAAATTTCTGATATAATAGATTATACAGTTTCTAGAAATTTTCACAAGTAGAAAATCTTATTTTTTAGACACTGTGTACAATTTTGTGCAAAAAGGATTAACAGATGACTGAGAGCAATAAACGATTAAAAACAAAACGAAATATCGAGGAGGCGATGGTTCGACTACTCGAAAAGGAATCATTCGACCAAATCACAACGGTTGAGTTAGCACAAGAATCCGGCATTAGTCGCTCTAGCTTTTATACCCACTATCGAGACAAGTACGATATGATCGAGCGCTACCAACAAGCACTCTTTCACAAGCTTGAATATATCTTTGATAAACACCAAGATGACAAGCGCCAAGCGATTACAGAAGTGTTCGAATTTCTAACCAAGGAGCCACTCTTTGCGGTTCTTCTGACAGAGAATGGAACCAAGGAGATCCAAACCTTCTTACGACATAAATTACAGATTCTTCTGGTTGATAGTTTGCAAGAGCGCTATAGTCATAAATCATTAACAGATATTGAAAGAGTCTACAGTTCTGTCTATCTGACCAATGCTTTCTTCGGAGTCTGTCAGATGTGGGTTTCGCGCGGAAAAAAAGAAAGCCCTCAACAAATGGCTGAATTTTTAATGAAAATGTTACGGTAACAGTCTCTCCTGATCGATCTAGATCAGGAGTTTTTTTATTAGCAGGTTTAGGTTTTAAGAAAACAAAAAACTTTCTCATTTAATGAAACAGCTTTAGAAAATTTGTAACTGAACAAACCCAGAAATCAACCCTTTAAGACAAAACAAAAAGCCCACTGTTGTAGGCTTTTTGCAAGTTTTTTCTTGAAATTAAAGCATTTTGTTGTAGAATTCAACGACAAGTGCTTCGTTGATTTCTGGGTTGATTTCATCGCGTTCTGGAAGGCGAGTCAATGAACCTTCAAGTTTGTCAGCATCGAATGATACAAATGCTGGACGTCCAACTGTAGCTTCAACAGCTTCAAGGATAGCTGGAACTTTAGCTGATTTTTCGCGAACTGAGATCACTTGACCTGGAGTTACACGGTATGAAGGGATATCAACGCGTTTTCCGTCAACAAGGATGTGACCGTGGTTAACGAATTGACGAGCTTGACGACGAGTAGTCGCAAGTCCAAGACGGTAAACAACGTTATCCAAACGACGTTCTAAAAGAAGCATGAAGTTGAAACCGACAGTTCCTTCTTTAACTTTAGTAGCTTGTACGAACAAGTTACGGAATTGTTTTTCACCAAGTCCGTAAGAGAAACGAAGTTTTTGTTTTTCAGCTAATTGCAAACCGTATTCTGACAATTTTGAACGGTTGTTTGGTCCGTGTTGACCTGGTACGTAGTTACGACGTGCCAATTCTTTACCTGTACCTGTAAGTGACAAGCCAAGACGGCGAGATTGTTTCCAAGATGGTCCTGTATAACGTGACATTTAAAATGTCCTCCTATAAAAATAATTTTTGTAGGAAATAACGTTTTAGACAAACCTGATTCGTTCAGAAAGCCTTCGCCCAAACAGCAAAGGTTACTTTTCTAGCTGACTTCCTGTTGACGAGCTTCATTTTGTCCTGCTGTCATTTCGCACAAATTCTATTCTATCACGGAATAGAAACTTTGTAAAGTCCTTCAAAACAATTTCAATGAAATTCAGACAATAATTCTATGATTCGTTTTTTATATTGCAATTTTTGCCAGTCTCTATCCGTTGCTGGATCCCATTTTAAAGGAAGATCTGCAATAATTTCACCGGGATTATGATTTAAGATATAGATCCGGTCACTCAATGTCAAAGCTTCTTCGATACTATGAGTGATCACTAGAGTGGTGAGACCAAGACGTTCCTTACTGTCTAGATACCAGTGATAAAGATCCTGCCTTGTCAATTCATCTAAGGCACTAAAAGCTTCATCTAATAGGAAGACAGAATGACCCAGAAGATAGGTTCTCAATAGCGCCACCCGTTGCCGCATCCCCCCACTCAGGGCATTGGGATAAAGGTTGGCAATACTTCCCAATTTAAATTCATCTAACAATTTTAGAGCTGTAGATGTTGCCTCTTCCTTAGGAATCTTTTTTAATTGAAGGGGAAGAATAATATTTCCCAATACTGTCTTATGTTCTAACAAAAGATCCTTTTGTAGCATATAGCTGACTTTTCCAAAGGAGATCGGGGCATCATCTACTTCTATAGCGCCCTTTTGTAAGGGAAAGATCCCAGCAATTAAATTAAACAAGGTTGATTTCCCTACCCCACTTGGACCTAGAATAGAGACGATTTCTCCTTTTTGCACTTCTAGTGATACATTGTTTAAAACTGCTTTATCTCCAAAAGAGAAACTTACATCTTTTACGGTTAAAATATCAGTCACCTACCAATTCATTTGTAAAACCTTTGTCTTCTAAGTCATTTGAAACCAATCCTTGCTCTTTTGCCCAAGCATAAAAAGCATTCCAACGCTTGGAGTCAAACTGCCCCCATTTATCCTTGTCTGAAGCATATTGACTGGAAAGATATTTTTGAGAAGCTAGTACAAAATCACGCTGGTTAGCTAAGGCAGGGGCCTGTTTGATCAAGATATCCGCAGCTTCTTCTGGATGCTCTATAGCATATTGGTAGCCTTTTTTCACCGCTTGAATGAATTTTTTTGCTTCCTCTTTATGAGACTTCAAATAGTCATTGTTAGCAATAATAACAGGCGAATAGTAGTCAAATGCAGGAACAAAATCTTTCATATAGAAGAAATTGGTCTTCATTCCCTTTTGCTCAGCCAAAATTCCATCCCAACCGTGATAAATCCAAGCAGCATCAAAGACCTTATTTTCAATCGGAGTAATGGAATTTGAATCACTATTTGGAACCAATTTTACTTGATTAAAATCAGCTCCTTCTTTTTTCATCATCGATTTGATCATTTCCAACTCAATCGGATCATTCCAGGTACCATACTTCTTACCCACCAAATCTTTTGGACTTGTGATCGCTGCATCTTTTCTTGAAATAATCCCTGACGTATTGTGTTCGACGATAGCTGCAACAGCGGTAATACCCGCACCTTTATCTAATTTCTTAGCCATAGAATCTTGGAAATAAATACCAAATGGAGCTTTCCCATTGATAATCAAATCAGAACTACTGTCTTCCGGAGGAAGTTTTATATCTACATCCAGTCCTGCTTCTTTAAAGTACCCTTTTTCCTTTGCTACATAGAGACCCGTGTGATTAGTATTCGGGGTCCAATCTAGAATAAAATCAATCTTTTTCAAACCACTTGACGATTGCTTGACAGAATTTTGACAAGCACTCAAGAAAACAAATCCCAATATTATTGAGAAAAATAAACCTATTGACTTTTTCATTAGCTATACCTCTTTTACATTTTTGTCAATTTAATTTTTACACCATTTACAAGTTTGTCAATCCTTTTTCCATTTTAGAATGGTTCGTTCTAATTGGTCAACGAGAAACATACCGAGTAAACTAATAGCAGAAATCAATACAATGATCGCAAACATCGTATCATACTGAAATAACTTCTTCGATTGGATCATATAGACCCCCAATCCATCAAAACCTCCTAACCATTCTGAAACGACCGTACTGATAAAAGCATAGGAAACACTCACACGTAAACCTGCGAAAAAATAAGGAAGCGCTGCAGGAATTTTATAATGGACTAAAGTCTGAAAGCGATTGGCTTGCATAATCTGAAACAATCTCAGAATGTCTTGATCGCAATGCCGAAAACCATCTAACAGACTGACTACGATGGGAAATACCACCGTAATAATGATCAAAACCAGTTTTGGAAGCATACCATAACCAAACCAAAGAACCAGGATAGGGGCCAAGGCAATCGTCGGAATGGTTTGAATAACAACCATAAAAGGATAGACCAGATCATTCACCCATTGAAAACTATCCATGAGAATCGCAAAGCCAGCAGCAAGAAGAACGCCTATAACAAGTCCGATCAAGGCCACTTGAAGGGTAGACAAACTGTGATGAATCAGGAGAGATCGATCTCGTACAAAGGCATTCCCAATTTCAAGTGGCGTTGGTAATACAAATTTGGGGAGGATATTTAAAAATCCTGCTAACTGCCATAAGACAAGAAGACTGCTAAAACCTGCAAATCCTATCAATTGTTTTGAATATCTTTTTACAAGAGACATCGGAACCTCCTTTCTCACAAATAAAAAACGCCTCCAAAATAGGAGACGGATTGCACAAGGTCACTCATAACGAAAAATACATTTCATTTGTTTCCTACGCTGGCATTACCCAGATCAGGTGCGGTCGAAGCTTACACTTCCTCTCAGACTGTACACAGACTCCCATATGTATTTATTATAATAACTGATTTAGACGATAAAATCAAGAAATTAATCCAAATAACGAATTAAATTCTTCTCTGTTAAAATATCTGAATAGGTGTAAGACTCCACGTATGTATTAGCTGGTTCACCTGGCAAGCTATTGTCGTTCGTATACTCGATAATAAATAAAGAAGGATAGACCTCAATCAAGCGTCCAAATTTATTTTTTTGACGTTTCCGTCCATTTTCAAGCGTCATTTCAACCACTTGTCCTTCATGGGCCTTGATTTCTTCTTTAATTTTTTTCATTTTTGCAACATCTGTAAATGCATCACTCATCTTATTGATCCTCTCTCTTTGAAATACTTGAGAATTTATTGTATTCCTTTTGGAATATTAATTCGACTGTCCCACGCGCACCTGAACGGTTTTTCTCGATAATCACTTCAACCGTATTATTAGGCATTCCATCTTCTTCCTCTTCACCAGCTCGATCATAATAATCATCACGGTACAAGAAAGCAACAATATCCGCATCCTGTTCAATCGATCCAGATTCACGAATATCAGAAAGAACAGGACGTTTGTCTTGGCGCTGTTCCACACCACGTGATAGCTGACTCAAAGCAATAACGGGAACTTTTAGTTCCTTAGCCAAAATCTTTAACTGACGAGAAATTTCTGAAACTTCCTGTTGACGGTTTTCTCTTCCAGTCCCTGTAATCAGCTGCAGGTAGTCAATCAGAATAAGACCGAGATTCCCTGTTTCCTGCGCTAATTTTCTTGCTCTCGAACGAATCTCAGTGATCCGAATTCCCGGAGTATCATCGATGTAAATACTCGCATTGGCCAAATTTCCTTGAGCAATGGCATATTTCCGCCACTCTTCATCCGTCAATTGACCTGTACGAATCGAATGGGATTCAATCAAACCTTCAGCTGCTAACATCCGGTCAACCAAACTTTCAGCACCCATTTCTAATGAGAAAATAGCCACTGTCTTATCCAACTTTGTCCCGATATTTTGAGCAATATTTAGAGCAAAGGCTGTTTTCCCTACTGCAGGACGAGCCGCTAAAATAATCAACTCTTCCTCATGTAGCCCCGTCGTCATATGGTCCAAATCGCGATAGCCTGTCGCAATACCCGTAATATCAGAGGTTTGAAGCGAGCGGGCTTCCAAGCTACCAAAATTTATATTCAAGATGTCTCGAATATTTTTAAATCCACTACGATTTGCGTTTTCACTAACATCAATCAGAGCTTTTTCAGCACCCGCAATGATTTCATCTGAAGGACTTGCACCATCATAAGCTTGATTAATACTTTCCGTTAATCGAGAGATCAATCGACGTAAGACAGCTTTTTCGGCAACAATCTTCGCGTAATACTCTGCGTTAGCTGAAGTTGGTACCGAATTAATGACTTCTACCAAATAGGAGAGACCGCCAATATTTTGGAGATCCCCCTGACTATCTAAAATATTTCGAACAGTCGTCGCATCAATCGCATCCCCGCGGTCAGCTAGATCGATCATGGCTTTAAAAATCAAACGGTGCGAGTACTTAAAGAAATCGCCAGGCTCGATATATTCACGAACAAAGACCAATTTCCCCTCATCAATAAAGATGGCTCCCAACACTGATTGCTCCGCTTGGATATCCTGAGGTTGTGTTCGTAATTCCTCTATCTCAGCCATAAAAAAACCTTTCTATCGATCGTGTTTACCCTTCGTTTACACGAATATTAATCAAACCTGTAACATCTTGATAAATTTTTACAGGGACGTCAATCAATCCTGTTGAACGAATTGGAGAGGAAACTTGGATATGACGTTTATCAATTTTAATGCCAAATTGTTTCTCAAGCTCTTCTGCAATCTTTTTATTGGTAATAGAGCCGAAAGTACGGCCATCTGGCCCAATTTTTTCAGTGAATTGAACAACAGTTGCTTCTTCTTCTAATTTCGCTTTAATCTTTTGCGCTTCTGCTAACAATTCAGCATGCGCTTTTTCTTCTGACTTTTGCTTTCCACGAAGTTCACCGATTGCTTGGGCATTGGCTTCTTTCGCAAGATTTTTCTTGATCAAAAAGTTTTGTGCATAACCAGTAGGCACTTCTTTAATTTCGCCTTTTTTACCTTTACCTTTTACATCCGCTAAGAAAATAACTTTCATTCTACATTCTCCTTTTCAATAGTTACTTCGTTTTCAATAGTCTCAATCAGTTGTTGACGAATACTCATCAAATCTTGACCCTCAATTTGAGAGGCTGCCGAATTGAAATGACCTCCTCCGCCAAGCTGTTCCATGATACGCTGTACATTAACTTTACTTCGACTTCGTGCAGAAATCGAGACAGTTCCACTTTGATTACAAGCAATGACAAAGGTTGCTTCCACCTCAGACATGGCTAGCATACTATCAGCAGCTTTACTAATGGTTACTGAATCATAGGCTTTAGTCGTATTGGCACAAGCTACGATGATATGTGGCAAAATCTTTTCACCAGTCAAGATCAGTTCGTTCACTTCACGATACTCATCAAACTGAATCGCAGAGATCTCCTGGATGGCTACACTATCACTACCTCTTGAGCGAAGGTAACTCGCCACATCAAAGGTCCTACTTGTAACACGTGCGGAGAAGTTCTTAGTATCCAGCATGATCCCAGCCATCAAGACACTAGCTTGAATCTTCGTCAACCGATTTTTCTTCGACTTCTGGAACTGAATCAGCTCACTAACCAATTCGCTCGCGCTACTTGCTCCACTTTCAATATAGGTGATCAGAACATTTTCAGGGAAATCATCATCCCGACGGTGATGGTCAATGACAATAATCTGTTGAAATTCCTGATAAAACTCTTTTGAAAGAGTCAAGGCTGTCTTAGAATGGTCAACCATAATTAACAAAGAGCGATCCGTCACCATTTGCATGGCTTCCTCTAGGGGAAGGATTTTCGTCACCTGCTCTTCTTCTAGTTTCGCAATTGCTCTTGAAATATCACTAGCCATTGCATGTGGGTCATAGACCACATAAGAGGAAGCCAAAATATTGCTAGAGAAAAACTGCATTCCCACAGACGCTCCTAAAGCGTCCATATCCAAGTTTCTATGCCCAACAATGAAAACTTGATCAACGGATTTAATCTTATCCGAAATAGCTGTCATCATAGCGCGTGTGCGAGTCCGAGTCCGCTTCACAGCCGAAGCTGTTCCACCACCAAAGAAAATAGGGTTTTTCTGTTCATCATTTTCTTTGACAACCGCTTGATCCCCACCACGAACTTCCGCAAGGTTTAGGTTCAAGAGAGCCACTTTACCAATCTCATCATGCTCCCCGTCACCATACGAGAATCCCATACTTAAGGTAATAGGTAGCTCACGATTTTTAGCTTCTTCACGGAATTGATCGATGACAGAAAATTTTGATTCCATCAACTGTTCTAAGACCGTGTAGTCTGTAAACAAATAGAAACGATCCATCCCCACACGTCTGTAAAACATATGGTAACGAGCTGTAAACTCTTCTACAAAGTTGGCAATAAAACTATTGATATTGCTAATATCAGAGTCTGAAATGACATCTTCTAGATCATCATAGTTATCAACAGAAATAATACCGATAACGGGACGAGTTGTCACCAATCCTACAGTTGCTTCATACTCACTTGAAACATCAAAAAAGTAAACAACACTAGACGTCTGATCAAAGTAAACAGAATATTTCTTATCGACTACAGTGACATAATGACCTTTATCCTCAAACAGAGTATTGAGTAACTTTTTCAATGATTCAACATCAAAGTCCCCATCATCTGTTGAAAAAATCAATTCAGCATAAGGGTTGAACCACTCTACTTCATTAGACTCTTCATTAATTTTGATAACTCCAACAGGCATTTTATCAAGGAGGGATGCTAATCCGCTTTCTGCCTGATGGTTCACATATTGTATTTGTTCTAATTCATCTAACTCTGAAATTTGTAACTGGTATTCAAATAAAGCAATCAATCCAGCTAAGACTAAAAAAATTGCAATGAGAGTTACATAGCCTTTGCCAAAGATTCTTAAAAAAATTGCTAAAATTGCAAATGAAATAAAACCAATTAACACATAATGGATGAACGATAAACGAAATTTTTTCATCATAAACCTCTTCTCGGCATTATACCATAAATAGAGGTAAAAAGCGAGGTTTCTCTCTATATTACGGAGAAGATCGACCTGTAAAAAGCTCTTCCTCCGCTTCACTAGTTTGTAAACAATGTTTACAGCTGTGTAAATATTAACAACAGATTTCAATCCATAAAATTGAGGCTGAAACATCATCTCAGCCCCATTTTATTAGTGGTTTGCTTTGTTTTTGGAGATACTCCGAGATTTACCTTCCAAGTAAACCATTAAAATAGAGATATCCGCTGGATTGACACCTGAGATACGACTTGCTTGACCAATCGTTTCTGGATTAATTAATTTAAATTTTTGACGCGCTTCGGTTGCGATGGAGTCAATATCATCCCAGTCAATATTCGCAGGAATTCGTTTTTCTTCCATACGCTTCATTTTTTCGACTTGGTCCATTGCTTTTGAAATATAGCCTTCGTATTTAATTTCAGTTTCAATCAATTCAATGATTTTATCATCCAGTTCTTCAGCTGCAGGACCGATAAATTCTACCACATCTTGGTAAGAGACTTCTGGTCTTCGCAAGAATTCTTTAGCAGTGACAGCATCTGTCAATGGTTTAAAGCCCATTGCAGCAACCTTTTCATTGGTTTCCTTTACAGGCTTTAACTTAATGCTATCTAAACGCTTCATCTCGTTTTCAAACTGATACTTCTTGGTTTCGAAACGTTGCCAACGTTCATCATCTACCAATCCAATTGCTCGTCCCATTTCTGTCAAGCGCATATCGGCATTATCATGACGCAAAATCAGACGGTATTCTGCACGGCTTGTTAACAAACGATACGGTTCGATCGTTCCCTTTGTTACCAAGTCATCGATCATGACCCCAATATAACCATCACTGCGTTTCAAAATGAGTTCCGGTTTTCCTTGAATTTTTAGAGCCGCATTGATCCCTGCAATAATCCCTTGACCAGCGGCCTCCTCATAGCCAGACGTTCCATTGGTTTGGCCAGCTGTAAAGAGACCTGAAATTTTCTTGGTTTCTAAAGTTGCGCGCAATTGATGAGGCAAAACCATATCATACTCAATCGCATAACCCGTTCGCATCATTTCTGCCTTCTCAAGTCCCTTAATAGAATGGACGATATCCCGCTGAACATCCTCTGGTAAACTCGTTGACAGCCCTTGAACATAGACTTCTTCTGTATTTCGTCCCTCAGGTTCTAAGAATAGTTGATGACGCTCTTTGTCAGCAAAACGGACAATTTTATCCTCAATGGACGGACAATAGCGAGGGCCCACTCCCTTTACAACCCCTGTAAACATAGGTGCCCGGTGTAAATTATTCTGGATAATTTCATGGCTATGCCCATTCGTATAAGTCAACCAACAAGGAACCTGATCCTTTACATAATCTTCATCACGCGATGTATAAGAAAAATGATTTGGAGCTTCATCTCCAGGTTGAATTTCCGTTTCGTCATAATTAATTGACGATGCCTTTACACGAGGTGGTGTTCCTGTTTTGAAACGTCCAATTTCTAATCCTAATTGTTTGAGATTATCGGCCAAATTGATAGAAGCTAGACTATGATTAGGTCCTGACGAATACTTGAGATCTCCAATGATAATTTCTCCGCGTAAAGCTGTCCCAGTAGTGACAATAACAGCCTTTGCCCCATACTCTTGGTGAGTCGCAGTCCTTACACCAACAACCTTACCATTCTCCACCAAAATCTCATCAATCATAGTTTGGCGAAGAGTTAAATTTTCTTGGTTTTCAACCGTTTTCCGCATTTCTTTTGAGTAAAGTTCTTTGTCTGCTTGAGCCCGAAGTGCACGAACAGCAGGACCTTTACCAGTATTGAGCATTTTCATTTGGATGTAGGTCTTGTCGATATTCTTCGCCATTTCTCCACCGAGGGCATCGACTTCACGCACGACAATTCCTTTAGCAGAACCACCAATAGAGGGATTACAAGGCATAAAAGCCAGCATTTCAATGTTAATAGTCGCAAGTAAGACCTTACAACCCATACGGCTAGCAGCTAGAGAGGCTTCTACTCCCGCATGCCCCGCACCGATTACAATGATATCGTATTCTTCAATAAAATTATAAGTCATTTTTTCTCCTATTTCTCAAGATGGATGTGAAGTAATTTTCCGTCCCATTCTGGTAGGGCTGATTTTAAAAAGGCTGGTTTCAGGTCAACAGTGTGTAAATCTTCTAAAGCAATCCAACGGCAAGGTAATTGCTTTGTATCTTCCTGCATGACCAAAGGTGCATCTTCCAGCAAGTCCACCAAATAATGAAATTCAATATTATGGTAGTGGATTCCAGCTTGTTCAAAGTGATTTTCAACCACGAAAGCTAACGGACCTGCTGTAGATGTGACACCAAGTTCCTCTTTGACTTCACGAACTACAGCATCTCCTGTAGTTTCATTGACTTGAATAGCACCTCCGATTGTATAACAGCCGTCCTCATCTTCTATGACGAACAAGCGATTATCTTTTACAATCAAAGCAGTCGCTCTCACACCAAAAACAGTAGAACCTATTTTCGTCCGAAAATCCTGTTGCCTCATTTTACTTCCTTTCGAAATCACACAAAAATAGTCAAAACTCTGAGAAGTGCAGGACAAAAAAGCCTGCAACATCCATGAGCTTTGACCATCATTTCTATTGCTTTTATTATTGTAGCAAATTGAGAAAATTTGTCAATTTAAATATACTAAGACTGACGGATTGCTTCAAAAACTCCTTTGTCAATCTCAACTGGATCAGAGAATGCATCTAGAACAATCCCTCTCACTGGAAACTTTCCTATCCTTTCTGCAGTAAATAAACAGTCCGTAAAAGGTATTTGCAGCCAAGAAAAACGATCGTAATAATCTTTAGGAATATCCTGTTCCGTCAAGAAACAAGGATAAAAGTAGTCGTCTCCCTTTCGTAGAATATCCGGTTTTAGACGAACACCTTCTTGTTCATCACTCCCATCCATTAAAGAAGCATTAAAGGGAACCCAAACTTTAGATTGCTTCAATTCCTTGAACAAAGCTTCAATTGACTCCGTCGTTTTTTCCCTCAAATACTGTTTCTTATAATCAGAGATAGTCTTTGTATTCTCTATTTTTTTCTTAAAGAACTGAAACACTTTCGTTCCTCCTAGAAAATTCTAAATATACTGACAAACTTTTCCATCCCGATAAGCATTGTCAATCAAGCCACCGCCTAGACACTCTTCACCGTCGTAAAAAACAACAGCTTGTCCTGGTGTAATGGCTCGTTGAGGTTCTGCGAAAATCACTTCTGCCTTGTCACCTTTAACGTGTACAGTCACCTTGGAGTCAGGCTGACGATAGCGGAACTTAGCTGTACACTCTAATGTAAACTCTTCTGGCATATTTCGTGTAAAGTGAACTTGACTAGCCTGTAAACTTGTTGACATCAATGCTTCATGGTAGAAGCCTTGACCGACATAAAGAATATTTTGACTGAGGTCTTTCCCAACTACAAACCATGGCGCATTGTCTCCACCTTGTTGGCCACCAATTCCAAGCCCACCCCGTTGACCGATTGTGTAATACATCAAACCTGCATGTTCACCCATATCTCGTCCATCGATGGTCATCATTCGACCTGGTTGGGCAGGAAGATAGTTCCCTAGAAATTCTTTGAAATTCTTTTCTCCGATAAAGCAAATCCCAGTTGAGTCTTTCTTTTTAGCTGTTGCTAATCCAGCTTCTTCAGCTAGACGACGAACCTCTGGCTTTTCCAAATGTCCCAATGGGAACATGGTTTTTTGAAGTTGTTCTTGTGACAGCTGGCTTAAGAAATAAGTTTGGTCCTTCCCGTTGTCAACGCCGCGTAACATATGAACAATGCCATCTTCATCACGCGCCACACGCGCATAGTGCCCTGTCGCTACATAATTTGCACCGAGTGTCATAGCATAATCTAAAAAGGCCTTAAATTTGATTTCCTTATTACACATGACATCCGGATTTGGTGTTCGACCAGCTCGGTATTCGGCAAGGAAATATTCAAAGACACGATCCCAGTATTCTTTCTCAAAGTTGACAGAATAGTAAGGAATGCCAATTTGGTCTGCAACCGCTGCTACATCTTTGTAATCTTCTGTAGCTGTACAGACGCCATTTTCGTCTGTGTCGTCCCAGTTTTTCATGAAGATGCCGATGACATCGTAACCCTGTTGCTTTAATAATAAAGCTGTTACAGATGAATCCACACCACCACTCATACCAACAACAACACGTGTTTTCGAGTTATCACTCATAGATTTCTCCCATCTTTTCGTTTCTCACGATTGAAGGTCGTGGTTTGCTTCAACGATTGAAGGTCGTTTTGAGCAGTTACCATTTTAACACGCTTTATATTAGAAAACAAGCATCTTACTATTCTTTTTGTTGATCAGGATCGATGGGTTTACAAGTCTGTAAATTTAAAAAGAGTCCTATTCAAGAACTCTTTTTAAACGAATTTAATACCAGCCATTTGCCAACCAGAAATTTTTAGCTGCTGACCATGATCCATAACGGTTGACAACATATTGATTGGCTACTTTTTCTTGGTTTGCAGGTGATAAATCACCATTCAAATAAGTGATAGTTAATTGGTAACGGCCATAATATTGGCCATTTTGTGCTGTATAGCTACCACTTGACTCTTTCTGAGCAATCCATTCCTTAGCAGCCGCGTCTTCCGCACTCAAGCCATCTGAAGCAGAGACAGTAGTTGTTGCTTGTGTAGTATCAGTTTTACTAGCAGGAGCTTGCTCCGTAGTTTTCTGCGTTGTATTTGCATCTTCAATCTCAAGAACTTGACCAACTGAGATGAGATTCACGTTACTAATCTTATTTTTCTTAGCAATCGCATCAACCGTTGTGTTCCTCTCTTTAGCAACAGCAGATAAAGTATCACCTGATTTTACAGTATAAGAATCTGCATTCGCTACAATTGGAAGGAAAAGTCCTGCAAGTAAACTAAGTCCAATAATTTGTTTCATCATTTGTTTTTTATTCATTATTATGTACTCCTTTATTGGTATACCTCTATACTACACAAGAAATATTTCATATTTATTGAAATAATGTGTCAAATATTTCAGTCAGATGTTAGAAATACTAAAAATCCAGGATAATATAAATGCTTTAAGCCCCCTTTAAGATTTCTCAGATATTTCGGGAAAAATAGAAGAAATCATCAGCCATATCTGATATAATGAAGTAAAGTGATCACAAAGGAGCAGAGCATGAACTCTTTAAAATTCCAATCAGTTTTTGATATTATTGGACCTGTGATGATCGGCCCATCCAGTAGTCACACTGCAGGTGCTGTTCGAATTGGTAAAATTGTTTCTTCTATCTTTGGAGAGGAGCCAAAAGAAGTTGAGTTCCAATTATTTAATTCCTTCGCCAAAACCTATCGTGGTCATGGAACAGATTTAGCCTTAGTAGCGGGCATCTTAGGAATGGACACAGATGATCCTAGAATCCCAGATAGTCTAAAAATTGCACATGAACGAGGCATTAGGATTGTTTGGTCTATTCAAAAAGAAAGCAATGCTCCTCACCCAAACACAACGACTATTACTGTTAAAAATGATCATAAAACGATTTCTGTCACTGGAATCTCAATTGGTGGTGGGAACATACAGGTTACTGAGTTAAATGGCTTTGCTATCTCGCTAAATATGAATACTCCAACCATTATCATTGTTCACCAGGACGTCCCTGGAATGATCGCCCATGTGACAGAAGCTCTTTCTCGCTATGATATTAACATTGCACAAATGAATGTAACACGGGAAAAAGCTGGAGAAAAAGCGATTATGATTATAGAAGTTGACTCAAGGAGTTGTGAAGCAGCTATCGACGATATCCGTAAAATTCCTCATCTTCATAATGTCAACTTTTTCAAATAAGGAGTTCATATGTTTTATTCAATTGTAGACCTCGTAGAACAAGCAAGCGCGCAATACGAAGGAAACGTCGCAGAGTTAATGATTGCGACTGAATTTGAACTAACTGGTCGTGAACGAGAAGAAGTCCTACGATTAATGACCCGTAATTTAGAAGTGATGATTGATTCTGTAAGGTTAGGGTTAAATGAAAACCACTCTCGTAGTGGGTTAACCGGTGGGGATGCCGCAAAATTAGATCGCTATATCAAATCAGGAAAAACGTTATCTGACTTGACCGTCCTAACCGCAGCGAAGAATGCTATTGCTGTCAACGAACACAATGCTAAGATGGGACTGGTCTGCGCAACACCCACTGCAGGATCTGCTGGCTGCCTTCCCGCAGTTCTCACTGCAGCAACTCAAAAATTAGGGTTAAACCGTCAGCAACAACTAGATTTTCTACTGACAGCTGGAGCTTTTGGTTTAGTCATCGCCAATAATGCTTCTATTTCAGGTGCAGAAGGTGGTTGTCAAGCAGAAGTTGGTTCTGCTTCAGCTATGAGTGCGGCTGCATTGACACTTGCTGCTGGAGGAACTCCTTATCAAGCGAGTCAAGCAGTCTGTTTTGTCATCAAAAACATGCTTGGGCTCATTTGTGATCCAGTAGCAGGACTCGTGGAAGTTCCATGTGTCAAACGAAACGCAATGGGAGCCAGCTATGCCTTCATTGCTGCTGATATGGCCTTAGCAGGTATTGAATCAAAAATACCTGTTGATGAAGTTATTGACGCCATGTACCAAGTTGGTTCTAGTCTTCCGACTGCCTTTAGAGAAACAGCTGAAGGAGGATTGGCAGCAACACCAACCGGACGTAGATTACAAAAAGAGATATTTGGAGAATAACATGCAAGCCTTATTTTTTGATTTAGATGGAACATTAGTTGACAGTTCCAAGGGAATTACAGAGAGCTTTCAACATACATTCGATACTTTGAAGGTTCCTCAACCCGATCTCAAAACCATCCGTAGTTTTATGGGACCACCTTTGATTTCTAGTTTTGAAGCTACCCTTCCTGAAACTTTGGTAGATCAAGCCGTAACTATCTATCGCCAGTATTATCATGAAAAAGGTCAATACAAATCAACTCTGTTTCCTCAGATAGTAGAAGCTTTGAAAGCATTACAAGACGAAAACATTCCTCTTTATGTAACTACTTCAAAACATGAACCGGTTGCTTTACAGATGTGTCAAGATTTAGGTATCGCTAAATACTTTAAAGGAATTTATGGATCAAATTCAGATCGTATCAACAAAGCCGATGTCATTCGATACGCCTTGTCAAGCAATGACCTTCCAAAAGAGGAGACAGTGATTATTGGGGACACAAAATTTGACCTCATTGGAGGTCAAGCAGTTGGTATAAAAACCATGGCAGTCACTTGGGGATTTGGAGATCTTGAAGAGCTACTTCTTTACTCACCAGATTTTATTTGTCACTCTCCACTTGATATTCTTGAGACATTAAAAAAATAGGTTTACAAATTGTAAACCTATTTTTTAATAACCCCAAGCTGATAAACCTTGTGAGCTATATGCATTGTATGCAGACTGGATTTGATCATCAACTGTTGCAGTTGAACCCCAACCTGGCATTGTTTGGAACAAACCACTGGCACCAGAAGCATTTGCTGCATTTACTTGACCATTTGATTCACGGGCAATAATTGCTTCCCAAGTAGAAGCAGGTACGCCAGTCATTTCAGCCATACGAGCAGCTGCATAAGATCCTTGTTCTCCAGCAGTATTCCCATTTGGTAGAACAATTCCACCATTTGTTGATTGTGCAGAAGTCACTGCAGCATTTGCTGCATAAGTTGTTTGTTTTTGAGCAGTTTGTGCTGTTGCAGTTGCTGTAGGTGCACTTTCAGCAGGTTTTGCTTGCTCTTGTGGAGCAACTTTATCAATCATAGATTTTGAACGCTCACCTAACTCAATAATTTGTCCTGCATAGATCAAATCTTCATTGGTCAGATTGTTAGATGCAATAATATTTTCTACTGAAGTGTTATTTTCTAGTGCAATTTTTGATAGAGTATCTCCAGACTTCACTTCGTAAGTTTCAGCATTCACTGTAGCAATACCAGAAATGAAAAGTGATGCTGCTGAAAGTAGGGAAGTGACTGTCCATTGGAACTTTTTACTGTTCATGAATTCTATTCTCCTTTCGAACATAATTCTATCATACACACAAAATGTTACAGTTTATTGTAGAATATATTACAAATGTTACAAGAATATGTGAATTTAATGTAAAAAGCGCTTTGTATAGCGCTTTTTCCTTATTTTTGAACCAATACAACTAGCTCTATCCATTTTTTAGATAAAAAACTATCAACATGAGGCACAGAATAACGAGCAATGCTAGGGTATCTTTTACTCTCCACTGCAGAGTCCGATAGCGTGTTCGTCCCTCACCGCCTTTGTACCCTCTCGCTTCCATCGCAATTGCTAATGCATCTGCGCGTTTAAAACTAGAAGCAAATAGAGGAATGAGGATCGGAATAAAGGAACGGATCCTTTTTAATAGATTTCCCTCACCAAAATCAACACCACGTGCCCTTTGCGCATTCATGATTCGATTCGTATCATCTACTAAGGTTGGAACAAAGCGCAAACTCATAGATAGCATTAACCCAATCTCATGAGCCGGAACCTTAATAATTTTTAGTGGTGTAAGGAGCTTTTCAACAGCATCTGCTAAACTCAATGGTGTCGTCGTCACGGTTAAAATCGTCGAATAAAAAATGATTAAAATAAATCTACAAAATATGATGGCGGCTTGCATCAATCCTTGGTCGGTTAATTTAAAAAACCACCATTGATATAAAATAGTTCCTTGAGAGGTCGCAAATAATTGAAAAATAGTTGTAAAGGCAATGATAAAAATCATTGATTTTAAGCCTTTAATATAAAAACTAACCGAAATCCTCGTTAGATACATTAAAACAAAAATAAAAGCAAAGAGAAGAACATTTGTCTGGATATTATTTGCCCAAAACAGAAGAAATATGAATAAAAACATTGAGAGCAACTTCCCACGAGGATCTAGTTGGTGGATAATGGAGTTTCCAGGAATATATCTTCCCAAAATCATATTATTCATGAAGTAACAGCTCCTTTAGTTCCTCAATTTTGATTGGTAGTCTGTCCAGGGAAAGTCCTCTTCGTTTCAATTGAAGAGCAAAATTCGTAATTTGTGGGACTCCTAATTGAAGTTTTTGTAAATACTCAACCTGTTGAAATACTTCCCTGGGGGATCCGTTTAGGACAAGTTTTCCCGCTTCTAAAGCAAATACGGTATCAGCAAAATTTGCTACATCATCCATCGTATGAGTTACCAGGACTAGGGTCATCCCATTTTTATGTAATGTCTCAAACAGTGCCATCAATTCCTTTCTTCCAGCAGGATCTAGCCCTGCTGTCGGCTCGTCCAATACTAAAATCTCTGGTTCGATAGCTAAAATACCCGCGATCGCAACTCGCCTCATTTGTCCACCAGATAGTTCAAATGGACTTTTATCATAGATAGACTCTTCTAAACCAACGATCGCTAATTTTTCTTTGGCTATTTCCTCCGCTTTGTCCTTAGGTACCCCAAAATTCTGTGGTCCAAAGGCTACATCAGCTAGAACGGTTTCCGCAAATAGCTGACTTTCTGGAAATTGAAAAACCAAACCGACTTTTTTTCTCAGGTACTTCATTTCTTTTGGCTCAGAATGATTATCTAAAACAAAATCTTCAAATTGAATCGTTCCTGTAGTCGGACGCAGTAAACCATTTAGTAATTGCAACAAAGTAGACTTGCCACTACCAGTATGCCCGATGATGGCTGTATAAGATCCATTTTTTATTTCCAAACTAATATCAGAAAGCGCCTGCCCTTCAAAAGGACTTCCCTCTTGATAAGTATAATAGACATTCTTTAAAGAGATTCCCATAGTTGGTCTAATAACTCACTTTCTGTTAGATAATCCTGTTTTAGCGGAAAATGTGAGCTGAGAGATTCTTGAACCTGCTTACTAAAAGGCTTATCTAATCCAATCTCATTCAGATCATTTCTTGAAAACAATTCCCGCGGTGTCATAGAAGACTCTAGTTTTCCTTTTTGAAAGACGAGTGTTCGATCACTTAAGGCAATTTCGGTTAAATCATGGGTAATAGAAATAATTGTTAATTGAAACTTTTTCTGAAGTTCTCTCATTACCGCCATTAGATCCTCTCTACCTTCTGGATCTAACATACTAGTTGCTTCATCAAGGATAATAATAGTTGGTCTCAAGGCGATAATACCTGCTATGGCCACCCGTTGCTTTTGACCACCTGACAAACGAGATGGTTCGCGATCTTTAAACTCCAGCATACCGACTTGCTCAATAGCCTTCTCCACACGTTGAAGCATTTCTTCCCGTGGAATTCCTTGATTTTCTAAACCAAAGGCAACATCATCTTCTACTGTCGCACCAACAAATTGGTTGTCAGGATTCTGAAATACAATCCCAATTTTACTACGGATTTCCCATATGGTTTCACGAGTCAGTTGTTTTCCATCAACGTAAATCTCACCAGACTCAGCTTCCAAAAGGCCATCAATCAGGCGTACAACTGTAGATTTCCCACTACCATTGTGTCCAACAATCGAAAGCCACTCTCCTTGTTTCACGTGAAACGAAACCGTGTCAATTTGATACTCTTCTACTGTTTTATCGTATCGAAAGGATACATTTTTTAGCTCAATCATCTGTTTCATTTATTTAAATGTGTCTTTAAAGAGATAGCTACTTCCCTTAAAGTAGTCGTAACCAGAATAAATTGTGAAAATCAATGCAATATAAAGCAACACTTGCCCCGGAAGTGTCCAATGGCAAAGCAAAAAGATAATGGCAAACATTTGGCTAAAGGTTTTAATTTTTCCTGGCATGGCTGCAGCAAGAACTGTACCACCTGTCTCAACAAGTAGAAGACGCAAACCAGTAACAGCTAACTCACGACAAATGATAACGGCTGCAATCCAAGCAGGAACCATTTTTAATTCAATCATCATGATAAAGGCTGACATGACCAATAATTTATCTGCCATTGGATCGGCAAATTTACCAAAATTACTAACTACATTCCATTTTCGTGCAAGAAAGCCATCTAAATAATCTGTAATACTAGCAATTGCAAAAATAACTGCCGCTACAATATGTCCTAAGTAAGAGTGACTTAAACTTAAAATGGCAATAAAAATAGGAATCATCACAACCCGAATTAATGTCAATGCATTAGGAATATTTTCTTTTTTCATACTTCCTCCAAAAAACAAACTATCCTTACATCTATTTTACAGATGCTGTAAACTCATAAAAATATACGATATAAATCACAAAGCCAAGAATGGCAAAACTAACTAGTAGATAATACAGGATTGGTAACCAGCTCGCTTTCTGTCTTAATTTTCTTGAATGAAGCTCTTCGTCATCTACAAGTATCTCTTCATCAAATAACAATTCTTTCCCTTCACGAAAAGCTGTCAATAGGATGGACTCATCTAATCCCAAAGCCCATGCTAACTTTTTAAGATAGATCTGAGCGTAAAAGGGACTCGGTAATAGATCAAACTCATCATTTTCCAACGCTTCTATATAAGGAATTTCAATGGCTGTCTTACTTGACACATCTTGTAAACTCAAGTGTAAATTTACTCTTGACAGTCTTAACACTTGACCAATTGTTCTCTTCTTCATGTTTTCCCTTCTTGATACATTGTTTACTACTTTTGAAAAATCATATAATCAACCATCTCAGTCTGGTCGATGAACTGACGCCCTAATTTGATGATATCTTGTAAACTAATACCTTGTAAAATCTTTGGAAGATCATAAGAAGTGCTACCGTCTGAAAAATATTCAAACTGAGTGGCACTATACTCAAGCGAATTTAAACCTTGTAAGAAATCACCAAACATTTCGCTTTTAATCGTATCCAAATGTTCTTGATTCACATCTGGATCCTTCTCAAATTGTTTGATGGCTGACCTAAATTGATGAGATAAGGACACCGGTTCTTGAGTATCCATTGTCAAAATAACGAAATGAAATAATTCCTCAACCTCGACTTCAAGTGTCAATGAGTTGTCAATTTTCCCAGCTTCATATAAACTTTGAAACCGTTGCGAAGTCCAACCAAACATCATCGAAAATAGTAATTTCAACATCAATTTATAACGAAATTTTTCCTCTTCCTTAATGATATCATTTCCTCGAATTCCAATTGCCAACTTCGGAGTAGCAACTTCCATTCTACAAGATTGATTCAATCTTACTTCATTTTTTTCTACAGGAAAACGTTCTAACTCCACAGAAGGACGAGGAGAAGTCAGATCATATTTCTTTACTACTTGCAATACTTCATCAACATCAAAGTTTCCGATCACTAATAAATGCATTTGAGAGGGATGATAGAATAGATCAAAGTTTTCACGGAGATTATCTATTGTAATGTCAGAGATAGACTCCCTAGTCCCAGCAATATCATCTGCTAACGGCGTTCCAGGATATAAATTTTCTAAAGCACCAAAAAATAATCGATAGTCTGGACTATCTTGGTACATTCCAATTTCTTGTTGAATGATTTCTCTTTCCTTAGATATAGATTTTTCTGTAAAGGAAGCCTTTGAAACCATCTCTAATAACAATTGAATATTCTCAGGGACTTTTGAAGTTGTTGAGAAAAGATAACTTGTCTTTGTAAAGCTTGTAAAGGCATTACTTTCCGATCCTAAATGAACGAATTTTTTTAAATAATCTTGACCATTTTCATCTTCAAATACTTTGTGTTCTAGGAAATGAGCAATTCCTGCAGGATATTGCCGTTCATCACCATTCACCAGAATTCGTGTATCCACTGAGCCAAACTTAGTTGTGATGATTCCATAGGTTTCATAATAATCTTCTTTGGGAATTAAATGAATAGTCAACCCATTTGACAAGCGTGTAAAGTAAACTTGCTCACCAACTGATTCATAATATTTTTCTTTAATTTTCAATCTTTACACTACTTTCCTTCCATAAAATAAACAGACTGTAAATTAATTGTTTTTGCTACTTCAATAATTTCTTCTCTACTAACCTTATCGATGGACTCTAACCACTCTTCTAAAGAAAGGACTTTCTTTCCTAGGATCGTTTTCAGATATTCCCTTTCAATCAAGGTATTTTGCCGATCCTGTGCTAATAAGGTCGTATTCACCAACATTTCTTTTGTCAATTGAAGCTCTGACTCTGTAAACTTGCCTCGTTTTAAATCATTCAACTGTCGCATAATCAAGGTCATTACTTTCGTGCGAGATTCCTTATCAATGCCTGCAAAAACTCTCATAAAGCCTGTAAAAATATCAAAATGGCTAGAGATGGTATAAGCAAGGCCATCTTTCTCACGAATTACTTGAAAAAGTCTTGAATGCGAGAAAGCTCCCAGCATCCCATTTAATACAACTAGGGGGATATGGAGAGATTCTCCATACTGGGTAGAAAAATGGTAACCTAATTCTAAAATAGATTGTTGGTTTTGTTTTTGCTCTAACTTTTCTCTTACAACATTTGTAAAAGGTTGTTGATAGGTGACAGACAAATTGTTATCACGTGGCTTGAATTCAAACTGGTTCACTCGATCCACAATAGCGACCTCATTAAAATCGCCTATGAAAAAGAAGTCAATGTTATCTAATTGGAGCATCTGATGAAACTGTTCAAGAGAACTTTGAGCTGTCTCTTGTCTCACTAAATCAACTTTCCCCAATCTTGACATCCCGATTGTTTCGTCTTCAAAAAAAAGTTGATTCAATTGCCCATGTGCATAATAATAAGGCTCTTCAATTTCTGACTCCAAATCGGAAATCGTATTTTTCTTTTCAACGTCAAATGTATCACTGTCAAAGTGATCTTCTACTACCAAAGGTGAAAAGAAGATAGCTTCTATAATGTCCAAAACCTCATCAGTAAGAACATTTTTCTTGCTCAAAAAGTCATCGCGCACAAAGGAAATATTCAAATCAACATAATGAACACGACCCCTCTTAGAGACTGAGGTGGACAATTCTACCCCGTATAGACTCGCTAATTTTTCACGGAATAATTGTGAAGTTGGATATTTTTGATTTGCAGTTTCCATCATACAGGCTACTAAAACACGCGCAGCCACGGTATTTTCATCTAATGGCGATGAAAAACGGACTTTAATTTTATTGGTTTTAAATTTTTTTGATTGAAGAAAGTGAAGATTCACGCCCTTTACTAATTCCATTTTCATCCTCGTTCTACTCAATAGTAACTTTCATTATAACACGAAATCACACTAAAATCCTAATTCAAACTGTGAAAAAGCTCCTCAAATCACTCAACATTCTCTACCCTAGAAAAACTAAAAATATGGTATAATAACACGCAAAGAGGTGAACTATGAATTACAAATTATTTGATGACTTTATTACATTACAAGCAATCTTAAAAGAACTCGGTATTATACAGAGTGGTGGTGCAATCAAAGCCTTTCTTCAAGAAAAAGAAGTCTTTGTTAATGGTGAATTAGAACAACGGAGAGGCCGTAAACTTCGTGTCAATGATCAAATTGACATTCCTGAACTGAGCGTTACTATCACCATTCTTGAACCTTCTCAAGAAGAAATAGAAGAGCATCTTAAAGACAAGGAAGAAAAGGAACGTGTTGCTAAACTTGTCAAGCAACTCAATCAACAACAAAAGAAACAACCGAAAAAGTCTAACAAAAAAGAAAAAGCGATTCGCTTTCCTGGTATCTCGTAATGTGGTTAAAACACTTATCCATTCAACATTTTCGTAATTATCAAGAACTAGAAGTCGAGTTTCATCCTGGATTAAATATTTTCCTAGGTCAAAATGCTCAGGGAAAGACCAATATTCTCGAATCAATTTATTTTCTAGCTTTAACCAGAAGTCATCGAACACGAAATGATAGAGATCTCATCTATTTTGAATCCACCGATTTTAAAGTGTCTGGTCAATTACAAAGAGAAACTGGTCCCCTTCCATTAGAAATTTCCTTGACACCAAAAGGTCGGATAACTAAGGTAAATCATTTGAAACAAGCCAAATTATCGAACTATATTGGCCATATGAATGTTGTCCTTTTCGCACCCGAAGATTTGCAACTGATCAAAGGATCACCTGCAGGACGTCGAAAGTTTATTGACATTGAATTAGGTCAGATGAAACCTCTCTATTTATCCGACTTATCTCAATACAACCATGTACTGAAACAAAGAAATAGTTATCTAAAAAATTCAGAAAAAATTGATGCTACATTTTTGGAGGTCTTAGATTCACAACTAGCTAGTTTTGGAAGTCGCGTCATCCATCATCGGCTTGAGTTTATTAAAAAATTAGAAGCTAAAGCAAAAGAAAAACACACTCGACTTTCTGACAACAAAGAAGACCTATCTATTCAATATCAGTCAACTGTTTTTTCTGAAGAAGGAAATGATATAGAAGAGCAGTTTCTCTCTATGTTGGAAAAAAACCGTCAGAAGGATATTTTTAGGAAAACAACAAGTATTGGGCCTCACAGGGATGATTTGGCATTTTTTATCAATAATATGAATGCTACCTTTGGTAGTCAAGGCCAGCATCGAAGTGTTGTTCTCTCTCTAAAATTAGCAGAAATTGAATTAATGGAAGAAATCACAAGAGAAAAGCCTATTTTATTACTTGACGATGTCATGAGCGAACTTGACAATTATCGTCAACTTCAACTACTTGAAACCATCTCTAATAATATTCAAACATTTATTACAACGACCACTCTCGATCATTTAAAAGAACTACCTGAAGAGTTGAAAATTTTCACTGTTCAAGCCGGTCATATCAAAACAGCATCTTGACAATACTGTCAAGATGCTGTTATTTTTGTTTACAAATGTGTAAATTTATTGTGCCGAGTAGTTAGGAGCCTCGTTTGTAATTTGCACATCATGAGGATGGCTTTCTTTCAATCCGGCACCGCTCATTTCGACAAATTGTGCATGATCATGTAAATCTTGAATGGTTGCTGCACCAACATAACCCATACCTGAACGAATACCACCGATCATTTGGAAGACCATATCTGCTACAGAACCTTTATAAGCAACGCGTCCTTCAATTCCTTCAGGGACCAATTTATTGGCTTCATTGACAGATCCTTGGAAGTAACGGTCGCTAGAACCTTTCTTCATTGCTGCAATAGATCCCATACCACGGTATGTTTTAAATTTACGACCTTGGAAGATTTCTGTTTCACCTGGTGCTTCATCTGTACCTGCAAGCATTGAGCCAAGCATAACCGCGTTTCCACCAGCTGCTAGTGCTTTGACAATATCTCCTGAATACTTGATACCACCATCAGCAATGATCGTTTTTCCATATTCACGAGCTACAGCGGCTGCGTCATAAATAGCAGTCACTTGAGGAACACCAACCCCTGCAACAACACGAGTTGTACAGATTGATCCTGGACCAATTCCGACCTTAACTACGTCTACCCCTGCATCAAATAATGCACGAGCACCTTCAGCGGTTGCAATATTTCCTGCAATCAAGGTACGATCTGGGAAGTGGGCACGAATTTCTGCAATCTTACGAAGAACACCCGCAGAATGTCCATGAGCAGTATCGATGACAATTGCGTCTGCACCAGCTTCAAAAAGAGCTTCTGCACGTTCAAAAGTATCTGAAGTAACCCCTACGGCACCAGCCACAAGCAAACGACCAAATTCATCCTTAGCCGCATTTGGGAACTCAATAACTTTTTCAATATCTTTGATTGTAATCAAGCCAGAAAGACGACCATTTTCATCTACCAATGGTAATTTTTCAATACGGTGCTCTTGTAAAATGCGTTCAGCTGTTTCCAAATCAGTTCCAACCGGTGCAGTCACCAAATTTTCACTCGTCATATGATTTGAAATGGGTTGATTGTAATCAGAAATAAAACGCAAATCCCGGTTTGTAAGGATACCAACTAATTTACGATTTTCAAGTGTTTCAACAACAGGAACACCACTGATTCGGTATCGTCCCATCAACTCATCTGCTTCTGCAATTGTATGAGACGGAGTCAAATAGAACGGATCAATGATAACCCCATTTTCAGAGCGTTTTACTTTGCGTACTTCATCTGCCTGTTGCTCAATTGACATGTTTTTATGGATCACACCAAGTCCACCAGCACGTGCCATAGCAATTGCCATTTGACTTTCAGTCACCGTATCCATAGCAGCAGTAATGATTGGGATATTCAAGCGTAAATTACTTGCTAATTGTGTACTTAAATCTGCATCATTAGGCAATACGTGACTTTCTGCTGGAATCAAAAGCACGTCATCGAATGTAAACCCTTTTTTTAAAAACTTTGTGTCCCAATTAGACATTAGCTGGATCCTCTTTTCTTTTTATTTGAGCAAGGCTCGAATTTTTATTGTTAATATCATACCATTCTATGGCAATTTGTCAATCATTTATTGGTAAATTATCAATGAACAGTAAGAAATGTTCGCTTTTAATGAAGTCGTTTTATTTTTTAAAATAGGTAATTCCCATCGCAGATTTTACTTCATCCAGTGTTTGAGCTGCTACATTTCGAGCGCGCTCACTTCCTTTTTCAAGAATAGAGTAGACCTCACCCATATCCTTTGCAAACTCAAGTCGTCTTTCACGAATTGGTCTTAATTCACGATCTAAAATTTCTAAAAGATATCGTTTGGTCTTTACATCACCAAGTCCACCACGTTGATAATGTTCTTTCATTTCTGCAATTTCAGCTACATCTTCTGGACGGCCAAATACATCCAGGTAATGAAATACCATATTGCCTTCGATTTTTCCTGGATCCTCTACTTTAATATGATCAGGATCAGTATACATACTCATCACTTTTTTCTTTAAAGTATCCGCATCATCAGCTAGGTAAATGCCATTATTCAACGATTTAGACATTTTAGCATTTCCGTCTAAACCAGGTAAGCGCCCTGCTGCTTCATTTTCAGGATAAATCCCTTCCGGTTCCACCAAAGTATCTGTGTTGTAAGCATGATTAAAGGAACGCACAATCTCACGAGTTTGCTCAATCATTGGCTTTTGATCATTTCCTACTGGAACAAAATTCGCTTTAAATGCTGTGATATCGGCTGCCTGTGAAATAGGGTATACCAAAAATCCTGTTGGAATACTCTCACCAAAACCTTTTTGAGAAATCTCGGTTTTTACAGTTGGGTTTCTTTCAAGTCGCGCCAAAGATACAAGATTCATGTAATACATGGTCAATTCCGCTAATTCAGGAATCTGACTTTGAATGAAAATCGTAACTTTTTCAGGATCTAGTCCAGCTGCCAGATAATCCAAAGCAACATTACCAATAGATTCTACAATCGTTTTTGGATCTTTTGCATGGTCTGTCAAAGCTTGCTGGTCTGCTAGGAAAACAAACATATTATACTCGTCTTTATTTTGCAACAAGACGCGATTTTTTAAAGAACCAACATAGTGGCCGATATGGAGTTTTCCTGTCGGTCTATCTCCTGTCAGAATGATGGGTTTTGTCATACTCTTCTCCTTAATCGTTATCCCTATCATTATAGCACTTTCTAGTTGAAAATGTTAGTCTATCCTCTATGTTTGTAAGGAATTAACACTTTACTAAACTGTCAATTTCATTTACATCATTGTAAAAACAAATTGACAGTAAAAAAGTTGAATTTTCCCCTATTTTCTAGTAAAATGAAGACATTATAGAAAGAGGAGAAAATCATTGCTTACAGTATCAGACGTCTCACTACGTTTTAGTGATCGAAAATTGTTTGACGATGTCAATATCAACTTTACAGAAGGAAATACATACGGTCTCATCGGTGCCAACGGTGCTGGAAAATCAACCTTTTTAAAAATTTTAGCTGGAGATATTGAACCAACAACTGGTCATATTTCTCTTGGCCCTGATGAACGTTTGTCTGTTTTGCGTCAAAATCACTTTGACTACGAAGACGAGCGGGTCATCGATGTTGTCATTATGGGAAATGAAAAGCTCTACAACATTATGAAAGAAAAAGATGCTATCTACATGAAAGAAGATTTCTCTGATGAAGACGGCGTCCGTGCAGCTGAACTTGAAGGTGAATTTGCCGAACTCGGTGGATGGGAAGCAGAGAGTGAAGCATCTCAATTACTTCAAAATCTAAATATTTCAGAAGACCTTCATTATCAAACTATGAGCGAGTTAGCCAATGGGGATAAAGTGAAAGTTCTCTTAGCTAAAGCCCTTTTTGGTAAACCAGATGTCCTTCTTTTGGACGAGCCGACCAATGGATTGGATATTCAATCCATTACCTGGTTAGAAGATTTTCTGATTGATTTTGAAAATACGGTTATCGTTGTATCCCACGACCGCCACTTTTTGAACAAAGTCTGCACCCATATGGCGGATCTTGACTTTGGAAAAATTAAACTTTACGTCGGAAACTATGATTTCTGGAAAGAATCTTCTGAACTTGCAGCAAAATTACAAGCAGATAGAAACGCAAAAGCTGAAGAAAAAATTAAACAATTACAAGAGTTTGTCGCACGTTTCTCAGCCAACGCTTCAAAATCAAAACAAGCAACTTCGCGTAAAAAAATGCTTGACAAGATTGAACTTGAAGAAATTGTTCCATCTAGTCGGAAGTACCCATTTATCAACTTTAAGGCAGAACGAGAAATTGGTAACGATCTCTTGACAGTTGAAAATCTTTCTGTCAAGATTGATGGAGAAACCATCCTTGACAATATCAGCTTCATCTTACGTCCTGGTGACAAAACCGCGCTTATCGGACAGAACGATATTCAAACAACCGCTTTAATCCGTGCATTGATGGATGATATTGAATATGAAGGAACTGTCAAGTGGGGAGTTACAACTAGTCGATCATATCTACCAAAAGACAACAGTCGGGATTTTGCAGGTGGTGAAAGTATTCTTGATTGGCTTCGTCAATTTGCAAGTAAAGAAGAAGATGACAATACTTTCCTTCGTGGTTTCTTAGGACGTATGCTCTTTTCGGGTGACGAAGTTAACAAGTCTGTCAACGTATTGTCAGGGGGAGAAAAAGTTCGTGTCATGTTGTCTAAATTGATGCTTCTCAAGTCAAATGTTCTTGTACTAGATGATCCAACCAATCACTTAGATTTGGAGTCTATCTCAAGTTTGAATGATGGATTGAAGAATTTTAAAGAATCGATTATCTTTGCTAGCCATGACCACGAATTCATTCAAACACTCGCCAACCATATTATCGTTCTTTCAAAAAACGGCGTAATCGATCGTATTGATGAAACCTATGATGAGTTTCTTGAAAATGAAGAAGTTCAAGCAAAAGTGAAAGAACTTTGGAGTCAATCATAAAAATAAAGAGCCCTGAAATCATTATTTCAGGCTCTTTCAGTAGAAATATATGAATAAAATAAAGCTAAAAACATCCCTTTTTATAGTATCTTCTTTCCTGATTCCAGCTATCATGATGTTCTTTATTTACCTCTCACAAGGAATCTACTGGAACAGTGATACATCCCCCTTATTAGGAGATGGTTATCATCAGTATGTCATTTTTGATACCACACTTCGAAATATTTTACACGGGACAGATAGCCTATTTTACAGTTTTCAAAGTGGATTAGGCATTAATTTCTATGCACTCAGTAGTTATTATCTAGGAAGTTTCTTTTCTCCTCTTGTCTACTTCTTTAATGCACAATCCATGCCAGATGCTGTTTACCTCATCACTCTTCTTAAATTTGGAGCTATTGGGTTAAGCACTTATATTAGTTTACATGGAATGTTTTCTAAAATTCCTAGATCCCTGGTTCTTACCCTTTCAACCTCATTTGCTCTTATGAGCTTTGCTATCAGTCAAATTGAAATCAAAACTTGGCTAGACGTTTTTATCTTGGCACCATTAATTCTTTATGGATTTAAGAAACTCATTTACAATGAGGGAGAGGTTCTCTACTTTATCAGCTTAACCAGCTTGTTTATCCAAAATTATTATTTTGGTTTTATGATGTCTATTTTTCTCATTTTATGGTACTTGACACAACTGTCATGGGACATCAAAGGAATTGGAAAACGCTTCTTCCGTTTTGTAATTGTATCACTTTTATCAGTTATAACAAGTCTTGTAATGTTATATCCAACCTTCTTAGATTTACGCACTCATGGAGAAAGTTTTTCAAAGGTTGACAGTATCTTTACAGAAAAAAGTTGGTATCTTGACGTATTTGCAAAAAATTTCATTGGAAGTTTTGACACTACTAAATATGGATCAATTCCAATGATCTACGTGGGATTATTTCCACTTCTTTTAGCGATTACCTTTTTCTTTGTCAAGTCGATCAAGTTTCACGTGAAACTTTCTTACTTTATACTCTTGACCATTCTTATTTTGAGTTTTCGTTTTCAATTTTTAGATCTCCTTTGGCAAGGTATGCACGCGCCAAATATGTTTCTTCATCGATACTCTTGGATCTTTTCTTTGACGATTATTCTGATGGCAGGGGAAGTACTAAATAGAATAGAGGAGATCACTTGGATTCGTTTTAGTCTTGCTAATTTCCTCCTTATTCTAGGATTTGGAGCAACTGTCCTTTACAGCAGTCACTATAAATTTTTAGATGCTGTCAATTTCATTGTTACTTTTGAATTTTTAATTGCTTTCTATTTGGTCTGTTTAGGATTTATCCTAAAAAAGATACCGCCTAGACTTTTCTATCTTTCGATCCTGTTTTTCTCCATCTTTGAATTATCGGTAAATAGTTATTATCAAATGGAAGGAATTGCGAATGAATGGGTATTTGCTTCTCGATCATCCTACGAACGAGACTTAAAAGCCATCCAATCCTTAGTAAGAGAGAAGACAGACTCTAATTATCGGACTGAGATTCTACAGCCACAAACGGGCAATGATAGCATGAAGTATGGTTATAATGGAATTTCTCAATTTTCATCTGTACGAAATACGGATGCTAGCTCGACATTGGACAAACTTGGATTTAAATCTGAAGGAACCAACCTCAATCTTCGATACCAAAACAATTCTATTTTAATGGATAGTCTATTTGGTGTTCGCTATAATTTAAGCCAACAACCTGTTCAAAAATTTGGATTTAAAGAGATTGCAATCAAAAATGGAGTCTCACTTTCAGAAAACGAATATGCCTTACCAATCGCCTTTCTGTCAGCAAAACCTTATAAAAATACTTCCTTTACGAATTTGACACTGGATAATCAGACACGATTCATCCATCAAATCACAGATGAAAAATATAAATTTTATAAGAAATTAAATATTCTCTCGCCTACTTCACAAAATACTACATCTTCGTTGCAAACTGCAAAAATTGAAGAAGATAGTCATCTATCCTACGCAAGTATTCAATATGAAGTAACGGTTCCTGCCCATAGCCAACTATATGTCAATGTTCCAAATTTAAAATTTTCAAACGATGATCGGAAAGATATTGAAATCAGCTACAATGGACAGACCCAACGCTATACCATTGATAATGCCTTTCCATTCTTTTCGATTGGCCATTTTGACACAGAGAAAACAGTTACTATTCGTTTGAGTTTTCCAGAAAATTCGACAGTCTCCTTTGATACACCAGAATTTTTTGCTCTGGATCTTGACCAATACACACAAGCTATCGCTAGCATTCGTCAGCAAGAAGTTGCTATTCACAAAAAGAAAAACAAATTGGTAGCAGCCTATAACGCAAATAGAGACACTACTCTTATTTTTACACTCCCTTATGATAAAGGCTGGTCAGCTAAACAAAATGGAAAGCCTATCCAAATTCATCGCATCCAGAAAGGATTGATGGGAGTTCGTGTTTCAAAAGGATCCGGAACAGTCACCTTAACATTTGTTCCCCAAGGCTTCATTGAAGGACTCATTGCCTTTTTCGTTGGAATCATTCTCTTCTTCCTCTACGAATGGAGACAAATAAAAAGACGAAAAAGTTAAGGAATCTAACTATCGTTCACTTATAAATAAAAGGCTAGGATAGTCATTATCCTAGCTTTTTCAAAACAAAAAAACACCCAAATGGGTGCTATACTAGCTCCGCCAGTAGGACTCGAACCTACGACATCATGATTAACAGTCATGCGCTACTACCAACTGA
>NZ_JVEE01000004.1 GCF_001073155.1 Streptococcus parasanguinis
GATTCGAACCCGTGTTACCGCCGTGAAAAGGCGGTGTCTTAACCCCTTGACCAACGGACCATATATTCATTAACAGAACATATCCCATTATATCAAAATTTAACTAATTGTCAAGCACTAAATTCTAAATTTTGCTCTTCAATTAATTTTTTGGCACGTTTGATATTGCTTCTTGAGATTGGACAAGAATACCCTTCTTTCAACAGCAGCTGTTTCTTTTTCTTATCCATTCCAATGATCATACTTCTATTCACGATAAAAGATTGATGGGGACTGAAATATCTCTCCTCCACATCTTTCTCCAAGACATCTGATAAACTTCCCGCAATTTCTTTTTGAAAATTTTTCCCAACTAAGTTTAATTTATAAGCCGAACCAACCGTTTCGATATAAAGAATATCCTTAAATGGAATTTTTATCTTTTTATCCTTAAAGTCATACTCAAAATAATCTGTCAAATCATCATTTCCAATTTGAATAGTCGTTAGGTACTCAATACACTCCTTGATTTTTAATCTAAATAAATCTTCATTCAAATTTTTATCAATAAAATCTAAGGCAGATACTTTGTAACGATAGGTAATCGAAGCGAATTCTGATTTTGTAGTAATAAACACAATAATAGCATAAGGATTTGCTTCTCGTATTTTTTGAGCAATTTCCAGCCCACAATACTCATTGTCTTGAATATGAATATCTAGAAAATATAATTGGTGGATATCCGAATTCTGGATATAATTTTCAAATTCCGAAATTTTACCAGTAGAAATCACTTCAAGTTTAATTTCTAATTCCTTAGCAATTTCTGCAATGTGTTTTTCTACCCGTATCTGTTGAGAGAGCTCATCTTCTAATAAAAAAATCTTCATTCTTGTTCGTATCCTCCGATCTTCAAAACTTGTAAAAAACGATTTTCTTGCAATTCCGTTTCCAAAAACATCGTTCCATAATTTGCTAAGATTTTTCTCACATTATTTAATCCTAGGCCTCTATTTTCTCCTTTTGTCGAATAGCCTTCTTCATATATTTTTCTAATATCGAAAGTGATTTCATTTGTTGTATTATGAATCACTAAGTAAACAATTTTTGAAATAGAGAAAATAGCAATATGAACTTTTTTTTCTTCTGCTTCTTTTGAAGCTTCCAAAGCGTTTGTCACTAGAATCCCAACGATTCTCACGATATCTAATAAATCAACTGGTAGTTGCTCGATTGGTTCACTCGTTTCAAAGGTCATTTCCACCCCAGCATCTCTTGCATCCAACCAGCCTCGAATCAAAATACTTCGTAAAGCAGAATCTTTGATATTGACCAAGTTGAATCCTGATAATGCTTCTGTATTGATCTCTTTATAACCTTTTTCCAATACTTCTCTATGGATTCTCTGTATTTCTGGAATATTTTCTTCCTCAATGGCTAATGACATAGAAATAACTAAATTTCCCAAATCGTGACGAAATCCCCTAACAATAGAATAGAGACTTTGAATTTCAGCCATATACCGACTCATTTGTTGCTCAGAAAATTCTTTATACTCCAATTCTAAATTTTTACGATACTGATCTCGCTCGATTTTCATATGGAATAAGCTGACTACAAAAGAGAAAAAACAAATCGTTGCCAACATACTCCCAAAATTTTTAAATTGCGCTTGTTCACTAATCCATAAAGCAAAATTAATCACTACAAATATAGCAAAATAGACACAGATGAGTCTCTTTAAATATTTTTCAAATTCTTTCTCATAAAAAGGAGTAAAATCAAATTCAAATAAGTCAATTAACTTCAAAATGATTCCTAAAGAAAGCAAACGAATAAACATATTATAGACAATTGAGTAAGCTGCTACAACAGCATCTCCCAACACTGAAGAGACAATTATCGTCAGAAAAGTTGCTGTTCCTTCAACCGCTAAATAAGTAAAAAAAGAATAAAAAATGGCGCACAAGCGATTCGTCCGATTGGCATAATGATAATAAGGATATAAATAAACTGGCCATAAGAGCATATTTAAATCAGAGAGTCGAATATTTGAAAATAAAGTCACATCTAAAAATACTAAGAGACTTTCAAAAAGAAGAACAAAGGTGCTCAGCAGAAAGATAAATGCAAATTGATGTTCCTGATAGATTTTTTCGTCCACTAATGCAAACGTCAGAACAATGATCCCTCCCAAGAGAAAAGACAAGATTAATGACTGAATCACACAAACTCTCCCACTTTGTTTTTTTCTATTTTATTATACTCTAGTATTATTATAAAAAAATAAAATTTTATATACAAAAAATTATAATATAAAATAGCCTAAAATTAAAGGGAATCGGTAAAATTGTAATGTTTTTGTTACATGAATGAAAACTATTTTACACAATTTATATAATCTACACTTTGCACTATATAGGGATTGTTAGTTCTTTTTTTAAATATTCCTAATAAATCATTTCATTACTATTTGTCTATAGTGAAGTATACAAAAATTAATAGATAATGAGAATTTATACATTTTTACATAAAAGAAAAGATGCAGCAAAAGCTGCATCTCTCATTTGATCCCAGCAGGATTCGAACCTGCGACCGTTCGCTTAGAAGGCGAATGCTCTATCCAGCTGAGCTATGAGACCGAACTTACTTCATTTTAGCAGAAAAAGGAAGGAGCGTCAAGGTTATTTATGGTAAGGACTCCCCTGTTGAATCATGAAAGCACGATAGATTTGTTCCACCAACACTAATTTCATCAACTGATGAGGAAGAGTTAATTGACCAAAGCTCATTAATAGATTTCCTCTTTTTTTCACTTCAGGAGACAGACCAAGACTGCCTCCAATAACAAAAGTAAGGTTTGAATAACCAGATGTCATAATCTGGTCAATCGTTTGACTAAATTTCTCTGAAGGAAATTGTTTTCCTTCGATGGCTAATACAATCACATATTCCTTATCTGAAATCTTAGAGAGAATTCGTTCCCCCTCTTTTTCAAGGATTTGTTGATTTTCGAGTTGACTGGCACGATCTGGAGTTTTTTCATCAACTAACTCAACCTGTTCTACTTTTGCAAATCGACCAAGCCTTTTAATATACTCCGCGATCCCATCTTTTAAGTATTTTTCTTTTAATTTTCCAACGGTTATCAATTTAATTTTCATTCCCCTATTGTAGCATAATTCTTCAATTCCACAAATAATCCACAGCTATAGAAAGGAAATCTATTCTATAAAGTCCTTTTTAAAGCCATTTCTCAACTAAATTCTACAAGTTATCCACAATTTGTGGATAACTTGTAGAATTTAAGATATAATTAAGAAAGTTTTTTTATACTCTAGACAATTTGATATCCTTAGGAGGAAAATATGAAATCTTCATCTAATTTACTGAAAAAAATTGGAAACGTAGCCCTCATTTTTGTTGTAGGTTTTCTAGGTGGGATTCTTGGAACCTTTTTAACCTTACAAACATCTCATTTTTCTACTTCAAATACTGAAAGTAAGCAAGTCCACTCAACCACTGTTAAAACAGCTTATAAAAATACAACCTCAACTAGTGAGGCCGTAGATAAGGTGAAAAATGCTGTAGTTTCTGTGATTACTTATTCTGATTCTTCGAATCAAGGGTTATTTGAAAAAGAAGAAAACTCTGATTCACAAATTTCTAGTGAAGGTTCTGGGGTCATTTATAAAAAAGAAGGAAAATATGCCTACCTTGTTACCAACACCCATGTAATCAATGGTGCTAAAAAAGTAGATATTCTTTTAGCAGATGGGAATAAAGTCCCAGGAGAAGTAGTTGGGTCAGATGTCTATTCTGATATTGCAGTCGTTCGCATCAGTGCGGATAAAGCAAAGGCAGTAGCCGAATTCGGAGATTCAAACCAATTAACGGTCGGTGAGACTGCAATTGCAATTGGTAGCCCTCTTGGAACAGATTATGCTAATTCTGTTACCCAAGGAATTATTTCCAGCCAAGGCCGCAATGTGAAATTGAAAGCCGATAATGGACAAAATATCTCTACACGCGCCCTACAAACAGACGCAGCCATCAACCCAGGAAACTCTGGAGGTCCATTAATCAATATTCAAGGACAAGTCATTGGGATTACCTCAAGTAAAATTTCAAATAACGGACAAACTTCAGTAGAAGGAATGGGATTTGCAATTCCTGCAAATGATGTTGTCAATATTATCAAGCAACTAGAAGAAAAAGGAAAAGTAGTTCGACCAGCTCTTGGAATCCAAATGATGGATTTATCCAACCTTTCAACTTCTGATTTAAGCCAATTAAAACTTCCTGAAAAAATCTCTGGAGGGGTACTGGTTCGTTCAACACTTGAAAATATGCCTGCTTCAGATAAATTGCAACGCTATGATGTCATCACAAAGATCGATGATACAGATATCGAGTCAACTGCAGATTTACAATCTGCCCTCTATTCTCACCAAATCAATGATACGATAAAGGTCACATTCTATCGTGATGGAAAACAACAAACAACTTCTATCAAGTTGACAAAATCAACTGAGGATCTGAGCGATTAACTTTCACTTTCTTGACATACTTGTAAACACACCTTTACGAATTTGTAAAGGTGTGTTATTCTATTCATAAGATGGAAAAATTAGAAAAAATAGCGGTAAAGGACATTCGAACCAATCCTTTCCAACCAAGAAAAGTATTTGATCAAGAAAAATTAGAAGAACTGGCTCAGTCAATCAAAGAAAATGGCTTAATTCAACCCATTATTGTCAGAAAATCTCCAATAATTGGTTTTGAATTGCTTGCAGGTGAAAGACGTTTTAGAGCTTCAAAAATTGCTGGATTAGAGCTTGTTCCTGCGATTATTAAAGAGTTAACAGATCAAGAAATGATGCGACAAGCCATTATTGAAAATCTTCAACGAGAAGATCTCAATCCAATTGAAGAAGCTATCTCCTACCAAAAGCTCGTTGATCATGGCTATAAGCACGACCAAATCGCTCAATTTATGGGGAAATCTAGACCCTATATCAGCAATATGCTTCGCTTGTTACATCTAGCACCCTCTGTTCAAGAAGCAGTCATTCAAAATGATATTTCTTCGGCTCACGCGCGTGTTCTTGTTCCTCTTGATGAAGAAGAGCAGCGATTTTGGTTGGAGCGAATCAAACAGGATCATTTAAATGTTCGAACATTAGAAAGCAAGATCAGTTCAAAAAGAAAACAGAAAAATAAAAAAGCAAAAGAGAGCTTCCTACTGGAAGAGGAACAGCGATTGAAAAAAATATTAGGAACAGATGTGACGATACACTCCTCTTCTCAAAATAAAGGAACTATCCAAATTTCTTTTTCCAGTCTTGATGAATACCAACGAATTATCAACAGCCTTAAATAAGGCTGTTATTTTTATTTTTTGTATTGACAAGCTTTTCCACCATAAAAATCTTTTGTAAATAGCAGAAAAATAAGGATATTCACTAGTTATCCCCACTTTGTGGATAACTTTTAAAAACAATGTGAATTTAAATCCACAACTTGTGGAAAAGTTTAAAACTATAATTTAATTTCATGAAATTTAGCCTGTGGAAAACTATTTTTGTTTGTGGTAGAATAGGAGTACGTATGATTTGATACAATTCAAGAAAAGGAGGGAAGTCTGATAGTGTCACAAGAAGAGCAATTTTGGTCTCGTTTTTTAGAATTAGCCCAATTACAACTAAAAGATAGTGCCTATGATTTTTTTGTCGCCGATTCAAAATTAGTCAAAATCGATGGAGAGACGGCTACCATTTATCTTGATGGAAATTATAAAGAATTATTTTGGGAAACAAATCTAAAAAATGCTTTGATCACAGCCAGCTTTGAAGTCTACAATACAGATTTGAAGTTCCATTTCGTTTTTGAAGATACCGAAGAAATTCCTAGTAGTCATAGCGGTGAGAATAGGAGATTATCTTCAGGTAGCTTAGCAACCGAACCGTTACCTAAAATTGATACAGGTCTGAAATCAAAGTACACCTTTGATAATTTTGTGCAAGGGGATGGAAATATTTGGGCGAAAGCAGCAGCGCTTGCAGTTTCTGAAAATCTTGCAACAACTTACAACCCTCTCTTTATTTATGGTGGGCCAGGACTTGGAAAGACTCACCTATTGAACGCAATTGGAAATCAAATTCTAGAAAATATTCCAAATGCACGAGTTAAGTATGTTCCAGCAGAAACCTTTATTAATGAATTTTTAGAACACCTTCGATTAGGAGAAATGAAGACGTTCAAGAATACCTATCGAAGTCTTGATCTCTTACTGATTGATGATATCCAGTCACTCGGTGGGAAAAAAGTCACGACTCAAGAGGAATTCTTTAATACTTTTAATGCCCTCCATAGCGACAACAAACAGATTGTTCTAACAAGCGATCGAAGTCCGGATCATTTAGATAGTCTTGAAGAGCGGCTGGTTACTCGTTTCAAATGGGGACTAACGCAAAATATAACACCACCTGATTTTGAAACTCGGATTGCCATCTTACGGAATAAAATTGAAGATCTAGACTATATTTTTCCTAATGACACACTGGAATATCTAGCAGGTCAGTTTGATTCAAATGTTCGAGACTTAGAAGGTGCCTTAAATGATATTTCTTTAATGGCGAAGGTGAAAAAACTAAAAGAAATTACGATCGATGTTGCAGCTGAAGCTATTCGAGCTCGTAAAAACGATAATAGCAAGACGCTTGTCATCCCCATTGAAAAAATTCAGGAAGCAGTTGGAGCCTTTTATGGAGTCAGTGTAAAAGAAATCAAAGGTTCGCGAAGAGTTCAGAATATTGTCCTAGCACGACAAGTGGCTATGTATCTTTCAAGAGAGATGACGGACAACTCACTTCCTCGAATCGGAAAAGAATTCGGTGGGAAAGACCACACGACTGTCATTCATGCCTATGAAAAAATTAAAAGTATGGTCGACACAGATGATAATCTACGACTCGAAATTCAAAGTATCAAGAAAAAGTTAAATTAATCTGTGGATAACTTCCTCTTAACTTCTAGGGGTTATGCACAATTTTTAAACAAGTAACTTTTTAAGTCATAGATAGGATTCTGAGAGTTTTCCACAACTTCCACACAACCTACTATTACTATTAACTTACTAATCATAAAATAAATAAAAGGAATGACCATGATAAATTTTTCTATTAACAAAACTTTATTTTTACAAGCACTAAATACTACCAAAAGAGCGATCAGTTCTAAAAATGCTATTCCAATCCTTTCCACAATTAAAATTGATGTCACTCCAGAAGGAGTTGCCTTATCAGGATCGAATGGCCAAATTTCAATTGAAAACTTTATTTCTATCAAAGATGAAAATGCTGGTTTATTGGTGACCTCTCCAGGTTCTATTTTATTGGAAGCAACTTTCTTTATTAATGTGGTTTCAAGTTTACCAGATGTTACTTTAGATTTTAAAGAGATTGAACAAAAACAGGTTCTTTTAACAAGCGGAAAATCAGAAATTACACTTAAAGGAAAAGATGCAGATCAATATCCACGTATTCAAGAAATTGCTGCAAGTAATCCATTAGTTTTAGAAACAAAATTATTAAAACAATTAATTAATGAAACGGCATTTGCAGCAAGTGTACAAGAAAGTCGGCCAATTTTGACAGGTGTTCACTTTGTTTTATCAGATAATAAAGAGCTAAAAACAGTAGCAACAGACTCTCACCGTATGAGTCAAAAAGTGATTACACTGGAGAAAAATGGAGACAACTTTGATGTTGTCATCCCAAGTCGCTCTCTTCGTGAATTCACCTCTGTTTTTTCTGATGATATTGAAACAGTTGAGGTTTTCTTTGCTAACAATCAAATTCTCTTTAGAAGTGAACACATTAGTTTTTATACCCGTTTGCTAGAAGGAAATTATCCTGATACAGACCGTCTCATTCCAACAGAATTCAATACAGAGGCAACCTTCAATGTGGCCAACCTTCGATTTGCAATGGAGCGTGCTCGTCTTCTTTCAAATGCGACTCAAAACGGAACGGTTAAATTAGAGTTCAAAAATGGAGTGGTTTCTTCCCACGTTCATTCACCAGAAGTTGGGCGAGTAAATGAAGAGATCGATACAAGCGCCGTTTCAGGAGAGGATTTGTCTATTAGCTTTAATCCAACTTATTTGATCGAAGCGCTCAAAGCTATTGATAGTGAACAAGTTGTTATTCGTTTTATTTCTTCTGTTAGACCGTTTACATTGGTTCCAGAAGGAAATGAACAAGGGTTCATTCAATTGATTACGCCAGTTCGCACAAATTAACAAAGGTGAATCATGTATACGTTAGGTGATTTTGTAGAAATGAAAAAGCCCCACGCTTGTGTGATTAAAGAAACAGGTAAGAAGGCAAATCGTTGGGAAATTACGCGACTTGGTGCAGACATAAAAATCAAGTGTAGCAATTGTGACCATGTGGTCATGATGAGTCGCCATGATTTTGAACAGAAAATGAAGAAAGTACTATAAAAGGTTCAGTCACTTATGTGACCGAACCTTTTCGATTATTTTAATTCTTCAAATTTTCCATTTTTAACTTCTTTGAAACCACCCTGTTTCATCATATCAAAAGTTGATTTAAAGCTGATATAGTCGACTTTTTTATCTTTTTGTGTCATTACTAATTTCTTTTCAATTAGCTGATCTAAGTCTGCCTTTTCATAATTTAGTGTTGTTTTTTCAACCATATAATCATCTTTGTATTCAGCAGAATGTGTGAATCCTTTGACATCCTTGTATTCTTCATCATATTTATCGATCATTTCCTTTAATTGATCTTTTGTAACTCCCGCCTCTTTGTAATAAATAGTAGTGGTGGTTTGGTTACTGATCGCTTTATCACCTTTATGTTCTAGTGTAATACGAACATCCGTTTTCTTTTCTTGGTTGATTGCCTGAAGATAGGATTTTTGAACAGATTGTTGTCCACAAGCTCCAAGAAGAAAGAGAGTAAAGATAGCGATTAAAGAAAGAAAAATAGATTTCCATGTTTGTTTTTTCATCTGAAAAACTCCTTTGTTCATTGTTAAATAGAGTATACCATATTTATATTTTTAGAACGTTACAGTTTGATAAAAAAATCTAGTTTCAAAGGTCATGAAATATTTCATTTTTCATCACTTGTCTTTTGAATTATGTTATAATGAAAGAGATTGAAATTTGAACGGAGAAAAAGAAAAATGGCATTAACAGCAGGTATCGTTGGCTTACCAAACGTTGGTAAATCAACCCTATTTAACGCAATTACAAAAGCAGGAGCAGAGGCCGCAAACTATCCCTTTGCGACCATTGATCCAAACGTCGGGATGGTAGAAGTTCCAGATGAACGCCTCCAAAAATTGACGGAAATGATTACTCCTAAGAAGACAGTTCCGACTACTTTTGAATTTACAGATATTGCTGGGATTGTGAAAGGGGCTTCTAAAGGGGAAGGACTTGGTAATAAATTCTTGGCCAACATCCGTGAAGTAGATGCCATTGTCCATGTAGTGCGTGCTTTTGATGATGAAAATGTCATGCGGGAGCAAGGTCGTGAAGATGCCTTTGTTGATCCACTGGCAGATATTGATACCATCAATTTAGAATTAATTTTAGCCGACTTAGAGTCTGTCAATAAACGCTATGCGCGTGTAGAAAAAATTGCTCGTACACAAAAAGATAAGGATTCTGTTGCGGAATTTAATGTTCTACAAAAAATCAAACTAGTTCTTGAAGATGGTAAATCAGCTCGGACCATTGAATTCACGGAGGAAGAACAAAAAGTGGTGAAAGGACTTTTCCTTTTGACTACCAAACCAGTTCTTTATGTAGCAAATGTGGATGAAGATGTTGTTGCAGATCCAGACTCTATTGACTATGTGAAGCAAATTCGTGACTTTGCGGCAACAGAGAATGCGGAAGTCGTGGTGATTTCTGCGCGTGCTGAGGAAGAAATTTCTGAGCTAGATGATGCAGATAAACAAGAATTTTTAGAGGCGATTGGCCTAACAGAGTCTGGAGTTGATAAACTCACGCGTGCAGCTTACCACTTGTTGGGACTTGGCACTTATTTCACAGCTGGTGAAAAAGAAGTGCGTGCTTGGACCTTCAAACGTGGCATGAAAGCTCCTCAAGCTGCTGGAATCATCCACTCTGATTTTGAAAAAGGATTTATTCGTGCCGTGACCATGTCCTATGATGATTTAGTTAAATACGGTTCTGAAAAGGCTGTAAAAGAAGCAGGACGCTTGCGCGAAGAAGGAAAAGAATATGTTGTCCAAGACGGGGACATCATGGAATTCCGTTTTAATGTATAAGAGAGTTAAAAAGATGTAAAGGTTGGAAAAAATATTTCCAACCCTTTTAGTGTTTTGAAAGGAAAGAGATGACGAAATTAATTGTTGGATTGGGAAATCCAGGTGATAAGTATGTTGAAACCAAACACAATGTAGGCTTTATGTTAGTTGATCAAATGGCAAAGTCTTTAAATCTTACTTTCTCCCATGATAAGATTTTTCAAGCTGATATCGCCTCAACATTTTTGAATGGAGAAAAGGTCTATTTTGTAAAGCCGACCACTTTTATGAATGAGAGTGGAAAAGCAGTCCATGCCCTTCTGACTTATTATGGTCTGGATATTGAAGATCTTTTGGTTATTTACGATGATTTAGATATGGAAGTTGGCAAGATTCGTCTTCGAGCTAAAGGATCAGCTGGAGGTCATAACGGAATCAAATCGATTATCAATCATATTGGAACTCAGACTTTTTATCGAATTAAGATTGGAATTGGAAGACCTAAGCAGGGCATGTCAGTTGTTCATCATGTCTTAGGAAAATTTGATAAAGACGATTACATCACCATTCTACAAACAATCGATCGAGTAGAAGAAGCGGTTAACGATTACTTGGTAGAAGAAAATTTTGAAAGAAGCATGCAGAAATACAACGGGTAAGTAGATGAATGTAATTGATTTAGTGAGTCAAAACTCCACCCTTCTATCCTGGCAACAAGGTTTGCAAAAAAATAATAGGGAATTGATCTTAGGATTGTCTGCAACTACAAAGGCTATTGTAATGGCTTCAGCCTTTGATTCTATTGAAAAAGCAGTCCTCATCACTTCCAGTTATAACGAAGCGGAACGATTGGCCAGTGATTTTATTTCCTTGCTTGGAGAAGAGAAAGTCCATACATTTTTGGGAGATGATAATCCTTTAGCAGAATTTGTTTTCGCTTCACAAGAAAGGCAATTTGCACGATTAGAGGCTTTGAACTTTGTATGTCAAGAAGATCGTCAAGGCATCCTTGTGACCAATGTGAGTGGTATAAAACTACTATTACCTTCTCCTAAAGTTTTTGCATCTAGTATTTTTCAATTGAAGGTTGGTCAAGAAATAGACTTAACTACTCTGAGTGAAACATTACAAAAGATTGGCTATCAAAAGGTGAGCCAAGTTTTGCAACAGGGAGAGTTTAGTCTACGAGGAGATATTTTAGATATCTTTGAGATCGAACAACTCCAACCCTATCGGATTGAATTTTTCGGAGATGAGATTGATGGAATCCGAATCTTTGACCCAGAAAGTCAGCGTTCTGTTGAAAATGTTGAAGAAGTTCAACTGAAGGCAGTGAGTGATCTATTGTTGCAAGAGGAAGATTTTATCCGTGGTCAGCAGCAAATAGAACAATTGCAAGAACAGAGCGCGAATGAAGAATTTAAATCTTATCTAGCAGAAATTCTGGGAGATATTTCTCAAAGGAAACTCCATCCGGATCTTAGAAAATTTATTAGTTTCTTTTACAAGAAACAATATACTCTATTCGATTATCTTCCTAAACACACTCCAGTCTTTCTGGATGATTATCAAAAAATAGCAGATCAAATAGCGAGATTTGAACTAGATACAGCTAATCTCTTGACGGAAGATTTACATAAAAATAGAGCTTCTTCTCGCCAAGTGTATTTTGCAGACACCAGTACAATTTTACGAAAATATACGCCTGCAACTTATTTTTCAAACTTTCAAAAAGGATTGGGAAATCTGAAATTTGATCATTTGTATCAATTCAATCAATATCCCATGCAGGAGTTTTTTGGACAATTTGATTTACTAAAAGAGGAAATTGAACGGTATCGAAAATCAAACTATACTGTTATTGTTCAAGCAACTTCTCATCAAAATCTTCAACAGCTCCATAAAAATTTAGAAGAGTATGGGATTAGATTAGATTATATTGATGGGGATGCGATTATCCCTCAAGCTAGTCAATTAATTGTTGGAGGACTAGCTCACGGTTTCCAATTTGTTGATGAAAAAATTGTCTACATTACAGAATCAGAGATTTATCAGAAAAAGATCAAACGAAAGATTCGCAGGCAAAATATTTCCAATGCAGAACGCCTAAAAAATTATAATGAATTGGAAAAAGGGGACTATGTTGTTCACCAAGTTCATGGTATTGGTCAATATTTGGGAATTGAAACGATTGAAATTTCGGGTGTCCATCGTGATTATGTTTCAATTCAATATCAAAATGGAGATCGCATCTCGATTCCTGTCGATCAGATTCAGATGTTGTCCAAATACGTTGCAAGCGATGGAAAAGCGCCAAAAATTAACAAGTTAAATGATGGGCGTTTCCAAAAAACGAAGCAAAAGGTTCAGACCCAGGTGGAGGACATTGCAGATGATTTGATAAAACTTTATGCGGAGCGTAGTCAATTAGAAGGATTTGCCTATTCCAAAGATGATGAAAATCAAGAGGCTTTTGAACAAGATTTTCCATATATTGAAACAGATGATCAATTACGTTCCATTGAAGAAATCAAAAAAGATATGGAATCGAATCGTCCGATGGACCGATTGCTGGTTGGAGACGTCGGTTTTGGGAAAACAGAGGTCGCTATGCGAGCAGCCTTTAAGGCAGTAAATGATCATAAACAAGTAGCAGTGCTGGTTCCTACCACGGTTCTTGCCCAACAACATTATGCCAATTTTAAGGAGCGTTTTGAATCTTTTGCAGTAGAAGTTGCTGTTTTAAGTCGTTTCCAGAGTAAGGCAGAGCAGAAAGAAACGCTTGAAAAGTTGAAAAAAGGACGAGTGGATATTATTATTGGAACTCACCGGCTCTTGTCCAAAGATGTTGTTTTTTCAGACTTAGGCTTAATCGTGATCGATGAAGAACAACGTTTTGGAGTGAAGCACAAAGAAACCTTGAAAGAATTGAAAAAAAAGGTGGATGTGCTTACCTTGACAGCTACCCCTATACCTCGAACTCTTCATATGTCTATGCTAGGAATTCGAGATTTGTCTGTCATCGAAACACCTCCGACCAATCGGTATCCTGTGCAAACTTTTGTATTAGAGACCAATCCAACCATTATTCGAGACGCTGTGTTGCGGGAGATGGATCGTGGAGGTCAAGTGTACTATCTTTACAACAAGGTAGATACAATTGAACAAAAGGTGTCTGAATTAAAAGAGTTGATTCCAGAGGCTTCGATTGGCTTTGTTCATGGTCAGATGAGTGAAGTTCGCTTAGAAAATACCCTGTTGGATTTCATTAATGGCGAATACGATGTCTTAGTGACGACAACCATTATTGAGACAGGTGTGGATATTCCAAATGCCAATACACTCTTTATTGAAAATGCGGATCACATGGGGCTTTCAACGCTTTATCAACTAAGAGGTCGTGTGGGACGAAGCAATCGAATTGCTTATGCTTATTTGATGTATCGTCCAGACAAATCTCTTACAGAAGTGTCTGAAAAACGTTTAGAAGCTATTAAAGGTTTTACTGAGTTGGGGTCTGGCTTTAAAATTGCTATGCGAGATTTATCGATCCGTGGAGCAGGGAATATCCTTGGAGCTTCTCAATCTGGTTTCATCGATTCAGTTGGTTTTGAAATGTATTCTCAATTGTTAGAAGAAGCTATTGCTAAGAAACAAGGCCAAGAGCATCGTAGGCAAAAGAGCAATGCAGAGTTGAACCTTCAAATAGATGCGTATTTACCTAATGAATATATTTCAGATCAACGTCAAAAAATTGAAATTTACAAACAAATTCGTGAAATGAATTCTGCGACAGACTATGAATACTTGCAAGATGAATTGATCGATCGTTTTGGAGAATACTCAGATGTTGTCGCCTACCTACTTGAAATTGGTTTAGTGAAAGCTTACTTGGATCAAGTCTTTGTCCGTCTTGTTGAGAGAAAACAACAAAAAGTGACAGTGAAATTTGAACCTATTGCCAAACAACTGTTTTTAACACAGGATTATTTCAAAGCTCTGTCAATGACACAGTTAAAGGCACAGATTGCAGAAGAAAAGGGATTGATTGAAGTGATCTTCGATATTCGAAATAAGAAAGATTTTGAAATTTTGGAAGCTCTGAAGCAATTTGGTCAAACCTTATTGGAAATTAAACAGGAAAAAGAAAAGGACTAGCAGTTCTTAGCTCATTTTTCGCATTTTATGTATAAAAAATGATACAATACTATGTTAGAGGTGACAGTATGAGATTAGATAAATATTTAAAAGTTTCTCGCATTATTAAGCGTCGTCCTGTTGCAAAGGAAGTTGCAGATAAAGGGCGAATCAAAGTCAATGGAGTATTAGCAAAAAGTTCAACGGATTTGAAAGTGAATGATCAAATTGAAGTTCGTTTTGGAAATAAAGTATTGACGGTTAAAGTCTTGGAAATGTTGGATAGTACAAAAAAAGAAGATGCATCCAAAATGTACGAAATAATTAGTGAAACAAGGATAGAAGAAGATGCCTAAAAATATCGTTCAAATGAACAATAAATATATCAAAGACGAAAGTCAGCGAAAACGTTTTTTAGAAGAAGAAAGAAAAAAACGCAATCGTTTTCTGGGGCTCGTTTTGATATTGGTCATGTTACTGTTTATTCTTCCAACTTATAATTTAGCCCAGAGCTATCAATCGCTACAAGATAAAAAAGAACAATACAAACAGTTGGAAAAAGAGTATAAAGAAACAAGTGAACAAAAAGAATACCAACAAGACATCGCTAAAAAATTAAAAGACGATGATTATGCAACAAAATATGCACGCGCTAAGTATTCTTTTTCAAAAGATGGTGAATATGTTTACACCATCCCAGATTTACTCCCGCAATAACCGATGGAAAATATCTTACAAACAGTTAAACAATTTCTTGAATTTTCGGATGAAAAATTAGAGGAATTAAAAAAGAAAAACCAAATGATTAAACTTCAAAAGGATGAAAAGGAAAGGAATACAGGTGTCTAAACGATTTCTGCTCCTATTGTTAGTTCCAATTTTATTTATTGGGTCTCAAGCAGCGAGTGTCGAGCAGTCTGAGTCTTCTCAGACAATGGCTCATCCATCAGAACTTTATTTTTCTTCAATTCCAGCGAACCCGAATGTCTATCGCAAAATTTCTGTTTTTTCTGATCCTCAGTTGAAAAAAGCACAAGGAGAAATTCTCCCCAACACACCGTTTACAATCGAACAACTCTTTGTAAATGATGAAGGGAAAGCTGTATTTAAAATAGCAGATAAAGGATATGTATTAGCAGATTCTTCTGTCATTTTTTCTGATGTTGTACAAGAAACACAAGAAAAAAAACAAGACATGTGGCTAAAACCTGGTTTTAAAGTGTATGACCGACCCTTAATAAATGGTACAAAAGAAAAAAATACACCTCTTTCTCCTTATACAAAAGTGACAGTCTTACGTACAGCTAAGACTTTACGAGATGAATTTGTGGAGATTGAAGGTCAGGGCTGGGTGAACAAAGCATTCGTCACTGAAAAAGATAATCGAATGGAAAAAGTCCAGGAATTGTTGAATAGTAAATACAATTCTCCTTCGTATGGAATCTATGTAAAACAATTAGAGACTGGAAATACTGCTGGAATCAATCCGCAAAAAGAAATGTATTCTGCCAGTGTAACAAAATTACCATACTTGTACTACGTCCAAGAACAGCTCAATAAAAAAGCCATTTCTCCAACTACAACCTACAAATATATTCCAGAAGTCAATGATTTCAAAGGTGGCTATGAACCAGAAGGAAGTGGTAGCCTTTCAAAAACACCCGATGGAAAAGAATACAGTGTTCAAGAGTTGGTAGATAAGATTGCAAAAGAATCAGATAATGTTGGACATAATATCTTGAATTATTATGTCACTCATCAATCAGATCAAGACTTCCAAAAAACTTTGGATAGGATTGCAAAGAAACATTGGGATGTTGAAAAAAGAGAAGCATCCGCTGAAATGGCTGGCAATGTCATGGAGGCTGTCTATCAACAAAATGGCCCTATTATTGATGCGCTCTCCTCTACAAAATATGATGATCAACGGATTGCGCGTGACCTTCCAGTAAAAGTTGCTCATAAAATTGGAGATGCCTATGATTTTAGACATGATGTTGCGATTGTATACACAAATTCACCCTATGTAATAGCCATTTTTACAGATCATTCGAATTATGATACGATTTCCAACATTTCAAAAGATATCTATGAGGTATTGAAATAATGGAAAAGCGATTTTTAGAGTTTTGTGAAAAACAAGATCTATTTACTCCCCATCGCCGTGTTTTGGTTGCCTTATCTGGTGGATTGGATTCAATGAATCTGTATGAACTTTTATATAAGAATAAAGAACGATTGAAAATCCATCTGGTACTCGCTCATGTCAATCATGGACAAAGACCAGAATCAGATTTAGAAGAAAGTGAACTTCGAACGCTAGCTGATAGGCGAGAGACACGTATCTATGTGGCTCACTATTCGGGTGATTTTACAGAAGCAAAAGCTCGTACCTTTCGTTATGATTTTTTTAAACAGATTATGGAGAAAGAAGATTGCACCGCTTTAGTAACAGGTCATCATGCAAATGATCAAGCTGAAACAACTTTCATGCGCTTAATACGAGGAACAAAATTACGCCATTTAAATGGCATTCCTGTACGCCAACCATTTGGTAAGGGTGAGCTAATCCGTCCTTTGTTAACTTTTACCAAAGATGAGTTGATGGAAATCCCTCACTTTGAAGACAGTAGCAATGACTCACAGGACTATTTTCGAAATCGTGTACGCCATCAATACCTTCCAGAATTTGAAAAAGAAAATCCTCAAATGCAAGTAAGTCTTCGTTATTTAGCAGAAGAAGTGACTCATTGGCACCAAGCACTGAAAGAATTGACTAGCGAGTTAACCATTCAAGATTTAGCTTTTTTTAGAACGTATTCTCATTCTGTACAATCATTCTTATTAGAAGAGTATTTGGCACAATTTCCAGATTTGCAACTTGGTAGGGTACAGTTTCAAGAATTATTAAATTTACTGCGAAAAAAAAGAAATTGCGTCCATTATTTAAAGTCGAATTATGAACTACATCAGGAATATGATTTCTTTGAAATACAAAAAATCAGTCAAAAGTCGGATGACCAACCCCTCCCATTTTTGTTAGAATTTGGGAATATCTTTGAAATTGCAAATTATAAACTATCTTTTGGACAACCATTAGTAGGGGAAAATGTAGAAATTCTTTCTGTTTCACGCGAAACTCCCATCTTAATTAGAAGGAGAAAGGAAGGAGATCAGCTACTTGTTAATGGCCACCATCAAAAATTAAGACGGTGGTTTATCAACCATAAAATTCCAATTTCTCTTCGGCAAAAGGCTCTCATTATAGAACAAAATCATAATATTCTTTCTGTAGTGGGATTGGTAACGAGTGATTTGAGTAAGCTCTCAAAAAGTGGTATAATGAAAGATAGTCTTTATATTCAAAAAATAGATAGGTAAAAACATGTTAGAAAAAGATATAAAAAAAGTATTGGTTTCACATGATGAAATTGTAGAAGCAGCAAAGAAATTGGGTGAAACCCTAACAAAAGAGTACCAAGGAAAAAATCCAATTTTTGTTGGAATTTTGAAAGGCTCTGTTCCATTTATGGCAGAGTTGATCAACCACGTGGATACACATATTGAATTGGATTTTATGCTGGTTTCAAGTTATCATGGTGGTACAGCAAGCTCAGGTATTATTAATATTATCAAGGATATCGACCAAGATATTACTGGTAGAGATATTTTATTTGTAGAAGATATTATCGATACAGGTAAAACCCTCAAGAGTCTAAAAGAACTCTTTGAAGAACGAAATGCGGCATCTGTAAAGATTGCTACCTTACTGGATAAACCTGAGGGACGTTTGGTTGAGATTGAAGCAGATTACACCTGCTTTACGATTCCAAATGAGTTTGTTGTAGGATATGGTTTAGACTATGATGAAAATTATCGTAACCTACCCTATGTTGGTGTATTAAAAGAGGAAGTGTACTCAAAATAGAGGAGACTAGATGAATAACAGAAAAAATAACGGTTTTGTTCGAAATCCATTTCTGTATTTGTTGATTATTGTAGCGGCTGTGACAGGATTCCAGTACTTTTTTGCGGGTAATGGAGTTGGTCAAAGTCAGCAAATCAACTACACAGAATTGGTCAAGGAAATTAAAAATGATAATGTAAAAACGATCAGTTACCAACCAAATGGTAGTGTGATTGAAATTGCAGGGACCTATAATAAAGCTAAAGAATCAAAAGATGATACAGGAATTCAATTTTTTACCCCAAGTGTTCAAAAAGTATCTCGCTTTACTAGTGTCATCCTCCCATCTGATATCACCGTCAATGAATTACAAAAATTAGCAGCTGACCACAAAGCAGAAATCACCATTAAGCGTGAGAGCTCAAGTGGCATGTGGATAACAATTCTCACTTCAATTGTTCCATTTGTTATCGTCATGTTTTTCTTCTTCTCAATGATGAACCAAGGCGGTGGCGGAGGTGCCAGAGGTGCAATGAACTTTGGTCGTAATAAAGCCCGCGCTGCTAATAAAGAAGATATTAAAGTTCGTTTTTCAGATGTAGCGGGAGCTGAAGAAGAAAAACAAGAACTTGTTGAAGTTGTTGAATTTTTAAAAGATCCAAAACGCTTTACTAAATTGGGTGCAAGAATCCCAGCAGGTGTGCTTCTTGAAGGCCCTCCAGGAACTGGTAAAACCCTTTTAGCAAAAGCAGT
>NZ_JVEE01000005.1 GCF_001073155.1 Streptococcus parasanguinis
GGATTCGAACCCGTGTTACCGCCGTGAAAAGGCGGTGTCTTAACCCCTTGACCAACGGACCATTTTTACAACATATTCTATTATACAGAATATTTTTACTCTGTCAACACTTTTTTAATAAAAAAAGAAGGAAATATTTTCCTTCTTTTGAATTAGTTATTTTCTTCTAATTTTGACTTAATCTCATCATATGATAGAGGTTTTGCTTCTTCTTCTAATTCATGCTCTGAATTTTCAGGCATTTTTCCTGTTTCGTATAATGATTTAATTTGAACACTATCCAAGGTTTCATATTTTAATAGAGCTTCAGCAATCAGTTTATGCGTTTCTCTATTTCCTTGAATAATTTCTGCCGCTTTATTACGGGCTTCATTCAATAGACCACGAACTTCTTCATCAATTTCGTAAGCCGTCTGTTCTGAAATCATTTTTTGTGGGCTTTGAGCACCAAACATCGCATGATTTCCTTCATATTGAACCGGTCCAAGTTTTTCACTCATACCATATTCTGTCACCATTGCACGCGCCATTTGGGTAGCTTGTTCAAAGTCATTTGAAGCACCTGTTGTTTGCGAATTGAAAATAATTTCTTCGGCAACACGTCCTCCCATGAGCCCTGCTAATTGTTCTTTCATGTCCTCTTTAGAAAGTAACATTTGATCTTCTTTTGGAAGGGCAATCATGTAACCGCCTGCGCGACCGCGTGGAACAATAGTAACTTTATGAACTACACGAGCATTTGATAAGACCAGACCAACGATTGTATGACCAGCTTCGTGATAAGCAACCATTTCACGTTCTTTTTGCGAAATCGTCCGATCTTTCTTAGATGGACCTGCAATAACACGATCTTCTGCTTCATCGATATCAGCAGCATCAATTACTTTTTTATTTCGACGAGCTGCAACCAAGGCTGCTTCGTTCAAAACATTTTCGAGATCAGCACCGACAAATCCTGGTGTTTGTTGAGCAACCAATTTCAAGTCCACATCTTGAGCAAGTGGCTTATTCTTAGCATGAACACGAAGAATTGCCTCACGACCTTTCACATCTGGACGTCCAACTAATACTTTACGGTCAAAACGGCCAGGACGAAGAAGGGCAGGGTCAAGGACATCAGAACGGTTAGTTGCTGCGATAACAATGATTCCTTCGTTGCCTTCAAAACCATCCATCTCAATCAAGAGCTGATTAAGGGTTTGTTCACGTTCATCATTTCCGCCACCAAGACCTACACCACGTTGGCGCCCAACAGCATCAATTTCATCGATAAAGATAATGGCTGGTGCTGCTTTTTTAGCATCTTCAAAAAGTGAACGAACCCGGCTAGCACCGACTCCGACAAACATTTCAACAAAGTCAGAACCAGAGATACTGAAGAATGGAACTCCAGCTTCACCAGCTACTGCTTT
>NZ_JVEE01000002.1 GCF_001073155.1 Streptococcus parasanguinis
ATGATTTTGATCAAGATTATGACGTCTTCAAAAATCTTGTCTGCGACAAAATATTTTACAAAATTTTGAACTTGAGATTTTATCAAATAAGGTCAACTATGAATTGAAGGTGGAATGAGATGGAAACTATTTTTAAGCATATTTCAAAAACTAAATTATTTTTTTATCTATTATTTTCGCTACTGTATTCCTTACAAGGCTTACTTACTTCATTTCTCATACAGGTAGCAGGAAAAATTGATGTAAATGACAATCGAATGATTCTAACATTTGGATTAAGTGGAGTGTTATTATTTGCATTTATCTACGCTTGTATGTATGTCAATAATCTCCTAGCACGAGCAATCATTGAAGAATTTAATGTGCTCATTTCTAAAAAAGCTATTGAGAAGTTCTATCAAAGAACATTGCAATACAGTCCATCAGAATTAAATTCCTTTTTAGCACAAGATATTCTAATGTTTTGGCAAGAGTATCTGGTCCCGCTCATTATTTATCCTATCTTTGGTCTATCTATTCTAGCATCTGTGTCCTATCTTTTGATACAACATATCCAACTAGGTCTGATGTTTACAGTTGGGGGATTCTTAATGATCATACCCCAGTTTGTCTTTCATAAGATGTTGAAGAAACGAGGGGAGGAATTAAGTAAAGCTAGAGAAAACAGTATGGCTTCTATCACGGATTTTACAAAAGGAATAGATACTATTCGTAGTAATCAAGCTAGCCAGCAGTTTTCGGCTCATGTGTTGGATGCTATCAAAAACACTGAAAGGAAGCAATACCATTATTTCACAAGTCATAATTTAGTCATGTTTTGGACAGGACCTCTCAAAGGTATAGGGCTAGTTATCCCTCTGATGGTAGGCTTATTTTTGATGAGAACAACCTCTTTAACTCTGACGACATTACTGGCCATGATGACGGCCTCGATGAATCTTATTTCTCCATTACAACAATTGCTAGAAGGCACTTCTAGTCTACAATCATCCACAGCTATTAGAGATAAGGTAGTTTCTATTTTACAGTTAAGTGATGGATTTACTGACGTAGAGGAAAAAAACGTTGAAGGAAGAAAATTATGTATTGATATTGATCATTTAAGTAAATCATTTGGAGAAAAAAAGCTCTTTCAACAGTTATCTCTTAATATTCCTTTTGGAAAAAAGGTTTTACTGACGGGAGCAAGCGGTAGTGGAAAATCTACTCTGTTTAAACTTTTAAGCGACGAAGATACTGAATTTTCAGGAACTATTTCTTTTGAAAATGAGAATGGAATGTCTTTTGAGCCATCGTATGATTGTGTATCAGTCATTCATCAAAAGCCTTATATTTTTAACGGTAGTTTAAGAGATAATGTAACTCTCTTCCAAGATTTTTTAGACAGTAGTATAATAGATGTGTTACAGAAAGTTAATCTTCTTAAGGAAGTTGGCAATAATCTTGAACTACACCTTGATGGACAAAATCTATCAGGTGGTCAAATGATGAAATTGGAACTTGCCAGAGCTTTGCTTAGATTGAAGCCCATTCTACTTGTTGATGAGGTAACAGCTTCATTGGATGATACGAATGCCAAAGAGATTCGACAGCTTATTTACTCTCAAGATTGTACAATTATTGAAATTGCTCATAAATTCAATAAAGATAATTATGATGAGGTTATTAAGTTAGAAGATTATAGATTTCGTGATTAACACAGAGTTCAAATTGAAATACAATCCAATATATTGCATTTGATAATCAGTTGTATTGAAAATAAAATACAGATAGAATTCTGCAAGTGTCTGATACTATGCTATTTTAGACTAATTGAAAGCTACCTAATTTATATGAATTTAATAGCAAGTAACAGTGAATTTAAGATTCCATTTGCTATTGACTCTTTCGTAAAGAATGAAATTGATACAATATCACAAGAGAGAATGTTTAGAGCTATAGGTTCATATTTTTTGACATTAAAGACTCAGACTTTCTTTTCAGTAATCAGAGAAAATTTATATAGAATTGATGGAGATTATTGTAAGATTAGAGTTGAATCACCTCTTTTAAAAGAAGATAGATATGAAGAAATATCAAGAGAAATCATTGAATTTGGCGTTTAAGATGAAAGACTTTCTTAAATTTGTGGTATCTTATTGGTAGCTAAACAGTCAAATCGCACCATTTTGTTCAAAAATAACATAAAAAGAATGTTGATTTATCAGCATTCTTTTTCAGGTAAAATCAAATCTTGGAATTAGAAGAAAAATAGGCTTTGGATTGAAATAAATCATAAATAACTATACAAATTGTCTCTCCGTATAGGAATGATTTAGTGTTCTTCAGTTGAAACTATAATCCTAGGTATGAAATTAAAAAATTTTTTTAATTTGGTCATTAAAAATTTTTTCAAAAAAATTTTAATCCTATATGGAAGATCTTATAATGTGTATTAAAATCCTTAAAATATCACTATTTCCGCTATTTTAAAGGGCACTTTGTAAAGTGTCCTTTTTAAATTTTAGTAGAAAATTGAGCAATTTTTGGTAGAAAAAGCGACTTTTTTTGATTTTTCTTTTTTTTACTTTCATCAAAAAATGGCAGACTATTAGTATGGAAAGAAAAAAATTTATTGAGAGCAAGAGAGTTGTTAGCAAACAAGCCAAGCTAACAGCTCTTTTTTTGTGCCCTCAATAATCTTTTCAAATAAATAAAAAAAGAGGTTATATAATGCCTGTTGATAAAAACAAGAAAATCGAGAAGATTTTAAATACACCGACTTTGAATTTGCTACCTTCTGTTAATTTGAAAACAGATGACAAAGTAAGGGATCGAATCACTAATCGAACATCGATTCATTTAGGGCCTGGTACGATTCATATTGAAAATTTTGATGCTAACAAAGATTATTTCAAACTCCGAGTTTTGAAGATGTTAGATTTATTAATTTTGCTTGTAGGGAAGAAGAACCAATATAGACTAAGTGAAGAAGAGGCTGTTAATTGCTTGGTTGAATTTTCAATTAAACAGTATGCAGAACTGATGGGGAAAAATAATCTAAAAAGTACTTCAACGAAGAAAAATGTACGTCGTATCATTGAAGAGGCATTAAGTTTGCTAAACGATCTTTCTATTAGTACCGCAGAAAAGAGAAAATCGGAAATCAAAGAATTCAAAGATATGAAACTGATTGAGGAATTCAAATGCAAAAAAGGAGTTTATACAGTTCAATTGACTGAAAAATTCGTTAGATATTTAATTACTTCTTATGTGACAAATTTCCCTCTCAGACTTTTTAAAATTGATGAACGTAGTAAAAATGTTTATTCTATCGCAAAGAAACTAGTCTATCATCAAAGTCTCAATAATAATAGAAAGAAAAAAATTCATGAAGTCATATCAGTTGAAGCTCTGTTAAATGTATGTCCTAAAATTCCAGCAATAGAAGAAGTTAGATTGAAAAAAGGTGGTTGGCGTTCAAGAATTGAGGAGAGCTTAACTAATTCACTTGATAAACTAGCCGATGATAAAATCCTAGTTTGTTGGGAATACTGTAATCCAAATTGTGAACCTTTATCAAAAAAACAGATAAAGATGGATTCTTTTTTTGATTTTCAAAAATATAGGGTTCATTTTAAGGTTTCAGGGATTTAAATTCACTGATTTATTGATTTGCTTTGATTAAATCAGGATTTATGTATGGGGTATGTTGAATTAAAAATTGGGGTATTTTGAATTAGAATTTGGGGTATGTTGATTTTGTAAAAAATTTTTTCACCCTTGGTATAACTGATATTTTAGCATCTCTGATTTTCAATACTAATAATATTAATAAGCAGCATACGCCTTCAATTTTCGTATTGAAGGCAATGCTATAATTTTGCCAGTAAAGAAAAAAATCCGGATTTTATTTTTTTACTGGCAATGAAAAAAGGAGTACAAATATGTTTGAAGAAGAAAAATCTTATTTGAAAGTATACATTGACCAAATCTCTGAACCAAGTCGTAAAGGTGGTAAGGGAGCATATATTTGCCCTCTTTGCCACAGTGGTGAAGGAAGAAACAGAACTGGTGCTTTTCACATTTACGATGAAACGCAATGGAAATGTTTCTCTTGCGATAGAGGTGGAGATATCTTTGATCTTATCGGCTATGTAGAAGGACTTGATAAATTTAAGGATCAATTGAAGCGTGTCAGAGAGTTGTTTAATCTATCAACTGAATGTGATGGATTCAATTACCAGAAGAGTGAATATTTGAATTACAATGCTGTTTTTCCTTTAAAGGGAGAAGAGAAAAAAGATAATTATTCAAGTTTTTATAATGAGGCAATAAAGCATCTTTGTGAAACTGACTATTTTCTTAAACGAGGGTTGAGTTTTTCAACAGTCCAACGGTTTAAAGTTGGTTACGTAAAAAAATGGAAGCATCCCCATGTGACTAATCCTAATGTTCCTGAAACACCTCGGTTAATTATTCCTTTAAGTGAAAGTTGTTATTTTGCTCGTGATACAAGAGATATTGTACCCGAACCTCAATTGAACTATATGAAACAGAAAGTGGGAGGGAGCGATCTTTTTAATAAAAGCGAACTCTTCAAAAAATCTACGGATCCAATTTTTATTGTAGAAGGCGAAATAGATGCCATGAGCATCGTTGAAGTTGGTGGAAAGGCAGTAGGACTTGGTAGTATTGGAAATATAAATAAATTAATTAATCTTGTTTCTGATCTAAAAATTGATCGTACATTCATTCTCTCATTGGACCAAGACGAAAAGGGGAGAGAGGCTGAACTAAAATTAGCAGAGCAATTTAGAAGTAAGAAAATAAAATTTATTTCTTTCAAATTAACTATTGATGACGTAAAAGATCCTAACGAAATGTTAGTGAAAAATAAAGGAGTATTTAACAAAATGGTAGAAAATGCAATCAATCAAACCAAAAGTGAAAAAGAGCGGTATCTTGAAAATTCAACAGCTATTCATCTTCCGAAGTTTTTTAATGATATTAAGAATGGTTCTAATAATTCATGTATTAAAACAAATTTTGAAGGTTTAGATGACCTATTAGAAGGTGGTCTTTACGAAGGCTTATATTGTGTTGGTGCAATTTCCTCTCTTGGTAAGACAACATTTGTAACTCAGATTGCTGATCAAATTGCAGCACAGGGAACTGATGTTTTGATTTTTAGTATTGAAATGTCTAGATGGGAAATAATTAGTAAAAGTATTAGTCGTCACACAGTTATCGAATCTATTGCCTCTAATAGTGATGTCAGAAATGCAAAAACAACACGAGGAATTACTGAGGGGAGTAGATATTCAGGTTACAGCAACCCAGAGATTGATTTGATTAAAAAAGCTGGAGAAAATTACTCGCAATACTGCAAAAATATTTACATTGTAGAAGGTACTGGACCTATTGGTGTGAATTGTATTCGAAATACTGTAAAAGACCATATCAAATATACTGGAAAAGTACCCGTTGTTATTATTGATTATTTACAGATTCTATACCCAGTGAATGAACGATTTACTGAAAAACAAAACACAGACAGATCGGTAATAGAATTGAAAAGGATTAGTCGAGACTTTAAAACTCCATTAATCGTGATCTCTTCTTTCAATAGAGAAAACTACAAATCTATTGTCAGTATGCAGTCCTTCAAGGAGAGCGGTGCAATCGAGTATTCTAGCGATGTTTTGATTGGACTTCAACTTAAGGGGACTGGTCGAGATAGCTTTGACGTTAATGAAGCGAAATCAAGAAATCCTAGAGAAATTGAGTTAGTAGTTTTAAAAAATCGTAATGGAAGAACCGGCATTAAAATGGAATTTGACTATTATGCGATGTACAATTATTTTAAAGAAAAGTAGTTTATGGCTATTGGTTAATGATTTAATTTGTTGAACTATTCTAAGCCTTATCAAAAGATGGAAATCTCTGTAATTAAGAATTAGAAGGAAGAGATAATGCTAACAATAAATCATACAGAATTAATGAAATTAGGTTTTCCTGAACATACGGCACGGGATATTATAAGACAAGCAAAGTTAATTGCTGTTCGACAATTTGAAGAATCTAGAGCTTTATCGAATAATGTGGTAGAATTAAGTAAATCACCATTTGATAATTCTCGTCTTAATTTAGCTCCTACGTATATTGTAGAAGAATTACTCGGCTTTAAGTTGCTTTCTGAAAGAAAGGAACAAAATGAGTAAAAAATATAAATGCGTAAGTCGAAATAAGAAAGGAAAAATTTACTATGAGGTTGAATTCAGTGTAGATCCGTCTACGGGTGACCGAAAGAGGTTTAGGGTTAAATCTTATAAAGATCAATTTGGAATTGATTTTAAAACAGAAAAGCAAGCCTTTGACGAAGTCTGTAGGATAAGAACTGAATACAATGCTAAAATAGCTAGTGCCAGTGCAAATAGGCCACAATTAGATATTCCATTTTCAAAATTTATGGAAGATGTTTATTTGCCTTATTATAAGAAAACTGTTCAGCCCGTAACCTATCAAACTGCTTATCCTCAGTATAAGACTTTTATTGAAGTTTTTGCTGACAAAAAATTGTCTGAAATCAATGTTAGGGAATGTGAAGATTTTAGATTATCTTTAGTGGAAGACTACTCTCCAAACTACGCAAAAGGACTTTGGTGTAAACTGAAGAAGTGCTTAAATTATGCAGAACGCTTGGAATACATCGAAAATAATCCTTGTCGAAAGTTAGACAATCCTAAAGGAGAAAAACCGAAAACTGAATTTTGGACTGTAGAGGAACTTGATAAGGTATTAAAAACTTTTGATCAGACAGTTTATGAAGAGAGGCAGTTTTATACGGCTATCTGGCTTTATTTTATGACGGGGATGCGAGTCTCTGAGGGTCTTAGTTTAAAGTGGTCTGATATAGATCTTAAAAATAAGGTTATTCATATTCAGTCTACCCTCGAATATCAAGGGAATGGGAAATACGTTCGAAAAGAGCAGACAAAAACAAGGGCAGGAATGCGTTTCTTAGAAATAGATGACGAAACTGTTAAAGTGTTGCAAAATTGGAGAACTGTACAAGTGTATAATAGAGAAGATAATTTTGTATTAGCACGGTTTAACACTCCCATGAACAAATCTACCTTAAGTAGAATGTTAAAAAGGCATGCACTAGTGGCTAAGGTTCCGGTTATTACTGGGAAAGGTCTACGTCATAGTCATGATTCATTTATGATAAACGTTCTAAAAAAAGATGTTTTGTATGTCTCGGCTCGTTCAGGAAGAACGGACAAAGCTACAACACTAAACACCTATTCTCATTTCTATGATAGACAGATTGTTACTGGCGGTGCTGAAATAACAGAGGTGTTAGGAGAGCTCGGACTAACTGCAAGTCCCGCCACAATCCCGCCAAGTAAAGAAACCAAGTAAAAAATAGCTGTGTGAGAACAACTAAAGCAACGACGCTTCAGTTACTCTTAAATAATAGAGTTTCCAATAAAAATAAAAACCGAGGTTTAGGCCTCGGTTTTTTTGTGCATTCTTTCTTTCGTGACTTTTACAAGCCCTGTATCATCAAATATTTCATTGAGATACGACAAGATTGTTGCTATAATAAGGATATTCTATGAAATAAGGAGTAGGTATGAAAAATTTTAAACAGTTTCTTTTGGCTTTTATAGCAGTTTTTGCAGCAATCTTCCTTGTAGCTTGTGGGGCAAAAGGTGATAATGGGACTTATGTATTCGAACCCACAACAGAAGAAGTGAGGGAGATGCTACCAAGTCAACTTGCTTATATCATTACAGATGATTATAAATTTAGGGTTTCGATTATCATTAAGGATAAAGAAGGCGTTATGAAGGTTCAAATAAAATCAAATGTTCAAAATACCAATCAATCCTATGATTTTAAGGTTGACCAAAAACACAAAATATTTGTAATGAAGAATGACCACAGTGGGACAAAGATGACGTATAAAATTTCTAATCATATGCTAACCTTTATGGATGTGAAAGAATCAAACTCGAGTAGTTCTGATATTTTTGTAAACTATATAAAAATGGCTAAGTTTAAAAAAGTTAAATAATTTAGCGAAGGTAGTTACGGATCCTGCATTTTTATCGTTACATATTAGTTGATAAAAATATTACAAGAGTATTACATTTGTAATATTTCATTGCCGTGTGTCTGAATTGTTGATATAATAGGGTTAATCTAACTAAAAAGGAGAAGTTATGAAAAACTTTAAACGTATTCTTTTGGCTTTTGTAGCTGTTTTTGCAGCAGTTCTCTTGGTGGCTTGTGGTGCCAAAAGTGATAACGGGACTTATGTCTACAAACCATCAAAAACTGAACTTAAGAAACTTCTTGAGGAGCAAGGCATCTCTAGTAGTCAATTTGAGTCTATTGAAGACTCTGTTAAATTTGAAATTTCTATTAAGATCAAAGAATCAAAAGGAACTCTCAATGTCAAGGCTGAAGCCTTAGGTCAAAAGAATGAACAATCATATGATCTCAAAGTTAACCAAAAAGAAAAAACTTTCACCTCCAAAGAAGGTAGTGATGAAAAGATTAAATACAAGGTATCTGGAGATGTTTTAACATTTGATACATCAAATGTTAAGGACTCGGAAGATTCTTCAGTAGTAACAATGTTGAAAAACGCTAAATTCAAACGTACAAGTACAAAATAATTATTTAAAAGAGCAGGGAAATGAACTGCACCCCAAAAGTTAGACAGAAAAAATCTAACTTTTGGGGTGTTTTTATTATGA
>NZ_JVEE01000006.1 GCF_001073155.1 Streptococcus parasanguinis
TTTTAGAGAAAAAATATAAAATTTTGAGCCTGAATTTGGTTCTTTTTTTTTATTAAAAGCGTTGTTTTCATTATGCAATATTGAGCTATTTTCTCTAAATTTAAGCCTTTAAAACGCTATTTTTGAGCTCAGAACCATTCTCTTCCGTCTCTTTTTTCTGAAAAATTCTTGTTTTTCGGAAAAACGCATCTTCAATTCAATGTCTTTTTCGTTTCTTTGCATTCAACGCCGACAATCTTACACTTAATACCGACATTTTTACACTCAAATACCGACATTTTTACACTCAAATAC
>NZ_JVEE01000007.1 GCF_001073155.1 Streptococcus parasanguinis
TATTTTAGCATATTTCAAAAATGCTTTCTATTAATTTCTATTAATACTTTAAAAGCCTTTAAAACAAGGTTTTCTAATTTTAATAGTTATCTGTTAATTCTCAATGGTTAATAAAAACCGTATTCAAAACCGTATTCATTTTCTTGCCCGTATAGTTAAAAAAGCGAACTGAAAACAGTTCTTTTTTTATTGTCTATTCTAATAGACAATCTTAAAATTTTCCGTTATAACAGCAATAAAAAAAGCCCCTTCCATTTGGAAGGGGTTAACCGTTATTGGTTTTTATTTTCTAGGGCTTCGATCCGGGAAATCAAGCTTGTCAAGTCTTCTTTAGTAGCAAAGGTTTCCTTTGCCTTGCTCAAAGTCTGAAACGGATCCCCGCCATTCGCTAGTTTGGTATCTATTAAAGCGTCCAAGCCTAGTTCTAAATGTTTGTTCTTAATGGTTTCCGTCATTTGACTTTGAAGCGCTGTATAGTTTACAAAGGTTTGATAAGCAAAATCTGAAGTTAGGTAGGTACTCAGATCCACCGCTTGCCCGGCTGGTCTAGCTTCCAGCGCTTCAATTCGCTGGACTAGGGCGCTATCATTATAAGACTGAATAGGGTGACTTTCTAAATAACGTTTAACGTTTTCAGCAATATCCACGGGGTGAATGGCCAAGTATTCGGAAATTTCATGTTGAATATTGACTTTTCCAAGCTCCACAACTTCAGGCGCTTGATAGTTTTCAACCGACTGAATAACGTCAATTTTGGCGCTTTGGTCGCTCGGAAAAACATAGTCACCAGCTTCAATTTCAAGTTGATAAACTCCAACCGGTAAGATTTTTGAAATGTTAAAATTCACCTTGGACCCTGTAACTGTGGTTTCAATCACTAGTTTCCCTTTTGATCCGGCAAGTTTTACTTTTGCATTTTGCCCGTCTAGGGCTTCAATAGGCTTTCCAGCATAATCAAGTAAATCAAATTCAAAGACTGAAGCAAAATCGCCCTGTTTGACAATTTCCCCGCCTTTGGTTTGCTTCAAGTTTGTAGAATTAATTCCCATCATTCCAGCATACCCCATAGATCAGTACGGTTGCCGGCTTCATCCACGGGACCGATAGCCATATAATTGCGGTTTCCGGAAGTTCCCACGTAAGAGATCCAGCGATAACCTGCATTGGTACCTTTGGAATCGTAATGAACCTTTTCACCCGGCTGATAAGTCGCCACGATTTCACCGGTTAAATCCGGATAACGGCGGACATTGATAGGGCTATCTCCCACTGTGAAAGTAGCTTCTTCAGGGAAGAATGGTACTTCATGGCTTTCCATGACTTCCGTAACGATCTCTTTGAGTTCTTCTTTTGGAAGTGGTTCGCCTTTAGGTCGGAAGGCTGTAGGGTAAAGAGTTGAATAAGGGAAGGCCATAAGATTGAAAGCACCACCACCATTTGGCCCGGCTTCTCCGCCTTGGTTTTGACCAAGGAACCAGCCTTGGTTTCCGTCAATGTCACTTACAAACATAGCAACGTGTGAAACCGGGGTCCATTCGTTTTCCGTGAAAATACAAACTTCACTGCCTTCAAGCTTTTCTACTTCATCAAAATAATCAAGAATACCGTTATTATAACGCTGTTCCCAAATATCTTTCACATAGCCGGAATTGGTACAGTTTGCAAAGGGAACGCCTAGCCAAATACAATATTTAGCGTAACCGTCCCAGCATTGCCACCCGTAAGATCCATCAATATCAAAGCCGTAGCCCAGCACCTCATTTTGAAATAGTTGAATTTTATCCATTTTTAAAGCCCCTGTTATTTCTTCCAAGCGTCATTAGCTGTTTTTACAGCCGATTCAATAAATGTATTTAACTGATCATTAGTTAAATAAATGTTATAAGCTTCAAGGCCTTCAATAAGGCTTGTTTTAGCGTGTTCTAGCTTATCAGCGCCGTGAATGTCCAATTTATCGGCTACTTGTTCCGTAGCCTGTACGGCGTTCTTAGCTAGGATTTCAGCGGTTTCAAGTGCTTTCTTCCCGCCACGGGTTAAAAGGTACTGTTTAACGGAATTAACTACAATACCAACTAACACTACTAGAATACTCATAGCCCCGCTTACAACGATATCAGTAATTTGATTCATCTTTTTTTTCCTTTTTTCTTTTTAATTAATTTACTAGGTTCTTCTAGTCCTTCTTTTAGTTGAAACTTTTCGTGATCTATGTTTTGTTTTACAAAACGATCAAGGCCCGGAATTTCTACGCCCAGCGCTGACAAACTAGCCAAAATGCTGGATCCATAGGCCGCCATCATGGCCATTATAAAAGCGTCCACAATGGGCGCTAGATTCATATATAACGCGAACGGGTACCCAATCGCCGTTATCAGGATCATGGCCGTGTGACTGACTAAACCTTTCCGCCATTTACGGCTAGAAAAGTCATGGTAAGCCCACGCCCTTGATACTCCTAAAACAATATCAAGGGCCACGATCAGCATTAAGGCAAAAACGATAAAATGTTCATCAATCCCGTGGGCGTAGAAGTCCTTAACCACCTCAAAAATTCCAAAAATTCCATCCGGTTCAATTACTTCCACAAGTCACCCTTATTCCTTTCCAACAAAAGGCCATGCTGTTGCTGTTCCTAGTTCCAGCTTGCCACCTTTCATAAATTCGCTGATTGGTTCGCCATTGTAGGTAAAGGCTTTTTGGGCCTGAATTAAAATCTTAATTCCTTCCCCGTCCACTTCTTCATGGCTAGGATCTTCCAATACAAATAAATCATCTGTTTGGAAGGTGTCGCCGGTTTTGGCAATAGGCAAAAGGTCCATATACTGTTTATAGATAGTTCCATAAGTGATATTTTTGGACATAACAGCATTAAGAATTGAAACGTGTGTCAATTTAGCGTTGTTTTCAACTAGCTTATTAATGGTTTCAAGCTGTTCTTTCTGCGCCTGTACTTTTAAATCTCGTTCCTTAGCTTTGACTTTCAAGTTGTCAATTTCCTGTACGCTTTCAGACATTGCCTTTTCGGCGTATTCAGACTTAAAGTAAGCGTCTTTAGCAAGTTCAATCGCTTCAGCGTCCGGCTTGTTCCGGTGATCCCCCGCTACTCGCTGGGTGAAGCTATCAAAGCCCCCACTAGTTGCGTTTAAAGAAATGTCTGTGTGTGTGATTTTTCCATCTTCATCATATACCGGGTATTTCCCTACTACTGCATAAGTCCGCATTATTCAGCTCCTTCTACTTTTAATTCATTGAGTTGGTTTTGAAGTTCTTCTTTTTCTTTTTGAAGGGCTTCAAAATCTGCTTGTAATTCGTCTTTTACTTTCTGAAGGTCTTGTTTCTCACCTTCAAGCTTTTGGGTGTATTCGTGGTAACTTTTTACTTGCGTTTGTAGTGTCGCAATAATTACCGCTTTTTGCCCAATTTCTGAAGCTAGTTCAGAATGTACACCATTATAAAAATCTTCGTTCATTGATTTTCCTTTCTATACTCCATAGCTTTGAAGTTTTTGGAGTTCACTTCTCAAAGCGATTACTAGCGACTCGTTTAAGGTGTGGTTGTGCCTACCGGCTCCGGTCCCTGAGTGTGCTGTTGTATAATTGACATTTGCAAAGTGTTGCCAACAATTAATAAGAGTTCTTAACACTTCGCGCAACCAGAAACCATCTGTCCCGGTACTTTTATTCAAAAGTTTGAAATCACCGGAAAAGATTTTAGAACCCCGGCTATTAGTACCAAAAGGCAAAATAGTAGGATCTAGCCATGTGTTAATTTGCCACCCGTAAGGGTTGGAATTGGTCGCTGGGTCGTAATCGTAAGAGTGTGTGAATTTTATTCGGTCACCTACAAGCGTTACTTTATCCGCATTATCGTGTTCCGTTGAAATCGTCCCGCGAATAGTGTCCACGATCATTCCGTTGAATCCCCCGCGGTTCCAATTCCTGTTCACGTCGTTATCCCGGCGGTCAGCCCCGATAACTACCCGGCTATTTATTGCGGTTCTATTACCTAGGGAAATCGGGTTATTAAGAAACATCATCCCTTGGCTTGACGCGTTCGCTTCATCCCGGAAAATACCGGTGTTATTATCATGGAAAGACAAACGGCCGTCATTTAGGTTAAGCACGGTTTTACCATTAATAGCGGAAATTATTTTCCCTTTTAACCAATCCACCAAGGCATATTCAATCTTAGCCTTAATAAATTCAGCGTTTAAACCGTTGATATTATTAACATTCAGATTGAAAATGTTAGCTTGTGAAGCGTCAATTTCCTTAATGTGGGCCGTGTCAATTTGGGCGTTTCCAATCATTGATTTTTTAATAACACCATCTTTAATATAGGTTTTTTCACCAATTGAAAGCAAACCTTCATTAATTCTTATTGAGCCGTCCGGGTTCAAATTTAATTGCCCCAGCACGTCCCCGGCGTTTGTTAAACTACGGATTGAATAGCTATTATTTAGCTGTGTTACTTGCGTCCGGACTGCTTCAGTCCCTTGTGCAACTTGAATCGCTTTCGCTTGTGCGTCACTAGCAAGGCTTTTTGCTTCATTGCTGGCCTTATAAGCATCATCAAATTGACTTGGTTTGTAAGGCCCTGTGTTGGATCCTCGTACAAGAATAGGTTCTTTAAACTCTACCCAGCCATTTTTAACCAGGTAAATGTAAAAAGGAAAATTACGATCTTCACCAAAAGCAAAATCTTCCCGGACCGTGAAAGTTTGCTGAAATTCTTGCCATTCTTCCAAAGGGGGCCTATTCTTACCAATATCTGCATATAACAAAATTTTATTAAGTTTGTGATTTTTCACATTGAAGGCAAAATTATTATCCGGATACTCTTTAAAGCGGTATTTAAAACCCAAGGTATAGGTTTCACCGCGATAAATCTTCTTGACATAGATAGGCAATGAAAAACCTGTAAAAGTGTAGCTAGTTGCACCGCTTACCTTAATATCAAATACACCATCATTCAGGCTTACTGAACGGCCTGAATCTGTATTATTAATAAGGGTGTTGGTTGTCATAGTCATTGAATTAACAATCAGATTATTATCATCTGTTACGTATTTTCCAACTTCCGTTTGAAAAATTCGATCATTTAATAACATCCGGGAAATATTGCTAGCTATTTCACTCCCCACGGTACCAAAGGCCTGTACAAATACATCCGACGTCCGGGCAAAATCACTATAAGCCCGCTTATTGTCTGAAAGTTCTTTGGTAATTGTCGCATACTGACCATCCAAGCCGTTCTTATAAGTCGCAAACTGTGTTAATTGCCCATCTGTTTGATTAAACTTCTGTTCAATCTCACTAATTTTTTCATTATAAGTATTTTTAGCAACGTAATTTTTCCCAAATTCAGCGCGCTCCCGGCTGATACCTTCAGCGGTTTTAGTTTCCAAAAAGCGGTTAAACTTTTCTGAAGTTGTGCCGTCCGGGTTAAAGTTTGTAGAAATCGTGTCTAATTTAGTCTTTAGGCCTTGCGCTGTTCTTTCAAATTCAGCTTGTGCCTGTGTTACTAAATATTCTTGATCTTCCGGGGCGGGTACCCAATCAGTTTCATTCGTTCCAGCGGAAACAATCAAATTTTTAATCTGTACGTTACCACTGCCTTCATCAAGGTTTAAATAAAGTTCAATGCTTTCAATGTCTTCAGGGTTCCCCTGATTGTAAGGTTTCCAAATAAAAGGCTCTGAATACTTCCCGGATTTTTCGCTAGAAACATCAATGAAAGCTTTCCCCGTTGTAAGGTTGTTTATTGCAAAATCCCACTGTGCCTGACCGTTTTTGTATCTAACTACCCGATTAATACGGAATTTCTTTACAGCGTCTTCCGCCTGATAATCAAAAGAAAGTCTTAACTTTTGATCAGTTCCCCAGCCGTGGGAATCTTTTGAAAACGTGTAAAGTTTGGTATTATTCCCGACGTCTGCCGGCTTCCCTGTGCCTAAAACGTAGTTTCTCAAACCGATATTAGTAGTGAATTTCTCCTTCACCCCGTCAATCAATTCAGTTACTTCCGCTTTGCTTGGTTTGCCGTCTAAATCCGCCTGAACCTTTGTTTTAAAAGTAGTTAGCTCATTTTGGGCCGTTTGGTTTTGCTGTTTAATCGCTTCAAGTTCGCCTTTTGCTTGTTCCGCTATCCTCTTAGCGTCGTCCGCAAGTTTACCAAGCCCGGATTTATTCAAAGCGTCATTGATCTGTTGTTCAGTTTTGGCGCTTTGCTGGTCCATAGCCTGTTTCAGCTCATTGAATTTCTGATCAATTTTTTCCCTTAGACTAACTTCATTGTAAGTCCTTAGAATTTCTTCCCAAACTTCCCCGGTCCAGCGGTACATGATTTTATGGCCTTCATGTTCCGGGTCCGGTTTGTACCAAATATCGTTGATCATTACCTTTTTAGGGTATTTCTTAACCGGATCTTCGGTACTATACCAATTCGTGTTATAACCGTCCGCCGTTTTGATAAAGTCCGGCAAGTTTTCAATAAAGCTATTAAATTCATTATTGATAAATTCTTCTACTGCTTTATCAGCTACCGCCTGAACCTTGGAAGATGAACTTTCACCGATCTGATCCCCTAACTTGATATCACTAGACTGATCATTTAAACGGTTGAAAGTAATTTCAAAAATCCGTGTATCATAATCTAGCTTCTTATCATGTCGGACTACCCGGATAGTGTCCCCGATTTTTACGCCCCGCAAGTAAACACTTGAAGTTTTCAAGGTTAATTGTGGGCGGGCTGAATTAATCAAGGTTTGGTAAGTCAACTTAATCAATTCATTCGGGTCTTCTTCTTCATTGAAATCAGTAAAACCGATTTTAGGGCGCATTGTGCCGTTTGAATTTTTGATCCCGTAAGTCCTAGTCATTTCAGGAATTTCTAAATATTTTTGGCCTTTAGGCTTATCCAGCGGGTCCCCTTTAGCTTTGGACCAGACCACATCTTCGAAGGTGATTTTTCGGCCGTAACCGTCCCCACCTTTTCCGCTTTCTTCAGCGCTTGAAACCTGTTCACCTTTACCGCGTCCAATTAAGGCCGTAAAAATGTTAGTCCTTTCTACTTCCTTCAGGATCTCTAGCGCATTATGTCCATAGACTACCCGTTTCCCTACGGCTTCACCGATTTTCTTTTTAAAATCAATGTACCGGGCGCCCAGGCCGTTGCTGTTCATTTCAACAAAGAACTGCATTTCAAGGCCCCAAACCTTACAAAGTTTTTTAAGGGCGTCAAATACTGAAGTATAGTAAAAATTCGTGCTGTGGTTTGTGGTATCGGCCACAAAACGGGCCTGCCAATTCGTACCCTGTAAGAGTTCATTGATCACCGGTTTAGCCGGTGTGTTTTTAGGGCGCTTATCAAATACCGGGGTTTTCCGTAGTTCTTCAATACCGGATTGAACACCGGTAAAGGTTGAAATTTCCCCTTTAGTTGATTTTTGGGCGATATAAAAATAATGAAAAAGGTGTGTATTTTCCATTGATTGAATGGCCATAAACTCCACCTTTTCAAATTCATCATCATTTAATGCCTTCATCTCAACTGTCAAACGATCTGAAACGTAGTTATCAGTAGTAAGCGCGTATTTTTGAAGTGCTGACTTGATAGCGTTTCTTCTCACTACTTTGATAAGCTGTTCCTCTTTATCAAATAAATAAATCACGCTCTTTCATCCCTCCAAACTACTTTTTTTACTACTGCATTAACCGCGGTGATTGTGTCACCGTCCCGGACTTTAAACAATTCCAGCGGGCTGAATCGGTCTAATTCGCTCAAAATATTCCGGTTTCCATAGGTTGCCTTAACTTCATCCGGATCAAAAGAAATCACAATATCTTGCCCTGGTGCATAGCTCCCCGAAAAAGAAATAACTTTAGATCCGTTCACAATCTGCACCCGGTCAGTGGTTTTTGACGGCGTGACTGTAATTGATTCCGGTAAGACTTCCACGGCGTCAATAAGAGAAATAGGCCCTGTTGAAGTTTGGGGCCTTTTCTTCTTATATCCATCCGGAATTAATAAGCTGAACTTACTAACAATACTTAGGCTAGTTTCTTCAAAGCTATCTGCCCCGTTAAAATAACCATAGTAAATATATTCCGGTTCATCCATGAAAGAAATTTCAAGGAATCCGCTTTGGGCGTGTGTCCTTAAAATTTTGTTTAATTTAGCGAACTTGTCCCGCATTTGTGCGCTGGTGTCCGCTGTAAGTTGGTATTTAATTTCCAGGGTGCGCTCTTCATCCTCATAATCATCCACCCAAACACCGCGCCGGCCTGTAACCTTGGTAGTTGAAACATTCCGGCCCAATAGGCCACGGCCTGAAACTGTTAAGTGGCGGTACCCCTCAATTAAATTATTGAGGGGTTGACCGTTAATAATTAGATTGTCGCTAGGTTCTAAAACTGTAACGGCTTGATCTAATTTCTTCAGATTAGCGTAATTATACATATTTTTTTCCCTTCCTAGTAACTATCTAAAATTAATTCCATTTCTTGTTCATTGGTAATGTCATTCGTAAAGGCTCTATAAGCTGTATTACCAAGCTTCAAGGTGATATCTGCCGGCTGTTGTCCGACTGTCAGGCTACCACCTTCAAAGTTAACGTTTGGATCATAAGCGGTAAGGCTTCCTAGCGCTCCATCCACGGAACTTAATTCATCTTGGAATGTTCCTGATAGGTCCTTATCAGTAAAGGCATTAATAGCGCCTTGCGCCATGTTTCCTACTGATTTCGCTACTTGTTCGGCCTTGCTGTCTACCCCGATAATGAAACCTTGGTCAGTGTATACCCCGAATTGACGGAATACCCGTGAAGGTGATTTAATACCCAGCAAGCCTTTGGCCCAATTTATGGCGCCTTTAACAGCACCACCCACGGCGTCAATAAGTTTTCCGGCAAACCCGGTTACACCTTTAACAAACCCTAGGATCAAGTCTTTACCAACGTTAATTGCTCCACTAATAAAGTTTTTAGCGCCATTCACCGCATTTGTAAAGGCTGTTTTAACTGCTGAAACCAAACGGGACCCGGCGCTAGTAACGGTACTTACTACAGTATTCCAGCCGTTTGAGATTGTACTTCCGATATTAGACATAAAACTACTAATAGAAGAAGTTATACCACTCCAAATACTTGAAACGGTTGAAGAAATACCGCTTAAAATTCCGGAAATGAATGAACTTATGCTATTCCAAATACTTGAAATAGTTGAAAAGATAGCGTTCATCACATTTGAGATAAGCGAACTTATTCCATTCCAAATTGCTGTTGCTGTTGAAGTGATACCATTCCAAATTGAACCCAAAAAGGAAACGATAGTATTCCAAATAGCTTGCGTACTTTGTACAATGACATTCCAAGCGCCTGTAATGGCTTGCTTGATAAGATCAAAGTTACCTGTAACAAGTCCCACAATAGTGAGCAAGATTCCAGCAAATACCGCCTTAATGCTGTTCCAAATATTGGACCAAATTTCTGAAATGGTGTTAAGGATTGTTTGAATGGTGTTCCAAATAGCTGTAAATACTGTTGTAACTGTTTGAGAAATAGCGTCCCAAACTGTTGAAACTACTGTAGAAAGTGTGTTCCAAATAGTATTCCAAACATCTGAAATTGTAGTCATGATTGTTTGAATTACGTTCCAAACCGCTGTAACCGCTGTTGTAACTAAATTCACAATCACATCCCAAATAGGGCCAACCACCGCTACAATAGTATTCCAAATAGCTGTCCAAATTTGGTTCAATAGTTCAAGCCCCGCTTGAATAACTTGAGTAAGGCCTTGAACAGCGATTCCTACCGCCGTTTTGATACCTTCCCAAATACTCAAGGCGATCCCTTTGAGCGTTTCCCACGCCCCGGACCAATCGCCGTTAATGATCTGCATGATCATTTTGATAATTCCAAGAATGACATTCAAACCGGTTTCAACTACATTCTTGATCAAGTCCCAAACAGTTTTAACCATTGGAACTATAGCGTTCCATCCGGCTTCAATAATTGGGGCAATGGCGTTTACAATCGTTTCTACTACCGATTTAATGGCGTTCCATACAGTTTCAGCCGTCTGAAGAATAAGCTGGTGATTTTCATTCCACCAAGAAATCAGGCTTCCAAAGATCTGTTTTACAAAGGCCACTACTTCATTAATAGCGCTTGAAACAGCTTTAGAAACAGCCTGAAAGGCTGAATTAACCTTGTCCCTAAATTCCTCACTAGACTTATACAAGCCCACTAAACCGGCCACGAATAGCCCAATAACACCAATTACGGCCCAAACCGGGGCGGAAATGGAACCTATAGCGGTACCGATTGAACCAAACACGCCGGAAATAGCTGAACCCCCAGCCGTTGCACTTTGGAAACCAGCTATTAGGCTTGAAATAGCGCCTGAAACCTTACTAACAATTCCGACAATTCCGCCTACTACTTTAGTAATGGTACCTACTACCGTAAGGATTGGACCAGCGGAAACTACAATAGCGCCGATCCATTTTTGAAGTGGTGAAAGTGGTAAGTTATCCCAAATTGTGCCTAAAACCCGTACAATGTTATTCTTAAAGTTGATAATTGTATCTTTTAAGTTTTGCATTAGGCCCTTGATATCAGCGTTTTTCTGACCAAGGCCGGCCACAAGGTTTTGAGCTGAAGCTTTCATAGCTTCAAAGGATCCGGAAACTGTTTCACTTGCTTCTTTTGCCGTGGTTCCGGTTACTCCTAGGCGTTCTTGTGTAACGTGGATAGCTTGGATCAGTTTATCAAACGGAATATCTTTCACGTTTTTAGCCGTAGCCTTGAAGCTGTCACCCATTACGCCGGATTCATTAACCAGCCGGGCCATTTCTTCCTGTGTACCACCATACCCCAGCTTCAAGTTATCAAGCATGGTATAGTTATCTTTTGCAAAACCTTGGTAAGCGTTTTGAATGTCTGAAATGTTAGTACCGAACTTGTTAGCATTATCAGACATATCAACTATAGCCATATCCGCATATTTGGCGGCCTGTGCGGTATCTCCACCAAGCCCCTGAAGCAAGCTAGCACTGAATGAAGTTACCTGCTCCATGTATTTCACACCGGAAACACCAGCACGCTTGTATGCTGTTTCTGAATTTTTGATAACAGTATCAGCGGAACCTTTAAACATGGTTTCAATACCACCTACGGCCTGTTCAAGACTTGCGAAAGACTTGACAACTCCACCGATAGCACCAACTACCGGCAAAGTGAAACCGGCTGTCATTCCGGCCCCTACTTTCATCATGGAATCACCGACACCATGAAGGGACCCGCTTAGTTTCTCAAGACTTGACCCGGTTTGATTCCGTAAGCTTTCCAAAGAACTTTGGGCTTCTTTTAAACCACTTCTAAAATCTGAAACGTTCGCTTTAAGTATGGCCGTTACGTCAAAATCTGCTCCCATTAATTACCCCCTTTCCTTGCTTGATTAATTAATCTGTTTCGTTCCGCCATGTCTAGTTTTCTAGGCGGTACGGTTTCTTTTGTAGGTTGATTTTTTTGGAAAATCCTGTCAAATTCTTCTTTATGGTTATAAAATTCTTCAAAATTCTTAAACGCTGGACGGGCTGACTTGCCCCGGCCTTTTTGCGCTTTAACAGATTGATTAAACCAAGCCTGAATAGCGGAGTTTAGGCGCTTATCTTCTTGCTGAATAGCGTAGGCCATGTTATAAATTTCAAATTCTTCTAGCGTTGTCCGCATTGCTTCCCGGAAGGTCATACCGTGCCGGGCAATAAGGAGCGCTAGGGCTTCATCATAGCCAAAGTTGGAATTTGACGGGTCGGAGTTCCCTACTCTACTAGGTTCATTGCCTTTTTGAGTAGGGGTGACGCTTTTAACTCATTAACCAAGTCTTCAATAACTTTGTCATACTGTTCATTCAGGATCAATTCTTCAAGGTATTTCTCAATAGCTTCATTTGAAGGCTTTTGCGCTTCCGTAACTGTTCCAGCCTTGATCACGTCGATAAAGGCCAAAGGGTCATTTAAGGCTTTCCCGGCATTGAATAGTGTCATAGCACCATAACCGGTTTTCATTCCTTCTAATTCTGCTGAATGGAGCTTGTTCATCTCACGCAAGAAACCAATTCCAAAATGTAAAGTATATTCTTTTCCCCCAATGTTTAAAATCATGTCTTATTTCTCCTTTAAATCCAAAAAAATAAGGGGCTTTTAAAGCCCCTGAAAAATTAGGCTGGTAACCCTGTACCTTCACCCTCTTTAGCCAAAGTGTGGTATTCGTATTGTGCCTTGTTAATGGCTGATTTTTGGGTTTCTGTAAGCGTGTCAGTGCTGATCACACCATTTCCATCAATAGCCATTTCATAAGTAAGTTCTACTTTATCATCAGCGGGCGCGGAAATTTCAAAGTTTTTGAAAAATCCTTGGTAATATTCCACATCATATTTTTCCTTTCCGCCTTCTTCAAACTTGCTTGCGAGGTCCACGATCCAAACTTCAATTTTATCCGTATTGCGGAACCATGTGCGCATTTCTTTCCACATATTGACCGTATCTTTATCTTCACGGTAAGCAAGTGAAGTAAATTCGCCTGAAGTTTCACCGTCTGAAACTGAGTTAACTACTCCGTCTTTTGTTTTCGTGGTTTCTACTTCTTTTTCAGCGTTCAAAGTTAATTCCGTTTGAAATCTTACTTTTCCGGCGTCTTGTTTCTTTTGATCTTTGACGCGTCGGAAAAATGCAATATAGTCTTTTCCTTGCATTAATTCTGCCATTAGTTATTTTTCTCCTTTTTTTGTATAGGTAAAAGAAAAGTCCAAAACCACATGAAGCAATGGCCGGACATCTGTGTTATCGGGTATGATCTGTTTATCTGTCGTAGTGTGATTCAAGTTATATTCCCACTTTCCGGAAATATTCTTGACAAGCGTTTCTAAATAGGCCGAAATATCGTCCAAAACGGCCCGCTGTTGCCTTGTAGCGTAAATGTGGACCGTTTGGCCCACTGTCCCCCAAAGGTCGTTATTTTGGGCTTCCTGTGCCGTATTTTCACCAATATAAACAAAGGGGTATTTTGTACCAGCTTCCGGCAAAAAATCAAAAGTTGGTACTTTTGCTTCAGCCAACTGATAAATTAATCTAAATAATTCATGGTTTGGCGTCATTTAAACACCCCTTTCATTACGTTGGTCATGTCTTCTTGAAATTGCGGTTGAATTTCCTGAACTGCCGGGCGCATGAATGGCGTCCCCGGCTGAAACCGGGTCCCATATTCCTGATATCCGGAATATCCGGCTTGTGCGTGAATATGTGCTTCCATTCCCGGGTAAGAAGTAGTGATATGATTTTTCAAAAAGCCCGTGTCTTCAGGGGCTTTCTTCTTTGCTACTGCTTTAGTGCGCTCACCGTTGTTTTTCAAGACCGCTATAGACTGTTTTACAGCGTTTGGGTGTGCATTTGAAATGGTCATGGTCAATTTTTCCAAGCCGTGCCATTTAACACTAACCATTGTTAGGCCCTACCTTTTTCAAGCGTACAGCCCCTTTTATAGGGGCGTCAATCGCTTCAATAGGTTCATAGGTATCGCCATCAAAAACGGCCTGATCAAAAGGCGCTTGCTCTTTTTGGAACCGGCAAGAAATCACTGTATCTGTCCGGTTTCCGTACAATTCAAACACTTTTGGTTGAGTGACTTTATTCACCAAGCAAGGGACTATTACGGCCTTTCTTGCTTCCGTTTCATACTTATCCGTTTCCGGATTGTACTTTTTACGTCCCCCGTAAATTAAAGTAATTCGGTTTGGTGTCTTCATAGGAAAAACACCTTTCCACGCTCACGCTGTGAACCGTCTAGGCCAAAATCTTTGTTAAGAATGGCCATGTATGGTTTGAATAAGTTATCCCATTCCTGATAGGTAACAGAATAACCGTCAACCGTTTCAGACGTTACGCCCTCGGAACCTTTCCGGCCGTATAGCTTATACACCACATTTTCGATCATGAAATTATACTTACTAGCTATTTCTGCCGTGCCTGTCAGGCCTTTGAAATAACTTTCAGCATCTTCCACTAAATCAGTCAACAAATCATTTTCTAAATTGTCAGTCGGATCAATACCCAACCGACGTTTAATTTTTGCAAGTTGGGCCACTTCCATCTGCTTTTATTCCCCTTCGATAGTTTGGGCAAGTGCTACTAGATCCGCTTTTTTGGCGTCCGCTTCATATTCTACGCCTGCTTTTTCTAGTAACTCTTTCAATTCTGCCACTTTCAATTTTTCAAGTGGTTTTTCTTCAGTTCCTTCAGCTTCTTCAGCCGGTGCCACTTCTTCAGTCGGTGCTGGTGCTGGTGCTTCCGCTTTACCTTCAGCAACAATCACACCTTTTCCAACTAATTCAGCAATTCGGGCGCCTGATACTGTAAAATCAGGGCGCGGGTAAAAATCACCGACTTCATAAAAGCGGTTATTATCTTTTGTGTCGATAATATTTCGGGTTACAATATAGGCCATTGGTTACCTCTTTCTAATTGATTAGACGCTTTCAGCGGTAGCGGTCAATTTGGCAAAGGCGTTTGCTTTAGTAACCATTACAGCAATGTCCATAGTTACACGAATTGCCACCATTTCTTGTTCGAATAGGTTGATTGGTGTACCGTCTGAATTTTTCATGGTTGAAATTTGGCCTTCTTCAGAAATCTTGAAGTTAATGTTGTAAGGTACACCATAGATCAAGCTATTAAAGTCACCGGCCAAAAGGTCGCCTTTCTTAAATTGTTTTGATTTAAGATCAACCGTAGTAATACCATCAATGGTATTAGTTGCTTTGTCGTAAATTGTTTTCTTGTCGCCGTCGCGAGATTCACGCAATGCAGAGCGGTTTTGGATTTTAGAAACAAAGGCATTAGGGTTAATGTCAGCTTCATAAAGCTTATCTTCCAATTTAAGAAGGTTTTCGTAGTTGATAGGACCAACAACAACCTGGCTTGAATCTTTAGCGGATTTAGCAACTGAGTTTGCAAAAGGCGTTTCATGGCCCAAAAGTCCAGCTTCATCAATCTTAGTATAGAAGGCTTCCACGATCTGCGGTTTCATGTCTTCAAAGAATTTTTCCCAGGTATAGTTCAAAGCTTCACGGGAAGCAACTAGGATAATACCCAATTTGTGAGCCTTAAGAGTAACCGGAACGACTTCAGGTTTATCAGTCTTGATTTTTTCGGTTTCATTTACCCAATAAGCGGAAACTCCATCTGTTTGAACGTAAACGGTTTTTTCTTGCAAGCCGTCCATTTCGTGATATTGTCCAAGTTGCATTACTACGGAGTTTTTTGCTACGTCCTTCATAATGATATCAGTCATTTTTTTAGTAAAAGTTCCGTCTTTCTTTTCTGAAACTAGGACTTTATCAGGGTTAAAAGTTTGCACTGTCATATTTTAAATTTCTCCTTTAAGGTGTCTTATTTAATGATTCGGGAACTTCGGAAAATGTCCCCTTTGTCTTCGCTTTCTTCCCCGTTAAGTTCGGATGAAACTTTAGGGGGTTCAGATTGCGAATATTCAGCCTTGATCTCGCTGATAATGCTTTCAAGGTCTGAAATAGCTTGTAAAGTACCTTCAGCGGTATCTTTAACAACAAAAGAAATCACTTTATCATTGACCGGAAGTTTCCGGCTAGAAAGTGTTTTAATAGCTTCATCTGTCAATTCTCGCTTGGTTTGCTCTTTCTCTAAACCTGCGATCTTGTCAAGCAAAGCCTGCTTTTCTGCTTCAGCTTCTTTCCGGCGGTATTCTTCCAATTCCTTGCCGGTCAGTTCGCTTTCTGCCTTGTATTTTTCCAAGGCTTTAGAAATTGCGTCCGCTGTATCTTTGGAATGTTTTTCTTCCAAGGATTTCAAACGGCGTTGCATTTCGGCCACTGATACCATCTTTTCGGCTTCTTGCGTCGGAGTGCTAGCTTGTTCCTCAACCATTTCCGCTGATTGTGGTTCAACAACCTGTGTATTTTGATCTTCTGCCATTAGTAGGCTCCTTTCTACGCTTTTACGGGCAACCCCCCCGAACTCATGCAACTTTTAACGTCTTCAGCACGGTTTGGACAAAAATAAAAAACCGTATAAAGATATACAGTTTATTTTTTTAGGCCTTCTTCAAGGCCTTTTAAAAATGATTTTGAAATTTTATCGTGTGTTATCAATAAAGGATGTTTAGGTAAAAAGAAACTTTTTATCTTTTGAAACAGCTTCATTCTTCATCCCCCTCGCTTAGTTTAAAATCGTTTAAGGTGCTACCACCCTTTTTATATTTTAGTTCGATATGTCCATAGCCTGAGCACCTACAATTTGGGTGCATAGGGTACATATTCACACCCTTTTCAAGTTCATCCACCGGGAAGGCCTTGCCGTCCAAAGGGGCGCATATTTCACATGCTCCCGGTTCAGCTACAAAAATAAAATGTGTAAACTCATTGGCTACCAGCATTTCTTTTTGTGTGTCCGCATTGATTCGGGCTATTTCCGTCTTGATCAACCTTTCAGCACTTGACCGGCTGGCGCCGTATTTCTTGGCTAGTCGGTCCCGTTCTTGTTTATACCCCATCATATCCGTATAAATACGGTTCAAAGAAGCAAAAACATCTTTTTGTAAGGTTTGCTGTAAGCCTGTTTTACCCCAAACCCTATTAGAGAATGATTCACCGTAAAAATCAGCGTCTAAAATCGCTTCTAGGCGCTTTTTCACTCCCTTGGATGAATTGCCCAAAATCCCCGCTTGTCGCTCAAATTCGCTTAGTATTTCGCTCCTACGGGCCTGATCAAACATTTCATAGGTTTCTGCTGTCAGGTTTTGAATTTCCAAGTCTAATTCAGCTTTTAAGAGTTCAAGCCGGCTTACTTTCATCTTCAGGTTATAAACTCTTAACCATTCATTAGTAGCCGGGCTGAAATCTTTTTCTTTTACGGCTTTATAGGCTTTACGGTTGAACTTTGTAACGTCCATTCTGTCAGCCCGTTTCATGGCTTCTTGTTTGGTCAAGCCTTCACGGCCCGCATAATTGATATAAAAGCGGTCTATTTGGGCTTGTAGGCGCTCATAAGATTCCTGATAGATTTCAACCAAGATCCTTTCACGCTCCAAATCCCGTTTCATTAAAGCGGTTTGGGCTTTTCGTTCGGCGTTGTATCTCCTATTGTCCGCTATCTTCAGATTCATCTGCCACACCTACGCTTTTCACTCTTTCAAAATCGCTTGCGCCTTCCTCTTTCTTGATCCGGTCAATTTCCGTTTCATAATCGGTAAAGCTTGCATTATTAAGAAGGGTTTCTTGTGATACTTCCCCACCCGCTTCAATGTAAGCCTTGATTTCAGTCCAAACATCTTGAGGAATATTAGGGTGAAAAGTAAAGGTCAGCTTGTTCGCTTCGATTACCGGACCATTAACAGCCTTATGAATGTTACTGATCAATTCATAACGCCGGCGCAAAGCCTTAGTAAAGTATGTTTCTTTGTCTTTGCGTACCTGTTCCAGCCCGATCATCTTATAAAGTAAGGCAATACCTGACTGTGTGGAATTGAAACGATCATCATCTAGGTTAGGAATACGGCTGAAGCGGTGAATGTCATTCGCCAAACGGTTTTTATAAGCTTCCGTTCCGCTTACGTCATATTGTTTGTAAATATAGCCGGCGTCCGCTGTCGTTTGCTGACCCGTTGCGCTGATACCTGTTTGAAGTAGTAGCGTATTTGCGTCCTTCATCTTGGCCACGTTGTCAGCCGTTGCCCCGATAGCTTCCAAGTCCCCCTTAATCAATAACATGGCGTCATTGAGATCACTCATATAATTAGCGGTGTCTGATTCGCTAGCGTCGTAAGCGTCAATCAGGGAGATCTCACTTTCATAGTCGCCCATTCTATAGCGATTGTTCCACCATTCCACAACCGGAATATCGTTGTAGTTGTGTTTGGTGATTTCATCCACTTTAAGGCTAGGTGAATAATGGACAAAAGGTTTATAGGTGATTACCTGATCTTTGGTGTACACCGTCATGTTTACCATTCCGTTATAGATTGGAAGGTGAACCGCCCCGATTATGTTTTGTTCTACCGTTAAATCACGAATAACAAACATTTCAAGGGGACTGATCAAGACAACCCGATCCATATTATCCCGGTCCCGGAAGTGATATTCATAGGCCCGGCCATAGACCGAAGCGTCAAAGGCTAGGTCATTATTCAGGGCGTTAATATCATTATTCCATTCAATTTCTTTGATTGATTGAAGCTGGTCTTTGTTCCCACCTTCCAGCACTCCCACGGTTACGGGGTTACCGATAACATAAGAAGTAGCAAAGCTGGAAATATAACCACCCCAGCGGTGCCTTACCCGGTAATCGGCTTTTTCTTTGTCTAGCCGGCGTTTACCGTATAAAATACTATGGTTTTCCCCTTTGGCGTATGAAGCCAAAATACGCAAGCGCTTTTTCTGACTGTCAAAAAACACGCCTAACATATCTTTCAAGGCTTTCTTACCTTCCGGGGTTTCTAGTAGTGCTTCACTAGAAGAATATCTAAACGGTTCATTTGAAATACTGTCAAAGCGTAAAGAATCGCTTCTAGTTCCTACCTCAATATCTAAACCGTGTTCAAATTCATTTACATGATCCATTTTCTACCTACCTTCTAAATAATCGGTTAACTTTTGAAATCGTCTTATTAACGTCTAATTCTTTCTTAGCTTGGAAAATTCTATCTTGAATAGCGTAGCGCATAGCGTCCAAGCAGTGGTTATAGCTGTCCACCGGCTCATTAATGTATTCATTAGTTGCCCGGTCCTTTTTCCAAGTGTAATTCTCTAATTCCTCAATAGTCTTTACACATCTTTCATCAACTATGATTTCATACTGTAAAATGTATTGGATCCCTTGCATGACTGATCCAGGGCCTTTCATAACATCAATTACCCGTGGAATGTCAAGGTTCCTTAACTCCTGATTCGATTTCTTTTCAGCACTATCGGCCCTAATAATCTCTTTAGCATATCCAAGGGCCTTTATTGCTTCAGCTATCTTGTCATTAGTAAGACCCTTTCTTACATATTCTTCCACGATATAAAGACGCCTATTTTCATCATCAATTTTAATGTGCATAAAGGCGCTAGGGTCATTTATGAAACCATAGTCAAGGCCAAAATAAGACGGGAATTGTTTTAATTCTTCCTTGTTTAAGAGTTGTTTCTTATACTTTGGAAATACAAGCTTGTCTAGCGTTGCGAACTCGCCCAGCGCGTATATTTTGTAATAGGCTTCATTTCTGTTAGCTAGTTCCTCAATGTTTTCCTTTGTGAGATCATCAAGAAACCTGTTATCCCTGTAAGTCGTTTGATAGATAACTGTATTTTTAGGCTTTTTCACAAAGAAGGCGTTATATACCCAATTAACCTTAGATACCGGGTTAAACATCAAATAGATCTGCTTCTTAGGGTGTTTCTTATCCCGCAAACGCAAGGTAAGCTGTGTATAATCATCTAAAGTAAATTCTGAAGCTTCCTCCATTACTACGTCGGAAATACCTTTAATAGACTTAATTTTCTCCGGGTTATCCAACCCCTTGAAAATAAATTGGGCGCCGTTTGGTAGTTCGATCCGGTAAGCTGAATTATTAACCTTACAAGCACCAAGTAGGCCCCAAGCTTCCAAGCATTGCTTGACGTCTTCAAAGATAGAATCATAAACACTTGATCCAACTTTCCGCAAAAAAAGAACCTTCCTTGGATATTTCCAAGCCTGAAGGCTCTTAAATACTACTTTTTGAATTACTCCATGACTTTTACCGGATGAAGCCCCGCCGTAGTGAATTTCTGTGAAGGTGCTATAGTCGGTTAATTTGTCGTAAATATGCTTATTAAAAACCCGGCTTGGATTCTTAATTTTTATTTTAATCTGTGGTTTCTTCATCATCCCAGTTTCCCAGCTCAATTTCTACCACTCTTTGGGTGATTTCTTGCCTATCCACAAATAAGCCGTAACGTTTGCCAAGGTCAACCGCGGAAGCCCGCCTTGTTGCTACTGATGGTTTTGCTTCCACTATCCTTTGATAACCTTCACCGTCCAGGACCAAAAGCGGTTCAGTGACTTCACCACGCATTACAGCGGTAAGAAACTCTAACACTTCTTGTTGATCTGCGACGCGTTCAGATTTTAGCTTTTCAAGCCGTTCATCTATATAGTTTTTAACATTAACATCTGTTAACAAACGACTTCCGCTAGCTCTTGCAACTTCATCTTTTTTAATTTTCGGATATGCCTTCTTATAAGCTTCCGTAGCATTTAATGAAATGATATAATGATCTGCAAAAATCTTTTGCCTTTCCGTCATTCCCAAATTCTTTTGGCTCCTTTCTGATAAAAATACAATAAAAAAAGGATAAAACGCCGTTGTTTTATCCCCATTACTTGACAAATACCATTGTAACACATTGCCTAAATCGTGCCTTAACAGTGAATGTCATTCACTATCATTCAAGATTTTATTTAATTCACAAATTGCGGACCGTTTTAAACGGTAATAGGTAGGTAATGAAATTCCGTCCAAATCGTTACAGATATCCAATACGTGTTTTTTGACTATGTAAGTAAGCCTTAGTACGGTCCTTTGTTTAGGGTCCTTTAATTTATTGATCATTCTACCAAGTTCTAGTTTTCTGTCAATAATTTTAGCCGTATCTTGTTCTATTGCTTCTTTCATAACAATCAACTGTGTATAGACATCATCAACTTTCCGGCCCTTACCCCCTGAAACTTTATCGGCCTGAAATTTAGGGCTTGATAGTAGCCCGGCTTCTAGTTCATTAATTTCATCCATTCGGCTTTTTATGTCAATGTCTAATTTTTGCAATTCATCAAGTAATTCCTGTGCCTTGATACTCAAACCCTGTAACTCCTTTTGAAAAATGATATAATAAGAATACTCCTTATTAAATATATTTTTGTTTCGTGAGAGAAAGTCGGTTTTGCAGTACGCCGGCTTTTTTTATTTTGGGCGCGTGTATCAGACGCCCGGATAGATTTATATTTTTATAGGAGTTTTCAACCCCCTTTCTTAATAAAATTTTCGATACACTAACCACCCGGAAGCCTTTTACAACTTGCGGGCGTAAAAATCAAACTCCAAGCAGTAAGCACCTTTCTTTGATAAGATTCCTATAAACTTCTTTCCGGGCTTTTCTTCTTTCTTTGACTGTTTGAGTTTCTACTTTTCGGTATTTATCAATGTATTCCATAGCCATATTATCGAATTTCCCACAATTTTGAGTTTCATTTTCGTTTAGATAATCAGCCATGCAATTAGTAATTAATACCGGATCCATGACTAATTCAAAAAGTTGAAGCACGGAAGGGGGCGGAACTAGCTTGTTCCGTTTATAAGCGTTTAACCTACACGCCAAAGTTGCCGGATTTTCCACCCCTAAAAATGTAAGGAAGTCTTCAGTAGAACGGTATTCAAAGCGCAAGCGGTCATATTCTTCAAAGAAATCTGTAAAGTTACTCATAGTAATTGAACCCCTTCACGGTTTACAGTTAATTCTACGGTGTGACTTCTTTTCAGGCTCTTAATATCCGCAAGAAAAAGAGTAACATAGGCCAACTCAATTTCATCACTAGCGTGAAGCTTCCAAGATTCGTATTTTTTAATTAATTCATCTAATTCCATTTTTTTAATTCCCCCTTATTTTAAGATAATCAGGTATAGGATCCCCCACCTTTAGGCTGTCGTATTGCTCCTTAGTTACTAGGAAATTCCCATAACCTTTTATAGTCACCGTATAACGCCCTTCTAGGACGTTTTTAGCGCTTATTTTCCCGGCTTGGTCAATTATACCCCCGGCATTATCAACCTTGTAAATGATCGTTTTAGGCTGGTTTTCAAGTCTTTTAATTTTGCCTTCAAGCTGGACCACTGACCAAGTAGCCATAAGAACCATAAAGGCCCACGGGAAGAATAGAATAAACAGTATATTTTCTTTATTTTTCATCTTTCCCCTTTCTGTTAGCTCGGAAGGCCACGATACAAGCCCACGAAAGGCCCAGCGCCCACACAAGAATAAATAGCAAGCATAAGAAATTATGAAGATCCATCTTGAATTACCCCGCTATCTAGTTTAGTTAAAAGGCTGTAAAGCTGATCCATAGTGTGAACGTATATAAAATTACCTTGGTAGTGAATTTGGTTAAAGTTAAAAACTGTACCACTCATTAGGTGCGCTTCAAAACCTGAGTTATTCACGCCCTGAAATTTAAAAATAGATTTAATATTATTAGTATTGATAATAAAATTATTTTTAATTTGATCATTTTCTAACATTCTCAAATACACAAGCGCCATGATTATTCCCCCTTAATTCGGAACCCTACAAAATTCTGATCATATTCAGGATTTTCATAAATGTTCCCGATAATTTCAGCTTTATGAAGAATATCTGTTTCATAAGGTGAAATACAATCCGGATCCATGACGTTCAAACATTCCAAGTAAAAGCCGTTACCTGTCAAAACATCTTTACCAGCATTGTCATAGTAGCGGTATTGCCCAAAACGTACAATGGCTTTAATGAAATCAATCTGAAGAATATCCCCTTCAAAGATTTCTTTTCCGGTTTTGTCTTTAGTATTTGTGGAAAGCATAAGCTCAATTTTTTCCGCCCCGCGTAAGAACGTGATACCATTTCCAATGGATTCAAATTCCCCACAATTAAAATTAATTTCATCAGCAAAATATTTTTCTTTGTCAACCTTATCCCATGCTCTAAATTTTGGAATCATTCTTTCACTTCCTTTTCTACATCGTCTTGGAAATAATCTTTGAGTTTCTCCAAAGCAAATTTTTGTCCTTCTTTTATAAATTCCAGATAATCTTCATCCGATAATATCATTCTTTCACTTCCTTTACTTCAATTCCCGGACAATTAAACACCCAACCAAAGCCGTCTTTTCTTAATTCTTTTTCAGTGTGACATGCCCTAAATTCCCCGAAAGCATTTTCTTCCTTAAATTTCCATGTTTGCGAACATTCTCCAAAATATAGGTATTCACATTCTAGGTTCATACCTTTCATTTTTACTGTATAGCGTTTTTCCGGTTCGATTTCATACCCATACAGCCAAGCGCTTGCCAAAGTATCCATATTCTCACTTTTAGAGTAAAACCATACAGAAATTTCAGAAGTATCTAGCTCATTAGCTATACTTTGAAAAACATCTTCTAGGTCCCAATCACTTGCCTGTGCGTATTCAATACATTCCGCGACAAATTTAGGAATTTTAACTTTCTGTGGTTCGTCTAGTTGTTTCAGATCTTTCAAGATATCAGGAATACATACCCACGTTTCAAGATTACGTTTCATATATACATATTTTTCAATTAGTTCTTGTTTATTCATCTTCCAAATCCTGCTCTTTCACAAAACTACCATTAACCCAGCGCCCTTTTCTGTCTTTGATTTCTTCATAGGCCAGTTCAAAACATTCCACAAAATCATAACCTAATTCCTTACAAATCAAATCCAAGTAAAGAATAATATTTGAAAGGTTGTATTTGATTGTATTTTCAATTCCTAAATCTTGCGCAACTTTAGCCTGAAAAGCGCTATCTGCCATCATCCAAATCCAAGCGGGAACCCCGCCAAAGTCGGGTAGGTAATCTTCTTTGCGGTCAAAGAAGATAAACTCCGGATTGACGCCGGCCATCATGGCATAACCAATCACCACTACAGCCACATCACCGATTGAATCCTTGATAACGTCTTCTTTATTTTTAAGGTAACCTGAAACCAGCTCCCCCATTTCTTCAATCAATTTCAAGCCTTGCTTATTAACGTCCCCTTGTTCGATACCACGGGCGATAAACCACATCTTTGTACTAAATACAAGATCACTTACTTTTTTACTCATCCGCATTTTTTAAATCCTCTTTTAAAGTTTTAATTCTTCTTCTGATCCGTTCTTTCCGTTGTTGGATCGCTGTTCTAGGGAAGAAATTTCTCAACCGTTGAAAATGTTCTTCATCATCTAGTAAATCTTGATATTTCTGAATCGTATCTTCAATTAATTCCCGTTTCATTCTTCCCCTGCTCCAAATACTCAATTAACCAACCCAAATATTTTTGGGCTTTTTTTAGATCTTCCAGCCCGTTCTTTTTTGAATGTTGCAAAACATACTTAACGACATTTCCAAAAAAGAACCCTTCAGCATATTCCGGACATGGCGCAAAGTTTTTGATCACATCAATCACTTCCATTCCGTTTTTGCCTTTGTAATGGTCCGGCTCATTAATCAAATCTTTCTCCACAAATTCGGTCAAAACTTGCTCAAAACTCTTTTCCTTTTCTATATTTATCCTTTCAAAAAGTTTGTGAAATTTTCCCGGTTACCGGGTTACCGTATTTTTAAAACTTTTTTAATTTTATTTTTAACAAACGTTGATATAATAGGCTTTCTTATTATTTATAAATATTTTTATACTTTTTTTATAAAATACGGTAACTCGGTAACTTTTATATAATTAGTACTAATAAAGTCAGTAATACCAAGGGTTTTCACGGTTACCGTAAGGTTACCGATCTCCCAAAAAGTTACCGATCTCCACCCCAAAAGTTACCGAAAGTTACCGTAGGTTACCGATCGGTTACCGTAATTTTTTTTCACAAAGTTATAATATTTTAGTTAATTTTAACAAAACCTTTTATAGTTTTTCCGTTTGCTTTATAAGCTTTTTTCTCCCAATTTGGGAGATGGTCAATAATTAAATTGATCTTTGCGGAAAGCTTCCGATCATTTGAATTTTTCATAAATAAGTTGTACATAATTTCACGGGTTGAAACTCTTTTAAGTTCTTCCGTCCCAAATTCAACATCTGAAGAATTATCAAACCAAGACGCTGTATATTGGTGTTGACGTTGTGCCGGCATACGCTCCCAATGGGAAGGAATAGGCATTTCAAGATAATCCATTACCTGAATTTCAACTTCATCTCTATACATGAATGTTTCTCGGTACGTTTCAAGTTCTTCTTCCGTTTCCGCGTCAAATTTCAATTCAAAGCCTTCTTTGAAGATCGAAACAGCTTCCCCCCATATTTGATCTATGGTATTTTGTTCAATCTCCATAGGGTGTTTTCTTTGCTTAGAACCATCAACCAGCACGGGGAGAAAGCGCCGTTCACCGGTCTTGTCTTTCAAATATTCCCGCTGGTTTGTGGTCCGGGCCAAAATAAAGTTTTTCGCAAATTCTTCCGTCTTTGACATATAAGGCCGGCGGTAACGTAAGCTAGTTTTTGAAATAAAAGCTTTGGTTTCAGCGAATGACATCCGGTTACTTGCTACCATTTCATCGTCATTGACGATCAGGCTTTTTAACATAATGTCAAAATTATCCTTATTGTTGAAGTCGGTCACGGCGTCGGTATACCAAGGCCCGCCGATTTTCTGAAGTAGGGACGTTTTCCCCACGCCCTGACCGCCTACCAAATCTAAAACGTAATCAAACTTGGTAAAGGGTTCATAAACTTTGGCCACGGCTCCGATTAGCCACATTTCCGCAATCTTGGAAATTAAGGGGGTGTCTTCAGCACCTAAATAGTGTTGAAACATTTTCCCAATCCGTTCCCGGCCGTCCCACTCTTTGGCCACGCGCTCCATGTATTCCATTACCGGATTGTAAGAACGTTCAGAAAAGAAAGTTTCAAGGCCGGCTTTCATGGCGTTTGGTGAATAAACAACCCCTAAATTATTTTCAAAGTACACTGTAAGCACACTTACAAAACTAGCGGGCAATTCCCCAGCTTGAAACGTGGTATTTCCTAGCCTGATTTCTTGCGTAAGCTCATATTCTTGGGAAAAATCATTCCGTCTTAAATATTGCCCTAGCTGTTCATCTGCTTTAAGGGACATTACCACGTTAGCCGGGCTGGTGCTTTTAATATCCCCGCTGGCCGTTAAAACTAATTTAGGGTTTTTGTCTATACTTACTACATTACCAATCTCTCTCACCCCCTTCTATCTTTCTTGATCATACTTTCAACCGTCCGCCTTACCTCAATATCAGGTAAAGGGTTTAAACTGTTTCCGTTTGCGATTTCTGCAAGTTTTAAGACGTGTTCTTCATCCACGGCCCTAAATAACAACCCGCCTACAAACTTAGCTAGTTTGTCATTGCGTCCGCCTTCATCTCCAAAACCTACCGCGATAGTTTCAAATAAATCCGTTGTTTGGTTTTTCTCCCGGTATAGGCTTCTTTCTTTCAGGTCTTTCAAACCTTCAGATCTGTACCCGTGTGTTTCTTGGTAGGTCTTCTTCAGGGCTTGGATCAGCTCCTTAGAAGGTGTTACCATTGTCCCGCCTTCACTAGACTTTTCTAGATCCCATTCATACTGACCCTTTTCAGTCGCGGAAGGTGCTACCAAAACGTAATTATTTTCATGGGCTTTTATATCCACCCCCGGAAGAAAACCGATCATTTGAGTGATTGGGCTATCTTCCCTTTTAAAGTAGAATAAATGCTTCCCACCGCTTGCGGTTTTGGCTTGCAAGGTCGGTTCAATTAGGTTCAAATACTTCCAGCGTTTGAGTGATTCAAACCCGTTTTCTTTTCCATGCTTATCAATATCAATTACGAAAAAGTTAGTAGTTTTTAAGGCTATGTTAGCGTTTGGGTGCTGGTCCCAAAAATCCGCTATTTCTTCCGCTGTCATTTTTGGCTTGTCCGCGAACTCTATCATAGGCCTTTTATTTTTAGGGTTGATAGGAATGACGGCAAAGCCTAACTTTTGATATTGTAAAGCGTAGTGCTTCATGCTAGCCATTCCCATTTACTCCTAAATGTTAGAATGGTAGATCATCTTCATTTACTTCTACGGAGCTTGTATTTGGTAGGCCTTCAGCTTCATTAAGATCATAGTTGCGGTAAGTTTTACCCTTGCTTTCTGATTCAATGATTACCAAAGTATAGTAGGTTCCTACCGCTTTACGGTTAAGGGCTTCTTCTAGGGCCTTACCATCATCAAAATCAGCTTTAAAGGGTGCGTCGTCTGCAAAGGCTAGGGCTTTTTGGAAGAACTTGATTGTACGTTGTACAGACCAGCCGATATCTTTCCCGTTCCAAGTGTCCAAGGTACCGAATGAAACATATTCGGTCCGGCCGTCATAATCACCACCACGAATTTCAAAGCGGTATTGTAGGCTTTCCCATCCGCTTTCTGCTACATTAAACTGTACAGATTTCAAAATAGCTTGGTATTCACCGGCTGGAATTGGTGCCGGGCCGTTTGCGCTGTCTTTGCGTGGGTCAAACCCTTCTTTTTTAATTGATTGTGCAATGTCTAGTAAACTCATTGTTTAATTCTCCTTTTGTGTTTAAATTATTTATTTAAAATTGTTGTATTAAAAAATTAGAAAAGATCATCTTCAGAAACGGTTTCCTGTTTCTGTGGTTTAGTCGCCTTTGGCTTTTCTTCCTTGGCTTCTTCCTTTTTAACTGGTGCCGGCTTGCTTGGTGCTTTTGTTGGTTCCAAGGCCCCGCGGATCGTTGATAAGATTTTCAAGATTTCTTTATCATCCACCTGGTCCATATAGTATTTTTTGCGTTTGCGATCAACTTCACGGTTATAATGATTTCCAACTTTTTCAGTCTTAATCATCAAATCACAATTCCCATTGAATTGATTTAATTGTTTTTGACCCAAGGAAGGGCGTTCACCAATTTTCTTTCCTTTATCGTCATAAACTTCATCAAGACGGGAAATATAAATAACGTTGAATGGCATAGCTTTCAAATCTGAGATCATTTCTTTCAGCACCGATTTCAGCATAGCATAACCTTTTCCGTAGCCAATTTCTGCTAAGCTATCCACCCCGAATTGGTTTTGGAGCGCAAAGGAAATTAGATCAATCACATCATCAATTACATCAATTACGATTGTTTGGTAATTGTGTTTTTGAGTTCGCAAGGCTAGCACGATTTCCGAAAGTTGTTCAATTACTGACTTTGTAATTTGTCCTTTATCGTCCTTAACATTCAATAACTGAATACTAGGTACGGTGTTAGCTTCAGCGTTACCATCTGTATTTAAGATGATAGGGTTTGGAAACTCATTTGCCAAGTAGCTTTTCCCACTCATGGTATCGCCATAGATAAAGAAATTTCTAGGTGTGTCCTTTGGGATCTGTGGTTTATTTTCAGGTAATTTAAAGGCCATTTTATTCACCTTCCCCAAAAATTGCTGAAGCTAAACGGCGTTTCAGAAATTCACCAAAGTCACCAAGGCCATCTGAATCATCCTTTTCAATTTCACGGATTTCATCCCCGTTTGGGTAAGTGAGTTCAAAAGTTGCGTTTACTTCAATGATTTCAGCGCCTAGCGTTTTAGCAAGCAATTTCATTTGTTTCTTTTGCGCTTCATAAGCTTCCGGAATCATTGTTAAAGCTTTATGAATTTCATCCGTATATTCTGCATGGTAAGCAAGTGTGCCTTTACTTTGGTATTTAGCCAAAAATTCGCCTTCTTCTTTGTCACGGAATACATAATATTTAGTAGTTACTTTAGTCATTGTTTTGTTCCTCATTATCTTTCTTTTCTTCTTTTGTTGCGCGTTCCCCTAGTAGAAACCCTACTAGGAAAATAAGTGTACTGAATACGATTGTTTCAATATTCATTTCTATCCATCCTTAAAATAAAATTCAATAACATTTACATCATGTTGTTGCCGGCTCCCTGTGATCCGCCAAAGTAATTGCCTATAATCGTTATATTCCCCGGATTCTTCACTTACCGGGTCCAGCACTACAATAGTCTTGTATTTGTGTTGTAAGCCATCCACTCCTACGCCTAGGACTTGACTAGTAGCAACTACTACCTTGTTTTCTAGGCCTTCCTGTCGGTCACCGGTCCATATTCCTATATTTGGGTGTCGGTCATGGATCACATTTACAACCTGTTTGGACTTGCTGACTATAAGCATATCTTCAGGGGTTCGATTTATTAAACCGTCAAGCGTGGTTAGTAACGGGGTATCTTGGTTTGTTGGTTTCAACTTTGGAAAGTCAACTTCTACCCCGGTTTGCTGTAAGTAACGTTCAAAGGTAGCCCGGCCAAAGGATTGTTTAGCTATAGCGCTCTTACCGTCAACCGTTACTAAATTCAGCTTTCTAAATTTCTTTAAAAGTTCCGGATTTCCGGCCTTTAAAGTGTTTTTATAAAAGCGGATCTTGTAGCCGTTGTTTTCTGTCGCCTGTTCAATCTTTTCTATCTCTTCCCAGCGGAAGAAGTTAGGGAGATTATCAACATAGCTTTCATAATTTTTAAAATCTTTCCATTTCTCTTTAGAGTAAGAAAACGGATCATAAACCATTTGGCCATGTGTTTTCTGCCAATCAAATTTATTATTTGGATCAGCGCGCCCAAAGATTGTTTTTTCAAGCGGGTAGAAATTCAGCCCCTTTTTCCTGATTGGGGTAGCGGATAGCCCTATAGTGTATTTACGCTTTATTTTGCGATATAAGCCCCTTAATTTGTCACTACTCATATTCTGCCATTCGTCTATTATTAAGACGTCACAAGCGATTTTAAGGCCCTTTTTAACCCTATTCTGTAAAGTTCTATCCGTTATAATTTCAAAATCGCAATTATCCGAATAGTTGAACTTTTGAACCGTGTCTTTCCAGCCTTCAAGAATGGATAAGCGGTTATTTAAGATCAAGACTTTCTTAGCTTTCTTGTGCTTACAGATTTCAAGGGCGCAAATTGTTTTGCCACGGCCCCCAAGGGCTTCTAAAAAGATACCGTTTGTTAGTCTATCGCTACGCTTTACGGCTTCTTCTTGCCATTTTTTAAGCTGTATCGCTATTTTCTACCACCGCCTTTCCAATGTCGGAAACAACTTCTTCAATGTCGTTTCTTACGGCCCAAAACAATCCCAGCCGGACCGACGCCCTCACGTCTTGGTGATGGCTTTTGCTAAACTTCCAAAGGTTCAGGGCCTTTAGTAGTTCATTTGGTATGTCCGATTGATAACCGGCGTTACGCTGTAGAATAGCTTCCGGAAAAAATAACTGAAAGTAAGCGATAGTTTCCATTACTGAATTATCTTTAGATAAGTCATTGTCACGCGCTTCAAATTTTTCAATTATTACTACGTCCGGGGTTAGTTCATAGCCTATTTCATCAAACCACTGTTTAATATGTGGTAGCCCTTTAGGTACTACCCAATAATTTATTAAACGGGCATTATTAAGGTAGGCAATCCCTGAGGTGCTATCTTTGGCCTTATTTGAAGAAGGGTCAATAGTTAAAATTTTCATTTTATCGAATCCTTAAACTACGATTTTCCTGAAGGCTTGCGCCCTTCACTTTTTTACCTTCTTTCAAAAGGTCATACAATCCCTTTTTGTCAGGGGCTTCAGTTACCTTTTTCACCCAATATTTTTTAGGTAGGCTTGCTTCATCCACAATAACGCTTTCTTTTGATTTTTGGACCGATAGAGTGAACAGCTTACCTTTGATCTTGGTTTTTCCTGTTACTTCCATTGCCCCCTGAAGGTTGCGTTTCAACCAATCAATTTTCTTAGTGTTGGTATCGCGTTTCTTTTTTAGGCGTTCTTCTTCAGCCTTGTAAGCTGTATTTTCTGCTTCAAGGTTCCGGATCACCATTGCGTAATTTTCCGCCTTGGTTTCTATTTCTTCATCCAGCCCCAGCGCTTCGATAGTGTCCAGCTTGGTTTCTTCATCAATATCCATGTTATAGATATCTAGGTACTGCCCTACTAATTCATAAAGCATAGTTAATACCTCACATTTCTTTCTTTATCTTGGTAGTCCTTAATCATTAATTTATATTTCAAAATTAATTCTTTTTGATTTCTGATTAGGACATCTTGTTTATTTTTGATCCTTGTTAGCTTTCTTTCTCTTTCAAGTGTCACCCGTAGAAGGTCCCCTTGTTCAAGTATTCGGCTGTCTTGGATCTCAATAATATTTTCAAGTTTCTTGATCTTTCTAGCTTTTTTAAAGAACATTGTCTAGGCTCCAATCATTGTCAGAAATAGATTGTTTTCTTAAAATCGCCATTTGGTTATTGTGTTCTTCAATAACTTTCCGATCATGTTCGGCTATTTCCTGATCCCAAAACGCTTGTAATTCTGCGATCTTTTGGGCTTTCTTTTCGCGTTTCTTTGCTATTCTATGGTCAATCACTGAAGCAAGGAAACCAACGGAAAAGAATAACGTTCCGGCCATTACTGTCCCTAAAAATTGACTTGTTTGGCTTGGTTCTAACATTGTTCAATCTCCTTTAATTGTTCAAAAATTTCATATACGTCCTTCAGGTCGTACATATTATCCCGGCCTTGCTTTCTGTATTTCAGGCCTTTCCGTCTTAAATATTTAATATAGCTGTGGTCAAATCCAAACTTCTTACACAAAGTCTTCTGGTTAATTGGGAGCTGTTCAGCTTCCATTTCTTTTCTAACTTCTTCTTTTGCAAACTGAAGAAGCTCTTTAATGGCCATTTTTGCTATTTCATCATTTAACAAAGGCGGTAAACTTATATTTTCCATTTCCACCCCCTCAACTATGCGGGCAAGCTAGTTTGTGTTATAATGTAGGTAGTTAAAATTTTCTGAAGCGCTCAATTCTTTGGGTGCTTCTTTTTTTGTCTAGTCAATGTTGTAATCAGCAATGACTTGCAAAATGAATTTGTTCGCTTTTGGCCCACGGGTTGAACCGTTCAAAATGTTAGTTACTTCTTGACGGTCCCGGCCGTATACAGAAGCCAAATCGCTTTTTTTAATGTTGTTCTTTTCCAAGAAGGCAACTACTTTTTTTCGTCCTACGTCAATATCTGGCATTTATGTTTCCCCCTTTCTGTTCTTTTTGTAAAATTGAAAGCAACTAAAAAATTAAATATATTTTAAAATTATTGTTGACAATTTTAAACAGATAATTTAAAATGAAGACATAAGAAAACACTAGCAAATTTAATAAAACCGGTTCGCCAAAACTTGATTTTATCATTTTATTTTTTAGTTGTTTTTTTAGTTGTTTTTTTAGTTGCTTATCACTTACAAAAATCATTTTAAATCAATTATTTAAAATTGTCAATAGTTTTTAATAAAATAATTTAAAATATTTTTGTCAATCTCCAAGAAAGGTTGATAAATCAATGCTTTACACGTTTGAAAAAATTAAAGAATTATCGAAAAAACGGGGTCTTTCTTTAAATCAGCTAGAAGAAAAGCTGGGTTATAGTAGAAATACTTTGTATTCTTTAAAACGTCAAAATGTCAGCACCAAACGCCTGCAAGAAATTGCGGACTATTTAGAAGTGTCTGTTGATTATTTACTAGGGAAGTCGGAAAACCCTACTATTGCTTCTAATGATCAATCAGGCCAAACCGCCCTTAATGTTGAAGACATGGCCCAAAATGTCATGATGTTCGGCGGGCGTGAATTAACTGAAGAAAAGAAGAAAGTAATTCAATCCATTATAGAAGCATATCTAAAGGGGACTGAAGAATAGGTATAACGCCTTGACTGAACAAGAAATTTTAAAGGGTTATGATATTACTGTACACACTTTTAACGGCGATCTGTTGCCGGATGAAGTCGGTTTTTACGATCCTAAAACCCGGACTGCTTTCATTTCCGATAAGCTAAACAAGCGGGAAAGAATGAAAGTGTTACTTCACGAATTGGGCCACCTTGACCATACCACGGCGGAATATACTAATGCTAGGGTGCGCTGTGAGAATGAAGCGAATAGGAACATGATTCATCATTTATTAAAAGACGCCCTTTCTCAATTAGAAAATAAGGCGGATTTTAATTATATGAAATTCATGGAGTATTACCAGCTTACCACTGTCACGGATGAAATCATGATCAAGGAAGAATATAAGGCCTTAATTTAGGAAAAGGAGTTTTAAAATGAAAATTGGAGTTAGAACACCCAGCCTTAAAAAGAGTTTTAAAGCTAGGACAACCGGAAGAATTAATAGAACTTTAAAAAAATCAGTAAACCCTTTATACGGAAAAAAAGGAATGGGCTATATTAAGAACCCTGAAAAGGCGATTTATAACAAGGCTTATCACAAGGTAACGGTTGACTCATTAAAACCACTAAAGAACGGAAGCCATAATAATACCAAGCGAACGGCGCCGGAACCTGAATTGGTAGGGTATAGCTTTTATAGAATTGAAACTAAAGAATATATTTGTAATAAAGTAATGTATATTCTTTTAGCTGTATTCTTAGGAATTTTTGGGGCGCAATACTTCTATTCAGGCCAAAAGAAAAAAGGCTTCCTGTCCCTGTGTTTCTTTTGGACTACTGTACCTTTCTTTGTTGGTTTATATTGTGCCTTAGTAGCTTTGTTTCTAAAAGTTGATACAAACGGAAATATAAAAATAATTGATAAAGAAAAAATAAAAACGGATCAACTTGCCGGGGCAAGTGAAGCAATGAAACAAATAGAGAAGTATTCTACTCCATTAATGACTACTTCAGATCTTGAAATTTATTCAGATTCATTAAAAAACACCTTAGACAATCTTTCTAAATTAGCGCCTTTGTGTGAAGCTTTTCCGGAAAATAAGGAAGTTAGGGCTTTGGCTGAATCCGTTGAAGGAATGTACAAAGGCTTAGAAGGTGAAGAAAGTAATTTCATTAAACGTTATTATTCCGAACAGTTAGAAATTTCTAAAAGGTTGGATAACCCGGAATATTTGGAAGCTAGCAAACAAAAATTAATTGATTCAGGGATCTTTTCAGATTCAGGAATAGAATTAATTGAACTTTTATATAAATAAAAAAAGCCTTTCCGGCTTTGGCAAGCTGGAAAGGAAAAGATAAAGAAATACTATGTACAAGGGTAGTATAACAAATTCATTTCACTTTTTCAACTATGCGGGCAAGCTAGTAGAAAGGAAACGATATGATAAAGAAATATACTACTACAAACGGGGAAACCCGTTACTTATTCCAAACTTATTTAGGGGTTGACCCCTTGACCGGTAAGGAAAGAAGAACCACGCGCCGGGGGTTTAAGACCCAAAAGGAAGCTAAACAAGCGGAAAGAAACCTACTTTTAGACGTGGAAGAAAACGGCCTTCCAAGTGCTGAACGCTCCCAGCTTTTAAATCCGACGTTTGAAGAATTGTCCGCCCTGTGGTTGGAGAATTACAAAACCACGGTCAAACCTAGCACATTCGAAAATGTCCGGTCCAAGGTTGAGAAAATGACTGAGGAACACTTTAAAGGGATGAAGCTGAAACAAATTACAGTCACATACTGCCAAAAGGTAGTAATTGAGTTAAGTAAAAGCTACGTCCTATATAATCATTATCTTTCAGTTATTAACCGAATTTTTAAATACGCCGTCTTAATGGATGTACTTCATTCAAACCCCTTTGATAAGGTGATCAAACCGAAAAGCCGGCAAACTCAAAGGAAGGGGAACTTTTTAACCAAGGAAGAATTAAAGGAGTTTTTAAAACTAGCACAAAATGCTACGCTATCTTATTTCTTCCCGCTAGTTCATCTAATGGCTTATACCGGGTTACGCCAAGGGGAAGCCCTAGCCCTAAAGTGGTCTGATATTGATTTTGAAGGTAAAAAAATCACTGTCAATAAAACAGCGGTCAGGATCAAAGAGAAACAAAGTCTTCAAACACCTAAAACAAAAAATAGCAAGCGCGTGATTTCTATTGATCCTAACACTCTTTCAATCCTGAAGAATTGGAAAAAGGACCAAATAAAGATTTACTTCAAAAATGGTAAGCACTTTGAAGGTGATGATAATTTCATTTTTACAAACCAGCGGGGCGATTGGGTACACATTCACAATTTTATACCATACTTCAAACGCTTCGTAACTGAACACGGCCTAAAACCAATCACACCCCACGGCTTACGACATACACACGCTTCATTGCTGTTTAGCGCTGGTGTGGAACCTAAAAATATTTCCGATAGATTAGGGCATAGCACCGTTCAAATTACGCTGGATCTGTACACCCACATAACGGAAGAACAGCGAACCGATACAGTGGAAAAACTTCTTGAATACATGGTAATATAAATATGTCGTATTCAATCCCGTATTCAGTCACTTCCAGCACTTCAGAAAGTCAGTGTTATCAAGGGTTTAGGGGGTGTATGTCACTATTTTAGCATA
>NZ_JVEE01000001.1 GCF_001073155.1 Streptococcus parasanguinis
AGATCTCCACTATGGAAATCATCCAAAAGACGGAGAAGGCTCCTCGAGGTGTCTACTGTGGAACGATCGGCATCCTTCTTCCAAAAGGGAAACGGATTTTTAATGTAGCCATCCGGACCCTTCAAATGCAAGGAAATCAAGCCATCTATGGCGTGGGAGGAGGCATCACTTGGGACAGTAAGTGGGAAAGTGAATACCAGGAAACCAAGCAAAAATCAGCTGTCCTTTACCGTCAAGAGCCTCGCTTTGAGCTCCTGACGACCGGCCACATTCACCAAGGAGAGTTGACTTTCTTAGACCAACACCTAACCCGTTTGAGAGAGGCTAGTCGCTACTTTGCCTATCCTTATGATGAACCCAAACTTCTGAAAGAACTTCAAGAAGAGCTTGCTCATTTGGAATCCAACCTTGACTATCGTTGTCGGATCGCCTTGCAAAAAAACGGGACCTTTCACCTAGTAATCACGGAGCTGACAGACTTGCCAGCTAGCTATCTACAGGCCCAACTGACCGAGCAGAAGCTTGATTTAGCGACGCCATTTACTTATTTCAAAACGAGTCAGAGAGACCATCTCAACCAGTCAGATCACGAGCAAATTTTCCATCTGCCAGATGGAACCTTACTGGAGACGACGATTGGCAATCTGGTGCTGGAAATAGAGGGACAACTCTATACCCCACCAGCTCATCTCCCCTTACTCGATGGCATTTATCGGCGCCATCTTCTTGAGACCCAGCAGGTGGAAGAAAAACTCTTGACGTTGAACGATTTGACAGACGCCGATCGTATCTATGCCTGCAATGCTCTTCGTGGTCTCTACGAACTCGATTTTCAAAGAAAGGATTCCTGATGAAACTTATTTTTTTACATGGACTAGGGCAAGATGTCCTCTCTTGGCAAGGAGTCCAATTTGCACTTTCACCCTTGCACTCCAAAACTTTTGATATTTTCTCCCATCAAAAAGAAAGCTATCAGGAAGTCAAAAAAAGGTTGATGGAGCGCCTCCAGCAAGAAAGCGAACCCTTTATTCTGGTAGGACTCTCACTAGGTGGCGTGCTCGCTCTTGATCTCTCAAGACAAGACTTCCCGCAACTCAAGGGCTTGGTCCTTGCAGGAACACAATACAAACTCAACACCAATCCCCTCTATCGGCTCCAGATTCTTCTCTTTCGTCTACTTCCCAAGCATGTTTTTGAAAAACAAGATGCCAATAAACAACAGATGCTTCAAATCTTGACCGAATTAAAAGGGCTCAATTTAACCGATACCGCTAAAGCTTGCCCTCTCCCCAGCTTGGTGATTTGTGGTAGCAAAGATTGGGCCAATCAATCTTCTTCTAAAAAATTGGCCAAGCTCCTGCCAAAAGGTCGCTATCAAGAAATCGCAAACGGAGGCCATCTACTCAATACCGAGAAACCCTATGAACTCGCGCAAGCCATCAAAGAGTTTGTTGCTGGGTTTTAAAATGAAGAGGCTGGGACAAAAGTCCTAGCCTCTCAATTATTTTTGGATTGTCGAGCAAGACGCAGTG
>NZ_JVEE01000008.1 GCF_001073155.1 Streptococcus parasanguinis
CTGGTCTTTATAGCAAAGCTAGCATAGAACAAGATGCAAAATTGCTTGGACGTCTTTCGGCAGCCTTTAGACCGATAATTGAAAGATATAAAGAACTAGATGATACAGTTCAGTATGAATTTAGAACTCTCCTTAGAGGTTTTAAAGAAAAATATAATTATATTTCTCAACTTATAAGACTTTTTGACAAAGATTTATTGGAAGAGAGTATTTTTGTTACTTATTTGATAAATCTTTTACCAATTCCAGGCGTAGATTATGTAGATATTGAAGATAAGATTCGTATGGAATATTACAAGTTGACGCAGGATGGTTTTGGTTCTATAAATTTATCATCTAGTGAACAGTCTCAGTATAAACAACAAGAAAAAATTAATCCAACTGTAAAGGTTCCTGAGGAGAAGGATAGCTTAACTGCAATAATTGAAAAAATTAATAGTCAGTTCCCAGATACATTTACTGAAGATGACCGTGTTATACTTGAAATGCTTGTTAATCAGATTGTTAATAATCCGACAGACAAACAACGTTCTTTGGCAAAAGGAAATGATTTTCCTATGTTTAAAAATTCACTATTTCCAAAAGAATTTGAAGATCGGGTTGTGGATTTCTCAAATTCAAGTAATGAAGTTTTTGTCAAATTATTTCAAGATGAAAATTTATTCAAACTACTTCAATCAATTGTAGCAGGAGAGGCATACAAACATTGGAGAAGTGAAGGAAATTAAATATATCCCAATTTGTAAAATTAAGCTAGACAGAAAAAGCCATCTATGTTAGGCTCAGATAAACACCACATTTATCTGAATGGTTGTCTCAAGTTCCCAGTCATCTCTTTAAGTCGATAACTTTTGATTGTGGGAAAGAATTATCT
>NZ_JVEE01000009.1 GCF_001073155.1 Streptococcus parasanguinis
AAAGTCTATTGATTAGAATACTATTTCCCGTCCTATATCTGGTTATGAGACCAAAGTGTGCCAATTGGTTTCTCAACTCACGCAGTATTTCACAAGCGTTAATAAATTTTTCTCGACTCCCACTAATAGAGGAATCAAATCCCATCTCACTCATAATTTTATTTTGTATAGCAATGTCTAATCCTTGGAATAAAACCAGCAAGTCATTCAACATTAGTGTATCAATAATAACCCAAAGCGGAGGATTTTTATAGCTAGAAATATATGGATATTTAATTTTACAGAAGTCTGAATAAGATAATTCAAAAAATCTTCCCTCTATGTTATTAATTTGAATCGTCACATTCATAGAACCGTTTAATGAAGAAATATTACTAGGAGTATTAGAAGCTTTTATTGAAAATCTCCCTCGATATTGATTTATTTTAAGGTCATCAACTATTCCATCAAAATCACCTTCTAGGTTGTAATATACATCTCCGTTACGAGTATGAGAGGTACTAATTTTACCTGTAAACATTACATCTTTAATCTTGGCAGAAATAGTATGCACTCTAAAAAAAGAATGCGTTTTTTTATTATCTCCATGAGTATAAAAATACTCTGTAAAAGAATTTCGATTGTGTGCTATCGGTAGCACATAACAATTGATATCTAAATACTTTAAGTTAGAAGCAATACCATTATTGCAATGAACTTTTGAAAATTCGTATGCAATTCTCGACTTCAGTTCAACCTCAATCTTTTCGATTTCTTGAAATAGGTACTTAGCTATATTTCTATCCAATGTGTATATTCTCTCAAAATCTTTAAAAGAGACTCTTTTCATATATTTTTTAGGGTTAGAGGTCTCCAAAAAAATAGTTTCAAAACCATTTATAGAATTAAAATAATTTTTCTGCTGAATAAAACTTACCATCCCTGGCTCATCGGTAATCTTCAAATTCCTGCCCCGTTGAATCAAAATCTGCTCTTCAATAGTTTTAAACGCTTTTTCTCTAGTCATATTTTATTATCCATCTGCAATATCTTTGATTATATTATATTTTCGAAAATATAACTATCAAATATAAAAGCCTTAATAGTTATTTTTCTTGTTTACTTTCAAAGTCATTCAACAATTTCAGTATACCACAAAAACGCAAATTAGGCTGTAACGAAAATGTTTTCCAGCTGTTATTACAGCCTTTCTTTTTCTATAACTGTACCTCAGTTCCCTCTGTGAAGGGTACTCTAATTTTCCTATCCTCTTAAATGCTGATGTGGTCTAGAAGTTGATTCATCATAACTCATTCAAATTTATCTAAATCTAGTATCTGATACATCTGCTTAGCATAGTCCTTATGAAGAAGATTTGTTGCTTGCTCTAGCAAAATAAAAATTACTTGATACCTCTAATCACGTACCTCTCATCATAGATTTTATAAATTACAAATAATCGTAATCCACCTACTTGTCGTCACGATGCAACCCGCTATATATTATCAGCTACTGATCCTTTTTAAACGTTGGATAGAATTTGTTTATATAGGAGGTGAAAGTTTTGACATCAATGCTACAGCCCCGTTATAATGCATCTGTGGGACTCAAAAGGTTTGGGAGTTCAAAGCTCCACTGGAGCTTTGAAATAAAAAAGCGAGAGATTTAGCTACGTTTCACTAACAAACTTACACACTCAATATGTGGTGCTAGTATACTCCTATATTAAAGAACGAAAGTAACTGAGTTGTTGTTTAAAATTAAAATGTAGAATGAAACTATTTTATAGTTACCATTTTTCAACTTTATAGCTGATAATTGTCACTTAAAAAATTTACTTGCTAACTTGTAAACTTGTTGAGTCTCTTTACTTTTAACGTCCCAACTACCAAATTCTTCTTTAATCAACTCTTTTATTATTCAGCTTTTTTCTCAATCAAATACCAACTAGGAATGATTTGCTTCATATCATCATACCATTC
>NZ_JVEE01000010.1 GCF_001073155.1 Streptococcus parasanguinis
TGCGGAGGTGGGACGACGAAATCGAATTCTAACGAATTACTGATTTCTGTCCCACTCTCTTTTCTTTCGCTGTTTGAAGCTTAATTTTTGGGCAAAGATTTGGTATAATGGAAGGTATGAAACATTCGGAAAAAGAATCACAATACCAGCTCTTGCTGGCTCAATTAGATGCTCTCTTAACTGGAGAAACCAATGCCTTGGCTAATCTGTCCAATGCCAGTGCTCTCTTAAATCAAGCCCTGCCTCGTTCGGTCTTTGCGGGTTTTTATTTGTATGACCAAACGGAATTGATCTTGGGACCTTTTCAGGGAGGTGTTTCTTGTGTCCATATCGCTCTTGGAAAGGGTGTCTGTGGAGAAGCCGCTCAAAAGCGGGAAACCATGATTGTCGATGATGTGCGCCAACACGCTAATTATATTTCCTGTGATAGCCGGGCTATGAGTGAGATTGTGGTGCCTATGATCAAGGACGGTCAGCTCCTTGGGGTTTTAGATCTAGATTCAGAGTGTGTCTCTGACTATGATCAGCTGGATCAAGAGTATTTAGAAAAGTTTGTCGCTCTCTTGATCGATAAGACAAACTGGGACTTTAAGATGTTTGGAGTTAAGAACTAATGTATCAAGCTTTATATCGGAAATACCGTAGCCAGACCTTTGGCCAATTGGTCGGACAGCAAGTAGTGGCACGGACATTGAGACAGGCCGTCGAGCAGGAGAAGATCAGCCATGCCTATCTCTTTTCTGGTCCTCGTGGTACTGGGAAAACCAGTGTGGCCAAGATCTTTGCTAAGGCTATGAACTGTCCTAATCAAGTCAATGGGGAGCCGTGTAACGACTGCTATATCTGTGAATCCATCACCAATGGGAGCCTAGAAGATGTTATCGAGATCGATGCGGCCTCTAACAATGGGGTCGATGAAATTCGGGATATTCGCGACAAATCCACCTATGCTCCGAGTCTAGCCAAGCATAAGGTCTACATTATCGATGAGGTCCATATGCTCTCGACAGGGGCCTTTAACGCCTTGTTGAAGACGCTGGAAGAGCCGACGGAAAACGTAGTCTTTATCCTCGCAACAACGGAGTTACACAAGATTCCTGCGACCATTCTGTCACGGGTGCAACGCTTTGAATTTAAATCCATCAAACTGCCAGATATCGTTCACCATTTGGAAAGTATCTTAGCTACTGAAGGCATTGCCTATGAAGCAGATGCTGTTCAGATCATTGCCCGGCGCGCTGAAGGTGGGATGCGGGATGCCTTGTCCATTTTGGACCAAGCCCTGAGTCTGACTGCGGGTAGTGAGTTGACGACAGCAATCGCCGAAGAGATCACCGGCTCTATCAGCCTAGCTGCGCTTGATCAGTACGTAGCTGCCATTCTGGCTCATGATGCGACAGCGGCGCTGGATCAGCTGGCGATTATCTTTGATAATGGGAAGAATATGGCCCGTTTCGTCACGGACTTACTTCAATACTTGCGGGATCTTTTGATTGTCCAGACAGGTGGAGAAAATACCCACAATAGTGACTTGTTTGCCGTTAATCTTGAAGCCGATCAAGCCCGTCTTTTTGCCCTGATTGACCAGGCGACGACCAGTCTAGCGGATATCAAAAATAGTCTGCAACCGCGCATCTACACTGAAATGATGACCATTAAATTGGCTGAAAGCACAGGCCAAGTTTCTAACTCAGCTACTGTGGAGGTTCCTTCCAATCTGCTAGCTCAGCTGGAAGATTTGAAGAAGGAAGTCGCTCAACTCAAGCAACAGTTAGCGCAATCAGGTAGCAGTCTTCCTGCTTCAAAACCAGCAGTAGCTCGTCCAACCAAGTCGAGCAAGGGCTACTGTGCAGATCGAAACAAGGTCAATGCCATTTTACAAGAGGCGGTTGAAAACCCAGAGTTGGCACGAACCAACTTGATCCGTCTTCAGAACGCTTGGGGGGAAATCATCGAGAGCTTGGCAGGTGCGGATAAAGCCCTCTTAATCGGATCCCAGCCGGTCGCTGCCAATGAAAATCACGCTATTTTAGCCTTTGAGTCTGCCTTTAATGCTGAACAGACCATGAAGCGGGACAACCTCAATACCATGTTTGGAAATATCCTCAGTAATGCTGCCGGTTTCTCGCCAGAGATTTTAGCGGTTTCGATGGAAGAATGGACTCAAATTCGGGCAGAGTTTTCGGCTAAGGCGCGTGGGCAAAAAGCGGAAGTGGTGGAAGAAGAGGAAAGTGTCATCCCTGAGGAATTTCACTTTTTATCCGATAAAATCACCCTGCAAGACGATTAATACATGAATTTTTTACTGAATCATGGTAAAATAATTTTATGAATAGAAAACAATTTGCAGTGATAGCAGTCTTTACTGCTATGGAGACATACTTTTTCAATGAAGCGACCATGGCGGGTCAAATGCTCTTTGCATGCTTTTGGGCCCTCTTGATCTTGCGCAATCTCCAGACGGCCTATATGGTGGAGAAGATTGCTAGTGCCATTGAAAAAGAAATCAG
>NZ_JVEE01000011.1 GCF_001073155.1 Streptococcus parasanguinis
AACGCTTTTAATAAAAAAAAAGAACCAAATTCAGGCTCAAAATTTTATATTTTTTCTCTAAAATAAAGGGAAAGATAAAAAAATCTTAAAAATAGTTTACCGAAGTCCTTGACTTTTAAGCTTTTTAGGTTCACAATAATATTGAGCGAAGCATTAGCGAAGCGAAATATTATTTATATCTAAAATGACTTAAAGAAAAGGCTTTAGGTAAATATTTCTTTAAGAGTTTCTTTACATTTCTTTTAGAGAAAAAATATAAAATTTTGAGCCTGAATTTGGTTCTTTTTTTTTATTAAAAGCGTT
>NZ_JVEE01000012.1 GCF_001073155.1 Streptococcus parasanguinis
CTCACGGCGGAAAGTTTCGGTATATTCTTTATGAAATTCATAAGTTAGAACTTATTTTGATTTCTTGACAAAATCGCGTAACCTATCTTACTTATAATTTATTTATATATATTCTAAAGGGAGTTGGGCTCCCTTTTCATTTTACAGTGAAGATGATATAATCATACGAGTGAAATCAATGAAAGAGAGTCAAGCATGAGTATTTTAGAAGTGAAAAATTTGAGTCACGGTTTTGGGGACCGTGCGATTTTTGAGGATGTGTCCTTCCGTTTGTTAAAGGGAGAGCATATCGGTCTGGTCGGGGCCAATGGTGAAGGAAAATCGACCTTCATGAGTATCGTGACCGGTAAGATGCAGCCAGACGAAGGAAAGGTCGAGTGGTCTAAGTATGTGACTGCTGGTTACCTGGACCAACACGCTGTCCTAAAAGAAGGACAAACGGTGCGCGATGTCTTGCGGACAGCTTTTGACGAGTTGTTCACAGCAGAAGCTCGGATCAATGACCTCTATATGGCCATGGCAGAAGACGGAGCTGATGTCGATGCTCTCATGGAAGAGGTCGGAGAACTTCAAGAGCGTCTAGAAAGTCGTGATTTTTATACCTTGGATGCCAAAATCGATGAAGTGGCGCGTGCTCTTGGGGTCATGGATTTTGGGATGGAGACGGATGTGACCTCCTTGTCAGGTGGGCAACGGACCAAGGTCCTCTTGGCCAAACTCCTCCTTGAAAAACCTGATATCTTGCTATTAGATGAGCCGACCAACTACTTGGATGCAGAGCACATCGATTGGCTCAAGCGCTATTTGCAAAATTATGAAAATGCCTTTGTCCTCATTTCCCATGATATTCCATTCTTGAACGATGTGATTAATATCGTCTACCATGTGGAAAATCAGCAGTTAACCCGCTATTCTGGAGACTACTACCAATTCCTTGAAGTCTATGAAATGAAGAAGTCGCAATTAGAAGCGGCTTATGAGCGTCAGCAAAAAGAAATTGCTGATTTGAAAGATTTCGTAGCCCGCAATAAGGCGCGTGTGGCGACACGGAATATGGCCATGTCTCGTCAGAAGAAGCTTGACAAGATGGAACTCATTGAGTTGCAAAGTGAGAAACCAAAGCCATCCTTTGAATTTAAAAATGCCCGTACTCCGGGACGTTTTATCTTCCAGGCTAAGGATCTCCAGATTGGGTATGATCGTCCTTTGACCAAGCCTTTGAACTTAACCTTCGAGCGCAATCAAAAGGTAGCCATCATCGGTGCCAACGGGATCGGGAAAACCACTCTTTTGAAGAGCTTGCTAGGAATCATCCCACCGATTGCTGGTGAAGTAGAGCGGGGAGATTACCTAGAACTTGGTTACTTCGAGCAAGAGGTCGAAGGGGGCAATCGCCAGACACCGCTTGAAGCAGTCTGGAATGCCTTTCCGGCTCTCAACCAAGCAGAAGTTCGTGCCGCCCTTGCCCGCTGTGGCTTGACCACCAAACATATCGAGAGCCAAATCCAGGTGTTATCCGGTGGAGAGCAAGCCAAAGTACGCTTCTGTCTCCTCATGAACCGTGAAAACAATGTCTTGGTACTAGACGAACCAACCAACCACTTGGATGTGGATGCCAAAGATGAATTGAAACGAGCCCTAAAAGAATACAAGGGATCGATTCTCATGGTTTGCCACGAGCCAGACTTCTATGAAGGCTGGATGGACCAAATCTGGGACTTTAATGAATTGACGTAAAGACAAACAGAGAACCGCATGGTTCTCTTTTCAGATTCTTCTTAGAAACTTTCCTTAGGTGAGTACGGACGTCAGCGAACTTCCATGACTAATTATTGAGCCTAAGGTCTCAATAATTCCGTGTGCCTGAAACAAATCTGTTTCAGGCACTTTTCTCACGGCGGAAAGTTTCAGTAGATGAATGACTTAAATAATTAGAATTCATTTTTTTACCAATGAATCTATTAGCTAATTTTATGTAAAATGTTTATCAATATCTTAAAAAGAGAACCTCTCGGTTCTCTTTTCATTATTTCTTGAAATTGTAGTCTTTTAAGATCTCGATTTTCTCGATCTTGATATCTGTTTTTGGTTTGTCCTTATCGTCAGTTTCGGCAGAGGCGATTTTATCCACCACATCCATGCCATCGATCACTTGGCCAAAGACAGTGTAGTTACCACCATCGAGGGTTGGATTTCCACCATTTTTATAAGCATCGATGATCTTAGCTGGGAAGCGGTCAGTTGGGAGTTTACTTGAAATATCATCCTTATTTTGGTTGATATAGAATTGACTACCATTGGTATTTGGACCGGAATTGGCCATGGCAAGGGCTCCACGAAGGTTGTAAAGGTATGGAGAATACTCATTCTCAAAACCAGTACCTGAATCTTTGGATTTGTCTTTGCCCTTCCAGATAGATTCGCCACCCGTACCGTCTCCTTTAGGATCCCCAGTTTGGATCATAAAGTTGTTAATAACACGGTGGAAAAGCAAGCCATTGTAGTAGCCTTCTTTTGCGTGGGTCAAGAAGTTTTCAACTGCAAGTGGCGCATATTTAGGGAAAAGCTTCACAGTGATATCGCCTTCAGTCGTAGTGATTTTAACCTCTGCTTCGTCTTCAGCCACTTCATTTGAGAGCTGTGGGAAGACAGCATTTTCATTGGTCATGGCATCGTTAAAATCTTTGCGCAGTTGTTCTAATTTCTTTTGTTCTTCTTCAATTTTCTTTTGATCTTTTTCACTAGAGCTAGAAGTTGCTGTCTGCTCTGTCTTTTCTTTGCTTGAACTTGAAGAGTTAGCGTCAGTCTTATTAGATGAACAAGCTGTCAAAGCCAAGCCGGAAAATAATAGTAGTGCGATTAATTTTTTCATATTCTTCCTTTCCAACATAGTTGTCTTTCTCTATTGTACCTTAATTTTGCGATACTTTCAAATCTGGATGAAAATCTCTATTCACTAGAGTTGTTTAAAGATCGACAAGGCTTGATAAATCACTAATTAAGAAGGAAGTTGCGTAGAGATAGAAAATCCGGTATGATGGAAGTTGAACTTTTTTGTTGGGAACCGAGCTGATTCCTTAAAAAACAAATCATGAATGGTGAGGTTACAAATTGGATTATAAAACTCTACGAAAAAACTATAGACTCTATATTCGATCTGCTGGCTTGTTGGCAATGCTTCTCATTATTTGCATTGGGTTCGTGGTCAGAGATACTCTTCTTCAGACTGCTTCGCTCTTATTGGTCCTTGCAGGCTTGTTTTTATTCATCAAATGGCTTAAGAAGAGCTACGCCAACAAGTGCAATACCTTGCTACATGTAGACTTAGATTTAGCTTTTTGGCAACAATACCTTCAGTTGAACAAGAATGTAAAAAAAGCTATTTCACAGATAGATATTAAGCTGACATCGGTTGCCTATTCGTTTATGATGGGAGATTTTGATACTGTTATAAAGGAAGCTAGAGAAGCAATAAGTCAGACGGATTGTCCGCAGAAATATAAGAACTTTTTTGAGAGTTATCTCATGCGATCTACTGTTCTCACAGATCCTGATTTGTCTAGAGAAGAGCTGGAGGCTCAGTTAAATGGATTGACCATCACAGACCCGACTTTAGCTGAAAAAACTAAAAAAGTCTGTCTCGCTCTTTATGATTTAACCATTGCGCACCAAAGCAATGATTATTTCGAAGATTTAAGCAATGACTTCAAGTACCAACAGTTGGAAATTATCTACTACCAAGCCTTAAATGCTACTCTTAAAGGTGATCAGCACAGAGCCAATGATCTCTTTCGCAAGTTAGTCTCAGAAGATGAGTCGCTCTATATCGTTCGAAAGGCGCAACAATACTTGAAGGATGAGGACAGGTATCTGTAAATCCTCCAATCGAAATTGAGATAAATTGAAAGAGCCTGAAAAAACACAAGGAGTTGTTAAAAAATGGATAAGAATTTTAACGAGATGTCGTTTGATGAATTGAAATGTTACCGCAGAGAAGGTCTATGGAGATCTTTGGGCTTATTACTGGTCATTATTTTAGTGATTGTGGGAATGGTCTTGATGGAAGTGAACCATGTTTCTACGTCCAATCAGAATCGTTTTCGGGTGATTGGTTTGACAACGGTCATTGCGCTCTTTGGCTACCTGATGCCTCTGATGGCAGCTAATCGCGTGATGCGAGACCATCCGGATTGGATTAAGAAATCAGGTTTCGGAGCAAAAATTCCCTTGCCTATGGCTTGGCATTTCAAAAGACTTTGCGTCCTTGGAGCGAGTCTACTGGTGATTGGAGTAGGATTTGTCTCACTATACAAACCACAAGTTCCGCAGACAAATTTACAAGATCAAATAGATATCATTCAAATGGATCATGACTTGGAAAGAGAGCAAAAATTCGACCAAGTTCTAGATACCATCACTCCAGATGATAAAAAATCTGAATAAGATCCATTTTACATTAGGCACCTGTCATCAGGAATCTTTCTTGATCGACAGGTTCTTTTTATTTTGTTATGATACAATCAATGATAGATAGGAGAGACTTATGACGACTATTTCAGATGTAATGGAAAAATTTTACGCTGATCACGAGGTGAAACCTTATATTTCACCTGAGAGAGATTTGGAAGCTTGGTTGTTGGATCCAAAGCCTGTTTCCAAAAGAAATATGGAGCTCCTTCACGATGATTTGCTTGCTGGAGATATCATTCTTTTGTGGCGGATCCATTTTGGAACCTTTACGACAGAGACTTGGTTTCCCAAGTATTTTGAATACACCTATGGGATTCATGCTTCAGAACACCTGAAGGCTTTGGTGGACAAGGGCTATGCTTTTATTGAATCCGCTTTTGATTCATTGGACCATATCAATGCGACCATGAAAAAAGCCATTCTCAAAAAGAAGGGAGTCGTGGGTCTGTCCAAGATGAAAGCAGAGGATTTGAATCAAACTTTGGCTGACCATTTTACGGAAGAAGAGTTGGAGCAACAGTTCGCGATTCGAGGCTATCAGTTAACGGACAAAGGAAAGCAAGCGCTGAAAGACTATCAAGCCACCATTGACCGCCACCCCAAGAAAAACATCTAAAACAGTGCCTACTCGGTGCTGTTTTTTACTTTATACTGCAAAATTGAGGAAATGATTTTACTAGAGAACTGGCTTGGAATTGTGATATAATAAAAGTTATGGCAAACAATAATCAATCAAAAAAAACACGGTCGACGAGACGACTGCCCAAAGCAGAATTAGAAAGAAAAAAAGCAATTCATCGCATGATTGTGACCATTCTGATTAGTCTGGTTTTAGTTTTTGCGGCCTTGAAATTGGGAGCAGTAGGGGTCTTGGCCTACAACTTGATCCGACTCTTTGTTGGGAGTTTGGCTTATTTGGCTATTTTAGCGACCTTTTTCTACCTCTACGCCTTTAAATGGCTGGACAAACACGAAGGAGTTATTTCAGGATTTCTAAGCTTCTTTGCTGGGCTTCTCTTGATGTTTCAGGCCTTCTTTGTATCCTCCCTTCATTTAGACAATAATGGAATCAAGGTCACCTTTTCAAGAATCATGGCAGACCTGATTCATCTGCGGGTGGAGAGCTTTGCTGGTGGTGGTATGATCGGTGCCTTTCTTTATGCTCCGATTTCCTTCCTGTTTTCAAATATTGGCTCTTATTTTATTGGCCTTCTCTTTATCGGATTGGGGATCCTCTTGATGAGTCCTTACTCCATCTATGATTTGTTTGAAAAGGGGTCGCAAGCCTTCCACGCTTCTATGGAAAAACGCAAAGAACGTCGCGAGCAGAAATTCCTTGAAAAGGAAGCGAGAGCTGCTGAGGAAGCTGCGGCAGCTGAAAGAGAGCAAGAAGAAGCAAGTGCAGTTCTTCCAACTCCCCTTTCAATGGAAGGGCATCCTGTAGACCCTGAAACGGGAGAGGTGTTGGCGGAGGAGCCGTTCACAGAGTCCTTCCCAGAAGCCGAAATTGTCGCACCAACAACACCAGAGATCTACCTGCCAGATGAAGAATGGCCTGAAGAGCCTGAAGCATACGAAGAGTTTCCGGAAGCCGAAGAATTCGAGGATGATGGGGAAGAAGTTCAAGTGGATTTCACACCTAAGGAACTCCTCCAGTACAAGCTTCCAACCATTGATCTCTTCGCACCTGATAAGCCGAAAAACCAATCCAAAGAGAAAAACATCGTTCGCCAGAACATTCGTATTTTGGAAGAAACCTTTGCAAGCTTCAATATCAAGGCGACAGTGGAGCGGGCAGAAATCGGTCCTTCTGTCACTAAGTATGAGGTCAAGCCAGCTGTCGGTGTGCGGGTCAACCGCATCTCCAATCTAGCAGATGATTTGGCCTTGGCACTAGCAGCCAAGGATGTGCGGATTGAAGCACCGATTCCAGGGAAGTCTCTGGTCGGGATTGAAGTGCCCAACTCAGAGATTGCGACTGTTTCCTTCCGTGAATTGTGGGAGCAGTCCAAAACAGACCCAGCTAAACTCCTTGAGATTCCTCTTGGGAAGGCTGTAGATGGCTCGGCACGAACCTTTGATTTGGCTCGGATGCCCCACCTCTTGGTAGCGGGTTCTACTGGATCTGGTAAGTCAGTAGCGGTCAATGGGATTATTTCGAGTATCTTGATGAAGGCCCGTCCGGACGAAGTCAAGTTTATGATGGTCGATCCTAAGATGGTGGAGCTTTCTGTCTACAATGATATTCCTCACCTTTTGATCCCAGTGGTGACCAACCCACGCAAGGCCAGTCGAGCCCTGCAGAAGGTCGTTGATGAGATGGAAAATCGCTATGAGCTCTTCTCGAAAGTAGGCGCTCGCAATATTGCTGGCTTTAATGCCAAGGTAGCTGAGTACAATGTCCAGTCTGAGATGAAGCAAGTGCCACTTCCTTTGATCGTGGTCATTGTCGACGAGTTGGCAGACTTGATGATGGTCGCAAGTAAAGAAGTGGAAGATGCTATTATTCGACTTGGACAGAAGGCGCGTGCAGCGGGGATCCACATGATCCTTGCGACTCAGCGACCATCGGTTGACGTTATCTCAGGTTTGATCAAGGCTAATGTGCCTTCCCGTGTCGCTTTTGCGGTATCATCTGGAACCGACTCACGGACCATCTTGGATGAAAATGGAGCAGAGAAATTGCTCGGTCGCGGAGACATGCTCTTTAAACCGATTGATGAAAATCATCCAATCCGTTTACAAGGATCCTTTATCTCAGACGACGATGTGGAGCGGATTGTCAATTTTGTCAAAGAGCAGGCAGAAGCCGATTATGATGATGCCTTTGATCCAGGAGAAGTATCCGAGTCAGACTTTGATGGAGGTATGGGTGGCTCAGACGAAGGTGATCCTCTCTTTGAAGAGGCCAAAGCGCTCGTCATCGAGACCCAAAAAGCCAGTGCTTCGATGATCCAGCGCCGCTTATCGGTTGGTTTTAACCGTGCGACTCGCCTCATGGAAGAGTTGGAAGCAGCGGGTGTGATTGGACCAGCTGAAGGGACCAAGCCTCGAAAAGTATTGCAACAATCATAAGGATAGGGAAAAAGGGCATATGCCCCACTCCCTTTTCTTTTTATAGAAAATAGAAAGTAGGACCAGATGAAGTTAGACACGATTCATCATATTGCCATCATTGGACGTGATCGCGACGCTATGTTGCATTTTTATGTGGACCAGTTGGAATTTGCGATTGTCAGTGAGTATGACCGTCCTGAACGCGGAGATATCTTGATCAATCTCCGCCAGGAGGAGCTGACTTTAGAACTCTTTATCAAACCGACGGCCCCAGAACGGCCTAAGCTTCCCTTGCCCGAGCATACGGGACTGCGTCATCTGGCCTTTAAAGTGGACGATGTAGAGACCTATCTAGCTAGATTGGATCAGCTAGGTATTGAGAATACAGGCCTTCGCTATGATGATTTTGATGGCAAGAAGATGGCATTTTTCTTCGATCCAGAAGGATTGCCCTTAGAAATACATGAGTGAGGAAAGCAATGGTTAGATTAGAAGGACTCAGTCAGGAAGAAGTAGCGAAAAAGATCCAAGAGGGCAAGCAAAATAAGGTCACGATTAAGACAGAAAAAAGTATTGGGCAGATCATTCGAGACAATGTCTTTACCTACTTTAATCTGATTTTCCTGGTCTTAGCGGTCTTACTTGTTGCAGTGAAGTCTTGGAACAATCTCTTATTTGTCCCGGTCGTCGTGGTCAACTCCTTGGTAGGAATTGTGCAGGAAGTACGCTCTAGACGGATCTTGCGTCAGATGCAATTTCTACACATGAGTGAGGCGATCGTTCTTCGTGAAGGAAAAGAAGTCACTCTACCTATCGACCAGCTGGTGGAGGGAGATCTAGTTCGTTTTCAAGCTGGAGACCAGATCTATGCGGATGGGGTCTTGCTGGAGGGCGATCTAAAAGTCGATGAGTCGCAATTGACAGGTGAAGCTGATGAGGTCAAAAAAGGAGCACAAGATGCGCTCATGTCAGGTAGTTTTGTGATCGCTGGTCAAGGACTAGCGCGATTGGAAAAAGTTGGGAACGACTCCTATATCAACCAATTGAGCCTGGAAGCTAAGCAAGTCAAGTCTCATGAGGAGTCTGACATGGTCCATGCGGTCAACCGAATCGTGGGGATCATTGGTCTCCTTATCATTCCACTAGGTTCGCTCCTTTTTCTTCGCAGCTATATCAGCCTAGGCGATAGCCTCAAACTCAGTGTGACTTCAACAGTCGGAGCCTTGATCGGGATGATTCCAGAAGGCTTGTATCTCTTGATGACCTTGGCACTGGCTCTGGGCGCTGTCAGATTAGCCAAGGAAAAGGTCCTGCTCAATAGCATGAAGGGGATTGAGACCTTATCGCGCGTGGATGTCCTTTGTGTCGATAAGACGGGGACCATTACAGAGCCGGGTATGGAAGTGACAGAGATTCGTCCAGTTAAAGACGCTCAAGACTTGGAAGCTCTAGCTCAGTATGTAGAAGCTAGTATGGATCAAAACGATACCATGGATGCCATCCGAAAATTTCATAAGACACAAATAAGCCAGCCTTGGGAGGCTCTCGACATTCAGCCCTTTACGTCTAAGAAAAAGTATGGGGCCATTACCTTTGAATCGGGGAGCTATGTATTAGGTGCACCAGAATTTGTCTTACGAGAAGGCTTCTCTGAGGTTGAAGAGGAGATTGCGCCTGCTACTCAGGCAGGCAATCGGGTCTTGGCCTTTGGAAAATATCGAGGAGATCACCTGGGAGAGACTTTAGAGGCTCCTGTAGACTTGGTGGCCTGGATTATTCTCTCCAATCCTTTGAGAAAAAATGCCAAGGCAACCTTCGCCTACTTTAAAGAACAAGGAGTGACCATTAAGGTCATTTCAGGGGACAACCCAGCTACGGTCTCAGCTATTGCACAAAAAGCAGGCATTGAAGGAGCAGAAGATCTAATCGATGCCAGAACCCTACTGACGGAAGAAGACTTGCACCAAGCTGCGAGCCAATATACGGTCTTTGGTCGAGTGACACCAGAGCAAAAGAAAAGCCTTGTTGGAGGCTTGCAGGCAAAGGGGCATAAAGTAGCTATGACCGGAGATGGCGTCAACGATATTCTGGCCCTCAAAACAGCGGATTGTAGTATTGCGATGGAATCTGGAAATGATGCGACCAAAAAGATGGCACAAGTGGTCTTACTGGATTCCGACTTTGGAAAGATGCCGTCCATCGTGGCAGAAGGTCGGCGAGTGGTCAATAATATTCAACGATCAGCCAGTCTCTTTTTGATCAAGAATATCTTTTCTATTTTGTTGGCTATCTCAGTGACGCTCTTAGCCTTTACCTATCCCATCATGCCGTCGCAGATGTCTTTGATCAGTGGTTTTACGATTGGGATTCCAGGATTCTTCCTAGCGCTTGAGCCCAATAGCGAGCGCATCAAAGGGCGCTTTATCGAAACGGTCTTTAAAAATGCGCTACCTGCTGCCTTGACGGATTTTATATTGATCTTTAGTTTGGTATTGCTCTCTTCGACATTAGGCATGAGGTCCGAAGAACTCTCAAGTGCAGCCATCTGCTTGATGGCCTTCGTTGGATTTACCATCATCTACCAAGAATCCCAGCCTCTCAATCACTACAAGAGACTGGTTCTTTTAGGAAATATCCTGGCCTTCTTGGTTTCAAGTAGTATCCTAGGGAAATTCTTCAATATGAGCCCCTTGAGGCTTCAAACACTGGTTATCTGCGCTATCATGGCCGTTATAGCTCTCGTCTTGATTCAAGTCTTCAAGAAGTTGGTGGGCTGGTTCTTTCATCGGAAGAAATAAAAGAAAAGGCAACTCTTAAAGATAGAGTTGTCTCAGATTGAAGAAAAAGATAATTTGGAAACTTTCCTTAGGTGAGTACGGACGTCAGCGAACTTCAACGAAGTTCCATGACTTAGTTTTGAACCTAAAGTTTCAAAACTCCCGAGTGCTAGAAACAATCGTGTTTCTAGCACTTTTCTCACGTCGGAAAGTTTCAGTAAATATTTGGAGAATTTAAACTTAAAATGACTTCAGTCTATGCAGTATCATCAGGGTTATTTATAAAAAAGACAACTCTAAAGATAGAGTTGTCTTTTGGCATTAGATAAACAAACTAACGGTTAGGATCAGATAGAGCAAGAAGGTGATCAGAAATCCAGCGCGCCAGAAGTATTTGATAAATTTCGGATAATAAAAACTCTTTTTCTTTTTTAAGAAATAAATCGTTAGCCCCAAGGCCAAAAGCGAAAGGCTCAAGGCTAGCAGTGGTAAGAGGCTGTGGTAAAAGGCACTGTCTGAGATCAGGTAGTACTCCAATGCAAATAAAGGAAAGGCAATATCGGTGGATCGCCATCCTCTTTTTTGGAGTTTAAAGAGGTGAACAATGATACCGCTCAGAATCAGCGTTAAAAAAATAAATAATACAGAAGCAACTTTGATTAACATAGCTTCATTCTATCATAAAACGAAAAAAAAGTTTACTATATTTTAATTTTTTCTTGCAAAAAAAGAGAAATCGTGTATAATAGAAAGGTATGCACAAAGCATACTTGTGGGAGGTAAAAATCTGTAATTACCGCCAAAACCACAAAGGAGGATTTAAGAAATGGCTAAAAAAGTCGAAAAACTTGTAAAATTGCAAATCCCTGCTGGTAAAGCTACTCCAGCTCCACCGGTTGGTCCAGCGCTTGGTCAAGCAGGTATCAACATCATGGGATTCACTAAAGAGTTTAACGCTCGTACAGCTGATCAAGCTGGCATGATCATCCCAGTTGTTATCACTGTTTATGAAGACAAATCATTCGATTTCGTTACAAAAACACCACCAGCTGCTGTTCTTTTGAAAAAAGCTGCCGGTGTTGAAAAAGGTTCAGGTACACCGAACAAAACGAAAGTTGCAACTGTAACTCGTGCACAAGTACAACAAATCGCTGAAACTAAGATGCCAGATTTGAACGCTGCAAACATTGAGTCTGCAATGCGTATGATCGAAGGTACTGCTCGTTCTATGGGATTCACTGTTACTGACTAATTGTAACAATCCTATTTGCCCGCAATACACTTGATCAAATGACGAGTGACGTGGGAGATGAAAATCGATATGACCACATTACAAGGAGAAAGATAAAATGGCTAAAAAAAGCAAACAACTTCGTGCTGCTCTTGAAAAAATCGACAGCACAAAAGTATACAGCGTAGAAGAAGCTGTAGCTCTTGCAAAAGAAACAAACTTTGCAAAATTTGACGCAACTGTAGAAGTTGCTTACAACTTGAACATCGACGTGAAAAAAGCTGACCAACAAATCCGTGGTGCAATGGTATTGCCAAACGGAACTGGTAAAACAGCTCGCGTACTTGTATTTGCACGTGGTGCAAAAGCTGAAGAAGCAAAAGCTGCTGGTGCAGATTTCGTAGGTGAAGATGACCTTGTTGCGAAAATCAACGATGGTTGGTTGGACTTCGACGTTGTTATCGCTACACCTGATATGATGGCTCTTGTTGGACGTCTTGGACGTGTCCTTGGACCACGTAACTTGATGCCAAACCCTAAAACTGGTACAGTAACAATGGATGTTGCGAAAGCAGTTGAAGAGTCTAAAGGTGGTAAAATCACTTACCGTGCTGATAAAGCAGGTATCGTTCAAGCGATCATCGGTAAAGTTTCATTCGATGATACTAAATTGGTTGAAAACTTTAAAGCTTTCAACGACACAATCCAAAAAGCAAAACCAGCTACAGCTAAAGGTACTTATGTAACTAGCTTGACTTTGACTACAACTCAAGGTCCTGGTATCAAAGTGGATGTTAACTCACTTTAATTGAAATGAAAAGCTGCCTTCGGGTAGCTTTTTTTGTACTCCATTTTTATTTGCTACAGTTGGTAAAACTAATCGGATGGAAAAAAGAAAATTTTGATGGATATGACTATATAAAAAACGTAATTTATGGTAAAATAATACAGATCAAAAAAGGAGAGAGAAAATGGTAGAACCTAAGTATAAACGTATCTTAATCAAGCTATCTGGTGAAGCCCTTGCTGGCGAACGTGGTGTCGGAATCGATATCAAAACTGTCCAAAATATGGCCCAGGAAATCAAGGAAGTTCATGAACTTGGAATTGAAATTGCCTTGGTGATTGGAGGGGGAAACCTTTGGCGTGGAGAACCTGCTGCTGAAGCAGGGATGGATCGTGTCCAAGCAGACTACACAGGTATGCTCGGTACTGTCATGAACGCTCTTGTGATGGCTGATTCGCTTCAACAAGTTGGCGTGGATACACGTGTTCAAACAGCGATTGCCATGCAACAAGTCGCAGAACCATATATCCGTGGTCGTGCCCTTCGTCACCTTGAAAAAGATCGGATCGTGATCTTTGGTGCAGGGATCGGTTCTCCTTACTTTTCAACAGATACGACCGCAGCCCTTCGTGCAGCTGAGATTGAAGCAGATGCCATTCTTATGGCCAAAAATGGGGTCGATGGTGTTTATAATGCCGATCCGAAAAAAGATGCTTCAGCTGTGAAATTTGAGGAATTGACTCACCGTGATGTGATCAACAAAGGTCTTCGCATCATGGACTCAACAGCCTCTACTCTCTCCATGGACAACGACATTGACTTGGTTGTCTTTAATATGAATGAACCAGGCAATATCAAACGCGTTGTCTTTGGTGAAAATATCGGTACAACCGTATCGAATAACGTAGAAAAATAATAGAAAATAGAGGAAGATTATGGCAAACCCAATCGTAGAAAAAGCAAAAGAAAGAATGACCCAGTCTCACCAAAGTTTGGGACGTGAATTTGGTAGCATCCGTGCTGGACGTGCAAATGCAAGTCTTTTGGATCGTATTTTCGTAGAATACTACGGTGTAGAGACACCATTGAACCAATTGGCATCTATCACCATTCCAGAAGCGCGTGTCTTGTTGATCACACCATTTGATAAATCATCTTTGAAAGACATCGAGCACAGCATCAATGCTTCTGACCTTGGTATCACTCCAGCCAACGATGGATCTGTTATCCGCTTGGTTATCCCAGCTTTGACAGAAGAAACTCGTCGTGACTTGGCAAAAGAAGTGAAAAAAGTGGGTGAAAATGCTAAAGTAGCGATCCGTAACATCCGTCGTGATGCTATGGATGAAGCGAAGAAACAAGAAAAAGCAAAAGAAATCACAGAAGATGAATTGAAAGGTCTTGAAAAAGAGATCCAAAAAGTTACGGATGACGCTGTCAAACATGTGGATGAAATGACAGCTCACAAAGAAAAAGAATTGATGGAAGTTTAATCCATCCCAACCATTACAGGAAAGAAAGACTCAGTTGGCACTGCTGGCTGGGTTTTATTTCCATTATTCTTGTGAAGAGGCAAGAGGAAAGAAGGAAACATGAATACGAATCTAGCAAGCTACATCATGGGAATGGTCATCGATGAAAATGATCACTTCTATTTTGTTCAAAAAGATGGCCAGACATACGCACTTGATAAAGCAGAAGGCCCACACAAAGTCGGAGAAAGTGTCAAGGGCTTTGCCTATACGGATATGAAGCAAAAGCTCCGACTCACGACACTTGAAGTCACTGCAACTCAAGAAAGCTTTGGCTGGGGAACGGTTACGGAGGTGCGCAAGGATTTGGGAGTCTTCGTGGATACAGGGCTTCCAGATAAGCAGATTGTTGTCTCACTAGATATCCTACCGGAGATCAAAGATCTATGGCCTAAAAAGGGCGATCGTCTCTATATTCGTTTAGAAGTCGATAAGAAAGATCGGATTTGGGGGATCTTGGCCTACCAGGAAGATTTCCAGCGTTTGGCTCGTCCAGCCTACAACAATATGCAAAACCAAAACTGGCCAGCCATTGTCTACCGCTTGAAATTGTCTGGAACCTTTGTTTACCTTCCAGAGAACAATATGCTGGGCTTTATCCACCCAAGTGAGCGCTATGCAGAACCTCGTTTGGGAGAGGTCTTAAATGCCCGCGTTATTGGTTTTCGTGAGGTGGACCGGACCTTGAATCTATCTTTGAAGCCACGCTCCTTTGAGATGTTGGGAAACGATGCCCAAATGATTTTGACCTATTTGGAAGCCAATGGTGGCTTTATGACCTTGAATGATAAGTCATCTCCAGAAGAGATCAAGGCAACTTTTGGGATTTCAAAAGGCCAGTTCAAAAAGGCTTTGGGTGGTTTGATGAAGGCGAAGAAAATCAAGCAAGACCAGTTTGGAACAGAGTTGATCTAAGAGGAGGCTTATGCGAAAATCGTTTTATACTTGGTTGATGACGGAGCGTAATCCTAAAAGCAATGCTCCTAAGGCCATTCTAGCAGATCTTGCTTTTCACGAGTCTGCTTTTCCCAAGCATACAGATGACTTCGACGAGGTCAGTCGCTATCTAGAAGAGCATGCGAGCTTTTCCTTTAATCTTGGCGATTTTGATGCGATTTGGGAAGAATACCAAGCCCACTAGAGAAGGATAGGTCGAGGATGGTTTTTTCTCGGCCTCTTTGTTATAATAATAGAAAAATACAGGTAGAGAGGTTCTTTATTTGCAAGAACATTCAGTTGAAATTACATTAACGCATCCAGACGATCTCTTTCATTTGTTTGGATCTAACGAACGCCATCTCCGTTTGATGGAGCAAGAATTTGGGGTGACTATTCATGCCCGGACAGAAATCGTCCAAATCATTGGGGAAGAAGAAACCTGCGAGCAAGTTCGTCAAGTCATCCAGGCTCTTTTGGTCCTCGTTAACCGTGGCATGACCATTGGAACGCCGGATGTGGTGACCGCCATTACCATGGTGAGAAATGGGGAATTGGATAAGTTCATCGCTCTCTATGAAGAAGAGATTATCAAGGATAGTTACGGCAAGCCCATTCGAGTTAAAACGCTTGGTCAAAAGATCTATGTCGATAGTGTCAAGAACCATGATGTCACTTTTGGGATTGGACCAGCGGGGACTGGGAAAACCTTCCTAGCAGTGACTTTGGCCGTGACTGCCCTCAAGCGTGGTCAGGTCAAGCGGATCATTTTGACCCGTCCTGCTGTAGAAGCTGGAGAGAGCCTTGGTTTCCTACCAGGGGATCTTAAAGAAAAAGTAGACCCTTATCTACGTCCGGTCTATGATGCTCTTTACCAGATTTTAGGGAAAGACCAAACCACTCGGATGATGGAGCGGGAGATTATCGAGATTGCGCCTTTGGCTTATATGCGGGGGCGGACCTTGGACGATGCCTTTGTCATCCTCGATGAAGCGCAAAATACCACCATCATGCAGATGAAGATGTTTTTGACCCGTCTTGGTTTTAACTCTAAGATGATTGTCAATGGAGATACCAGCCAGATTGACCTTCCTCGAAATGTCAAATCCGGCTTGATTGATGCTCAGGAGAAATTGAAGAACATTTCTCAGATTGACTTTGTGCATTTCTCCGCCAAGGATGTTGTTCGCCATCCTGTAGTAGCAGAAATTATCCGGGCCTACGAACCCATTCCGAATCCAGTCCTCAAAGAAAAACCGGATGTGGAAGAAGAAGCAGAATAAAAAGGCAAAGATCTTCGGATCTTTGCCTTAAATTGACGATAAAATCATCTCCTGGCCTTTCCTTAGGTGAGAACGGACGTCAGCGAACTTCTTCGAAGTTCCATGACTAATAATTGAGCCTAAGGTCTCAATTATTCCGAGTGCTTGAAACTAAATTGTTTCAAGCACTTTTCTCACGGCGTAAAGTCTCTAAAGATGATTTAAAAAACTCAAAACAACTTGTTTTTTCGATGGTAATTCTTTAAATATATGATAGTTTAAACCAATTCATCGATTGGTGTGAAGTCGCGCTCTAAACCAGTAGCAACTGGTTGGCTAGTGATGTGACCTTGGTAAGTGGTGACCCCTTGGCGCAGGCCTTCGTCGAGGGCAATTGCCTTGTGGAAGCCATTGTCAGCTAGGGATTCAACATAAGGAAGGGTCACATTGGTAAGGGCGATGGTAGAGGTACGAGCGACGGCCCCTGGAATATTGGCAACGGCATAGTGGAGCACGCCATGTTTTTCGTAAACTGGCTCCGTATGCGTTGTGACACGGTCTGCTGTTTCAATAACCCCACCTTGGTCCACAGCTACGTCCACGATGACTGAACCGGGACGCATTTGTTTAACCATATCGTCTGTCACTAATTTAGGAGCTTTAGCACCAGGAATCAAGACAGCTCCGATGACAACATCGGCATCACGGACGCTGGCCTCAATATTAAATGGGTTGGACATAAGGGTTTGGATTTGATGACCAAAGACATCTTCTAGAACAGCCAAACGTTTGGCGCTGATATCCAAGATGGTGACTTGGGCACCGAGTCCAAGGGCGATCCGAGCTGCGTGAGTTCCAACGACTCCACCACCGATGATAGTGACTTTTCCTTTGGGAACACCTGGCACTCCGCCTAGGAGGACACCAGATCCACCTTCTTGTTTGGTCAGGAAGTGAGCACCGATTTGCACGGCCATCCGTCCAGCCACCTCACTCATTGGCACCAAGAGAGGCAATTGTCCATCAAGGTCACGCACCGTTTCGTAGGCCACCCCTGTTGTTTTAGCTGAGACCATAGCATCCGCTAATTCAGGTGCGGCAGCCATATGCAAGTAAGTGAAGAGCAAGAGGTCTTCGCGAAGGAAGCCATATTCTTCAGCGAGGGGTTCTTTGACTTTGACCACCATTTCAGTGGCCCAAGCTTCTGCTGCAGTCGCAACGATGGTTGCCCCTTGCTTCGTGTAATCTTCATCCGCAAAGCCAGAACCTAGTCCTGCATTTGTTTCCACCAAAACTTGATGACCTTTCCTCACCAAGCTTTGTACGCCTGCAGGTGTCAAACCGACCCGATTTTCGTTGTTTTTAATTTCTTTAGGAATTCCAATGAGCATTCTTGCCTCCTTGCTCAGATTTAGGTGTAAAAAGGCCATTGGTGTGAGATTGCTCTCTTGACTCAATGACCTTTTTACTCCTTATCTGATTGTTTTGATTGATTTTATTGTATAGAAAAGTGGGTTAAAAAGCAAGAAAAATTTGAGCTTGCCTTCCTTTATGTTATTTGCTAAACTAATCCCTAAAGAAGGAGTGTCAAATGGAAAATTTATATGTGAAGTTAGCGGCTTATCGTGAAGTGGAAACAGAGCGTTTGCACTTGCGTCCGGTCACTCTTGAAGATGCACCGGCTATGTTTGAGTATGCTTCTGATGAAACAGTTACGCGCTACACTTTTCCAACTAATCAAAGTCTAGAAGAGACGCGTAATAATATTGCCCTCTTTTACCTAGCGAGCCCACTTGGAAGATGGGGGATCGAGCTCAAAGAGAATGGCAAATTTATCGGGACGATTGATTTACTGGATTTGGATCTTTCTCTGAAGAAGGGGAGTATCGGCTATGTTCTGAATAAAGACTATTGGAACCAGGGTCTTGCGACAGAGGCTACCAAGGCAGTCATTGCCTTGGCTTTTGAACAGTTAGGGATGAACAAGCTCATTGCTGTTCATGATCAGGACAACCCAGCTTCTGGACGGGTGATGGCCAAATCAGGTATGAAATATTCTCACGAGGAGCCCTACGCGATGCTAGACTTGCATGAAGAAGGGAGAATGGTGACGAGAGTTCATTATGTCCTCACGAAGGAAGAATATTTGGCAGAAAAATGAGTCAGGATATTGACAAAAGTCCTATCTCCATGATATAGTAGATAGGTACTGCTGGTTTAGCTCAGTCGGTAGAGCGCATCCATGGTAAGGATGAGGTCGCCGGTTCAATCCCGGCAACTAGCATAGCAGAAGAGAGAAGCTTAGAGAGGATCTAGGCTTCTTTTTTGTGTCTTAAAAGGTTCGAAAAAACTTAATGGCTACTTTAACTGTCATAATAGCTATTGAATTAAAGTTTAACTAACAAGATTTAAGTTTTTTCTATCCGAGCCAACACACAGACCGTATTTGTCAAATTTTTTGGATACAGTACAATAATCCAATTCACAATTTAATTTACCCGAAGTGAGTCTTGAAAATATTGTGACTTATATTTTAAGTAATGAAAGTCATATGAATGTTAATCTTATTAAGCTCAGTTGTTTATTGGACAAAGTAATCTATATTATCAGATTGAGGAAAAGGTCTTCTTAAAAACTTTCCTTAGGTGAGTACGGACGTCAGCGAACTTTTACGAAGTTCCATGACTAATTATTGAGCCTAAAGTCTCAATAATTCCGAGTGAGAGTGGGACAGAAATCGGTAATTCGTTAGAATTTGATTTCGTCGTCCCACCTCCGCACAG
>NZ_JVEE01000013.1 GCF_001073155.1 Streptococcus parasanguinis
ACACTATTTAAAATTTCAATTGGAAATTCTGTAACTTCTCTTATTTTATTTTTTAACTGATCAGCTTGAAGAGGATGCGCCTGAATTGCTTTAACTTTTAAAACTGGAACGCGATGTTCTAATATTTTAAAAGGTTTATAGTAAGAAAAATCAGGATGAACCATTCCTTCAGACTGTTCGTTCAAAGTATTAAAAACAACTTTATAATTGAAGCCTGATTTTTTTAGTTTAGATGTCAATTTGGTTTCATAGTTATCAATTACTTGTCTAACATTTTCAAAATTTTTTATACTCGTCCAAAATTTTTGAAAAACTTTAGATGATACTACCGCTTGAGAATAAGACACAAAGTAACTTTGCACATGTTCTCGAAAATACTTCGTTCTTTTAAAGTTTGTCATTCCCCAAAAATCACAATCGATAGCTGATTCAAATGAACTAAAATAAGGTTTCAATGACCAAAGAGGACCTATACATGTATCATTCATCAATGTCACAGAATCATACTTTTCCAAATGATCAAAACCAACGTATTTCATTCCATCTCGCCAAGCTGCAAAATCAAATCCGATATTTTCTCTTTGAATAATTTCAAATATTCCAATCATTTTCAATTTTTCTATGTGATTCTGATCTAAATGACTGTTGGATATGAAAATTACTCGAGAAAAAAGTGGTCTTATTTGTTCCAATTGGTAAAGAACATGGCCACTTAGTTCGTCTGATTTATTGTAGTGAATATAAAAAAGAATTCTATTCATTGACAATAGTCTCCCAATTACCGTTTCTCTGTACTAAACCTGTAGCAGAGTCTTTAGCCGATATATCATTATCTGAAATATCAGTCCGATTGATTAAAATCACGGGGGCATTGTCACCTTTAGCAAATGCCAGCATTGTATTAGTATTATCTCTTACAGAAACCTGTAATTTCACTTTTATATCATTTAGGCAAGACAAACTACATGAGTAACGAAATCTTTTGTTACCACATCCCTTAGTCATAACATCCAAGGAATTATCATTATAGATCCAAAGACCTCGATCAATCTCCGTCAGTGAAAATGCAATATAGGTTTGTATGTCTTGATTGACATCATAAGAAATCTCAAACTCTATTGGAGCCTCAGGTTGAGTCATCTTATCTGAAAGCAGTTTTACACTTAAATTGGTGACTGCTTCATGCTCTATTGTTACATCATCATTAGAAACTGTTTGGCTGGCTGCATTATCATAACTATATTGGTTCGCGACTTCATCAGGATCACCAACTACTTTGACAAGACCATTTTCAATTAGTACTGCCTTATTACAATATTTCTTAACCGCATTCATATCATGAGTGACAAGAATAGTAGTTTTTCCTGACTTTTTACGCTCCATAAAGTAATCATTACATTTACGCTGGAAGGCCTCGTCTCCTACTGCAAGGACCTCATCCAAAATCAAGATATCCCCTTGAGCCTTAATGGCAACTGAAAAGGCTAAGCGAACCTGCATCCCTGATGAGTAGTTCTTAAGCTTTTGGTTCATGAATTCATGCAACTCAGCAAAGTCTACGATATCATCGTACATGGCATCAATTTCAGCTGTCGAGAAGCCCAGCATAGCTCCATTCATATAGACATTTTCACGGCCTGTCAGTTCTGGATTAAAGCCCACTCCAAGCTCAATAAAAGACACCAGTTTTCCATCGATGGTGACGGTACCTTTTTCCGGTACATAAATTTCTGAAATAATTTTTAAAAGAGTCGATTTCCCAGAACCATTTCGACCGACAATACCATAAAAATCTCCTTTTTGGACTTCAAAGGAAATATCACGTAGAACTTCTTGCTTTTTATAACCTTTAATTCCTTTAAAACGGTTCACTAGTGTTGTGCGTAAACTTTGAGTTGACTCTGTTGGTAACTTAAAAAATTTACTTACATGGTCTACCTTAACTGCTACATTACTTGACATTATAAAATCTCCGCAAATCGTTTCGAATTTTTATTGAATACAATTAAACCAATCACAAAAATAAATACAGGAATACAATATGGAATACAAGCTATCATTTTATTCTCAAAGATATCCCAACCACGTGGATTGACAGGATCAATAATAAAATGACGCATATCTTGTAATATTTGAGCTATTGGATTCATCATCAACATTTTAGCAACTGCTAAATGATTTCGTTGCAATAAATAGGTAATCGAATAAATAATAGGACTGGCGTACATACCTGCTTGAAGAACAACTTCCCAAACCGGCCCGATATCACGATATTTAACAAATAAGGCCGATAGAATAAAGGCACACCCCATAGCTAAGATTAACATCTCAATAAATAAAGGAATAATTATTAGAGAATGAATACCAAATGAAACATTATTTATAAGAGCAAACACAAATACTACTAAAAGATTAATAGAAAAATTTATTGCGGCTCCCAAAACTGAGGAAACAACAATTGTTTGCTTAGGGAAATTTAATTTGCGTAGCAAATCTCCTCTTGAAACAATTGATAACATACCCATATTCGTTGCCTCTGTAAAAAATGTCCAAAAAATCATGGACAAGAGAAGTCCAACTGCATAATGTGGAGTTCCATCATCAAACCTCAAAAAACGAACAAATACCACATACATGATACTAAACATCATCAAGGGCTTTAAAATCGACCAAAGATAACCGATCGCTGATCCTTGGTAGCGTAATTTAAAGTCTGTTTTAATTAACTCTCGTAATAAAATTCGATTTTTCTGACTAAAAACGTCAAACATTATTTTTTACCTCGATATGCAAACTTTGTCAGAATTAAGCTGGTAAACACAACGGTGTGAAAGGCTCGATTCTTACGGTAACCATACTGACGAATCCGTCTCAAACGTTCTCTTAGTGGAACGTCCATGATGGTCACAAAGTTTTCAATAATTTCTTTATTTTTAGGACTGACTGGCAGATCCAATAAATTTTTTGCTTGTTCTTGACTGGACTCGATGAGATTCCAATATTTAGAAAAAAGAATATGAGGGCGAACCCAGTTTTTAACCCGTTTTCTTAGGGTTCGAGCTCCAAGAACGTTGCTACTGTGCTGACGGTACAACTCTGTCGGTTGATCGATATAGATGAGCTTCCCAAAGGCAGCTGCCAACAATGCTAGGTACCAATCATGCATGAGAAGCGCATGTTGTTCCTGACCTGTCCATAAGTCCGCCAGGGCATGGTTAATCATGGCTACTCCACCAGTTACCGTATTTTCCGTCAATTCTTGAATCAGTTCCGTATTGGCATGATCAGACTGGGTGCGAATCATACTTTCGTGCTGCACATTCAAGTTTTCATCAACCACTTTTAAATCTGTGTAGACCAGCAAAGGCTCCTCTTGAGGATGTTTCTCTGCTTCTTCCACTTGTAGGGCAATCTTTTCAGGAAGCCAGACATCATCTTGGTCACTAAAGCAATAAAGATCAGCCTTTTCATATTTTAACAGTGTGTGAAAACTATTGATGACACCCAGATTTTCGATGGCTCCTTGATTGATAAAGCGAATGCGCTCATCCTGAGCTACCAGCTCTTGAATGATCTCCACCGTACCATCTCTTGACCCATCATCCCGGATCAAGAGTTGCCAGTCTTGATAAGTCTGGTCTTGGATACTTTTGACCTGCTCTTTTAGATACTGCTCACCATTATAGGTGGACAACAAGATATTTACTTTCATGATAAGAATAATTCCTCGTACTCACCTACAATTTTTTCCCAGGTAAAGTTTTGTTTCATATTGGTTTTAGCTAATTGACCCCATTCAGATACATCTTCTAAAGGATCAACCTGGTCAATCAAATGCGCCAAATTCCCAGTTTCTTTGGTCCAATATTGGGCTGTGTCCTTTGCGACTGTTTGGTTAAAGGAAACACCTAGAACCAAATTGAGATCCGTCTGAGCAAGAGCCTCTAGGAGGCCCGGATTGGTTCCTCCCACTTCATGGCCATGAATATAGGCAAAGGCTTCTTTACGAATATACTTCAACAGGTCTTGATCGTAGACCGTTCCTACAAACTTAACACGAGGATCCTGATCAAAGCCCGTTCGAGCTCGAAGCTCTTCAAAATAGGGATTGCCTTCGTGGTTACAAATGATGACCAAATCCCGCTTGGTAGAAGAGGCCATGAATTCACGAATAGCAGTCTCATAATTATTTTCTGGGACAAAGCGACCCAAAATCAAGTAATAGTTTTTCTCTTGTGTCTGCCACTTCTGATAGAGTTCTCTGACCTTCCTATCCTGACTGGTCAGGCTGGTCAGAGACAAGTCCGTCCCATAGGCAATATAGGTCGTCTTGGACCAAGGATAGGCTTCTTTGATATAAGACTCGATTCCTGGGTTGTCAGAAATCACCAAATCCGCATGGCGTGTCATGATTTTTTCAGAATACTTGAGATAAGCTTGGATCGGTTTGGTCCACTTGGCCCGCTTCCACTCCAGTCCATCTGGATTGATATAGAATTGACCACCCATTTTATGTATCTTGCGCGCAAAAGGTGCCACAAAGGCTCCGATTGTATTGCCCAAGACATAAAAAATCGGCTGTTTAATTCCTTGTTTCTTAATAAGCTTCAAGGCGTAGTTGATGGCCATCATATCATAGGCAATGACACGCGCAGGCCCAAGCTTCGGAGCTTTAATCGTAAAACAATCGACACCCTTGTAGTCAAAATGATGATAGGCTTGATCATTAGAAAGGCAAGCAACATGGTACTGGATATCTGGAGATACTTGATGCGAGACCAATTGGTCCACAAAAGTCTCAAAACCACCATATTGAGCCGGAAGTCCACGACTTCCGATAATAAAAACGTGTTGCATAGAGTTCCCTTTCAGATCATTCACAGTCTATTCAATTATACCATTTTAAAGAAAGCTTGTATAACCATTTTGTAGTGACGGTATTTGTCTGCAATCATTCTATAACTTTTTTAATACAAATAATTTTTTAATAAAATTTTTAAATACATCAATTTTAGATGATTTTACACCCTTAATATTTAAAAATTTATCTTTTTCTTTTACATTAATCTCTACATCCTCATTTACATGTTTCAATATACACTTATAAGCATTTTCTAAATTGTATATTGCTGTTATTTTTTCTTTATTTTGTACCATTTCATTTTTCTTCATAGAAAAATTTGTCAATAAATTTAAGATATGTCTTGATAAATCAGGTATATCGCCCAAGCAGTACATTTCTCCTTGTATAAAGAGGTCTTTAACAGATCTATATCCCTTGTTATTCGATACAATTGTTGGAATGCTATTTATTAGTGCTTCAATATATACCATTCCAAACGTTTCTATTTTTGACGTAAATACACATATATCTTTATCGGTTAAAAATTCCCAAGGTTTTTCAAGAAAACCTATGAAATGAACATTTTGAATGCTATTATTTTTTACATAATCTTTACATCTTTTTGCATATTCTTCATCTTCTGCACCAATAAATATCAATGGAATATTTGAAATATTTAAATTGTGAAAAGCTTTGATTAATTCCAACTGATTTTTATTTTCAGTTATTCTTCCAATCTGAATAATCCTATGAGAATTAGAGGTTTTTAAATTTGTACCACTTATTTCAGAGTATGGTATAAAACTTAAAATATTCTTATCAGTTAATAATTGTGATAATTCCTTTTGCAAAGAACCAGACACAGCAAAAATTTGATCAGAATAATATTCAATAAATCCAAGTTTTTCTTTATAATAACCAAATTCTCCCTCAGGGAATTCATGAATTAGCCAAAAATGACGAATATTTTCTTCAGCTGCAGCCAAAGCTCCTTGGAAGACATTAGCTGTGTTACTAATAACTAAATCAACTTTATTCTGATTCAAAATATCTCGAATTCTTTTAATATTATCCTCGTAACTTTTTACTCGCTGATAATGTGTCCCAGGTAATCCACCTGGAGCTTCTTCCCACCACCACTTAACTGCTGGAATACCAATAGCTTGAATTCCAGCTTTCTTCATCTGCTCCAAATAATTTTTTTGAACTGGTACACGATAATCAGGGAAAACGTTTAAGACTCGAAAGCCTTTACTAACTAAAAATTTCATTAAATTAAAAATTGAAATTTCGGCGCCATTATCCATTGTTCCAGTAGGTGAAATAAATAAAATTGTTTTAGTCATCGCAACTCCTAAAATACCCAATAAAATGGAATTAATAAGTAAAGAGAAATCAGATAATTGAATAATAAGGTAACTACAGTAATAGTTAGCAACTTATGCTGTTTAATTTTAAGGTTACCTAAATTTGCAATTATGGGCAAAAATAAGATGAGAAATGGAGTGAAATATCTCCCCTGGCTTCCAACAGAAATATTCGCCCCATTTCCTAACACTATAGGTGTCCATTGTAGATACATGACCGTTACAGTTGCAAGCACTTGTATTGGAAACAATAATGAAGAGACAGTTGCAAAATCTTTAGTGAAGAAATATTCTTCGCTTGATAAAAACACAAGAAATAATATGCAAATATTTACAAAAATAAGCCATAATGGAAGCTGAATAGTGAAATTCCCAAAATAACCAAACATACCTATTGTCAAAATAGTATTTAGGTCACCGTTCATATGTTGTTTTAATAATGTATTCGACAACACCCGAATGTAGTGGATTACTCCACCGTTATCTCTCATTAAATAATATAGAACAGCGAAGATTGCAAGTAATAAAACTAAATAAAACATATACTTAAATTTTGAAATAGTCTGTTTAATTACTCTTAAGGGCGTATTTAAAAAACTAAAGACACCTTCAAAATTTAATGGTATAAACGGAATAAGACATAGTAATAAAAAGTTATTTGGTTTAGTAGCTAAAAGCAATAACGATATAGGTACTAATAAAAATCCATCTTTATTTGAAAAAGTCTTTTTGTATGCTAAATTCGTTATAAAACCAATTGCTAGCATGATTTCTAAATAATTCATTACATCATAAGATAAAGAAGATGCTTGTTGAACCATTATTGGTTGTAACGAAATAAAGAATAGAGCTAGTTTACCATATTTAAAATATTTAATTAAACAAAAGACACCTATAATATAAGCTAAGGCATTAAAAATTCTGCCCATATAGATTATCATGCCTACTGTTGGCTTTATCAAACTTCCCAATGTCATACCAACCAACTGAGGAAGAAAGGAAAGAGATTTAAGGTTTAGAGTGACTTGATACGGTTCTTTTTCCATATCAAGTTTTTTATTAAGAACCTTTTCATAGTCAGTAGGGTTTACATGAGCATCACTCGAAATCTCGTTCATCCATTTAAAGGACTGTAGAGTTGGTTTGTGGACAGTTTCCCAAGTCATACGCGCGTGGTTTGTTTCGTCTGGCACACGATTAATTGGAAATACTAACATAAATGAAAAAATAAAAATCGTTGCTAAGATGAAAAATAAATTTTCAACTTTTATTTGTTTAATTTTGTTCAAAATAAGTCACCATTTCATCTTTCTTGCTTAAGGTACAATTTTCAAGGACTGCTCGGTAAGCTGATTCTGCTATGTTTTGTCTTAATTCTGGAGATAAAACTAAAGCTTCTAGCTTGTCAAACCACTGATCATCAGTAGCTAACAGACCTGTTTCACCATCAATAACCATATCCGAGAAAGCTCCTATCTTGCTTGCTACTGTTGGTACTTTCACTAAAGCAGCTTCAATCCACTTAATCTCAGATTTGGCACGATTAAAGATAGAATCCACAAGCGGTGCTAGGTTAATATCAACCTCACTAATCAAGGCAGGCAATTTATCCCAGTCCACATAATCGTGAGTTACAATTTGATTTTCAAAGGGCTTCATATCCTGAGGGATATCGAGAATCCCGACAATATGTAATTGGACATTGCTATATTTTGTAAGCAGTTGCTTAATAGCTGGTTTAATCAATTCAAAATTCTCATTATGACTAATTGAACCAGAGAAATAACCAATCTTAACAATATCAGATGTTTGAGAGTAATCTTTGATATATTGACTACTAATAGCGATTAAGTCATCAGAAGCCAAGTTGCGATTAAGTAAAACCTTACTTTGGTACTTATACAACTCCTCCTGCAATTGGTTAGTCGAAGTAATGGCACCATCACAGTTTTCTAGCATATAGCCATAATTTCGAACACCTGCATCATAGTTTCCTTTTTCAACCGAATTCAACCCTTGCGTATAACTCAATTGATCTGTATAAACCGTATCAAAGACTAAATCATCAATATCATAAAAAATCGGTTTACCATAATCTTGAGCCATATGACATAAGCGCAGTAGTTCAGGCGAGATTGGAGAACGATAGATAATAATATGACTAGCATTTTGGGCCATTGACAATTGAAAATCTGATAAGTTAGTAACCATAACTTCAAAGCCATGCTTACGTAATTGCTCTGCCTTATTCAAGACACGGTAACGAGTACACTGAGGAATGATATTTTCAACTCCATCAATCAATAAAATATATTGTTCTCGAGGAACAGCCTTGAATTTATTGATAATATCTTCCAAGATTGACACTGGGTAATCTGTCTTCTCAGCAACATACTCTAGCAAATCCGGAACTTCTGACTCACGCTCAAGACCTTGCCACAAGAATTGATCCTCATCATAATTTTTCAAAGCTGTGTATTTGACCAAAGGGCTACCTGCTTTAAGCATCCTCAACGGGTGAATATACATTGCAGAATCTTCGTATTCTTGCACCACAGCATCGAAACGATAACCTAAATCAGAAAAATACTTGGTAAAACGTGTCTCATGTCGACCAATAGCCTTTTCGCGAGAATCTGTGTCTGTCAAATGTGTCCAATATTCATAAAAAGCATCATCATTTAACATGAGCTTTTCAATAACTAGAAAATACGACTGAAGATGCTTAGGAATGTAGCCATAAGGATTCTCTTTAGTAACATCCTCTTGCTCTTCTCCAAAGGAAATTCCCCAGAAATCTAGTTGCTTATCAGCCATTTCATGGAATACTTGAGACAAATCTCTCATCGGACCAATATTAGTATCATTCACCAAGAAGAGCTGGTCATAATCTTTAAGCTTATCTTTACCAAAGGCAAAGATTCCTTCTCTAAAGGCTGCTGTATCATATCCCTTATTGTTACGGGTCAAAACTTGTCCATAAGGTTCAAGTTTATTGACATCCTCAACATGAAGCTGACCGTTTACAATAACAATGACATCATCCATTAACGGAGATAAGGCCTGTAAAAATCGTAATTTGTATTCTTGCAACCGATTTTCAGATTCGAAAATGACATAGACTAGTGCTCTTTTACCAGTAAATGACAGAGCAGACCGTTGACTATTTCTAAGACGACGTAACCGACGAACCTTAAGTGGGGTCACATGACGACGTAATCTAACAATTTTATCCTTTGTAGCATTTAAATAAGACTTAATTTTTCGTGGATTTTTTAATAAAACCTTCGTGATTTTAATAGGTTTAATCAGAGAATTCCCTATACGATACGAAAGAGAACTTCGAATCAGTTGTATCTCTTTACGAGCCTCTTTCAATTCTACTACTTGCGTTTGACTCTTACGATGAAGTTGTTTCTGCTTTCTTTGTAATTCTTTTACATATTCAGAAACATCATTATGGTGACTTATTAAACTTTCTAAACGATCTTCTAAAGTCATGAGATTATCACAAACTGCTTTATAAACCTCATGAGGAAGTTTATCCAAATACTTCTCAAGGATCTCAAGATATATTTCATAATGATATTTGACTGAATTACGTAAAGAAATAGATCCTGTTTCAAAAACACGATAGTTAAGTTTAGTATTTGTTTGATATACTGCTTTAGCTCCATTATTAAGAATGAGATTTAATAAAAAGTCATAATCTTCAAGCTTTTTACGATTCAACTTCTCATCATAACGAGCATTCCCAATAATACTTCTACGAATCAAAGAACAGTTATCAATGAAACTAGCATTTAGAAAGGCAGTTAAGTCAAATTTACGACTTTTAAGATAGAACTCCTCTTTTTCAGGATTAAAAAGATCACAATATGCAATATCAGCATTTGTTTCAATCAATTTGCTATACAACTGCTCAATATAATCCATATCCAGGTAGTTATCGCTATCTACAAACAGCAAATAGTCTCCTTTGGTTAGACCAAGCCCCATATTCCGATTCTTTACAACACCTAGATTTTCATGAGATTCAAAGCTTGTTTCAAAAGGCGAATCATTTAAAACGTTTTGAATAATCTGATTAGAACCATCTGTAGATCCATCATCCAAAATGATTAATTCGATATTTCGATAAGTCTGATTAAAAATACTTCGCAAGCACTGCTCAATATACTTTTCATGATTATAAGAGGTCACAACCACCGATATTAAATTTTTCATTGTTTCCATCCATTTTGTTCAACAAAACATCAATTAGTATACAATATCTACTAACATTCCCATGTTTCAAAGATTACTTTCTACACAATCTTCGAAAGTGTATTCAAGTTAATTATACTATATTTTAAAGCAAAAAGAAAAAGTCATCTGACTACTAACAAAAAAAGCAGATCGATTCTGCTTTTCAAACACCAATACTAGTCTGTTTAAAATAAGAATAAACTTCATTTAAGAGCTCACAAGTAATCACAAATATACTAATCATTACTGGAAGGTACGTTCTTGTCCCAGAGGCATAGAGGGTAGGAGAGAAAGATATAATTAAACGCGCCAAAATTCCAATAACAAAAAGATAACTTAACCATAATTTATTTGTAGAGTTTGTAACACTCCAAATGATATATGTCAGCATAAAAAATAATAAAATATTATAGATGAGTACTCCAAAATTGGCAATGTTTACTTTAAAAGTTCCACTTTCTCGAACAATCTTACTTAGTCCTGATAAGGTAAATAAAGGATTTCTCCATTCTAACTTCTGGCTTAGTATAGATAAAAATATAAATACCGAAAAAGAAAGGGATAAAAAATTTTTTTTATAAACAGATAATACAATTAAAATTATTAGAAGCAAAAATACAAATGAGAAGGATACAGACAATAAACCATCTGCTGTCTCAAGTATACCTAAAGATAATTTTTGGAAAATATTTAAACGCGTATAATTTGGAAACCAAGTTGCAACTTCCTTTGTAAATCGAACAGCATTACCCGGTGAAATTTTAGCTGAAAGGATACCCATAAATGAAAGAAATAAATATAAGAAATTTCTATACCTAAAAACTTTATTTTTCCAATCATGAAACAATTCGAAAATAATCCACAAAAAAGCATATGCTGCTAACTGTTCATTCATAATTGAAAATATGAAGCTAAAAAATGAAATAAATCGAACAGCTAAATTATCTGAATAACGGTAATATAAAGAAAAGAAAAGAAAAGACGCTGGAAAAATATAATTAGTATATGTTGGTATTGAACCTGCACTTAAAAATTCGCTTGCTGGCAGACTAAAAAAGATTATTAACGCAGGTAACAATGGTAAGCTAGGAATCAGTTTTTTACTAGGTATAAGTAGAAAATAACTAGCAATCACCGTCACTACTAAAAAAATCTTTTCATGAACTGAAAATAATAATGTTGCAGATTCAATTAATAACCTACTGCTCCATGTAAAATAACGATGAAGACCAAATGTAAAATATTGGTGATGAAATTCCTTTGCATATTTTAAAAAGGCAGTTTGATCTCCTACTGGAGTAATTTTATTATTAATGTAATACTGTAATCCATATAAAACAGCCATGACTAAAATATAAATATAATATTTTCTGTTACTTTTCATTTTTCTAACGTTTACCAATATTCCCATTCTAATTATTCGTCTTCTGACTCTTCACATATTGTCTCATCAACAACTTGGCCATCCATTTAGGCCAGAAGAGTTCATACATGTATAGATCTTCTTTACTACGCGTATTATCTGCAATGGTTTTTGATGTTTCAGACTCTTCATGGATACGGTGGCACATGAGCTTGTCAGATACATAAGCGAAACGACCTTTATACTCGCTGATCTTATACCATGCGTACCAATCCAAACTCACTCTCATCCCTTCATCAAAATAGAAATTCTTCAAATTTTCACGATTATAGGTAACAGCTGGACAACAAATAGGATTTCCAAAAGCCATCACACGGTTTCGCCAAAAGTGACTAGCAGGAAAAAGATTCATAATTTTTAACATCAAGGTTTTGATCTTCAGATTTGTATTCGCAGGAATTTTATTACCGTCTTTTTCTTCAAAATAATCAGAATAGCCAATTAACACATCCGAATGCTTTTCCATCTTAGCCAAAACTTTCTCAGCATATTCCGGCTCATAATAATCATCCTGATGAGCGATGGTAGCATATTTCGTCTCTACGAAAGACATGGCATTGTTCCAATCTTTCCCAATTCCTCCACCTTGCTTGGTATAAAATGGAATAGCATAACGCTGACAAAGTTCCTTGATCGAATCCATCGGTGTTGAACTATAACAGATAATCTGTGATTGGAGAGTTTGTTTCTTCAAGGATTGAATACTAGCTTCCAAGTATTCGCTCTCACCATAAGCACAGATCACCCAAGTATGATTACTGTTCATCATTCTCCTCTTTCGTTTCTACTTGACTTTTTAAAATAGATAATTCTTGAACTAAATGCTTTATCTGTTCTTTTTGTTTTGACAAAGTCATGGTTTGCAAAAATCCAATGACCAACAGGAAAAAAATAGTAAGAGACAATAGAAAATTGGAGGTCAATTCAAATCCAAGTAATTTAGCAAAGTATCCAGGAATAGAATCAAACACTGAAATTACAATCATGACAAGACTAATAACAATCCACATGAATGCCTGTTCAAATAAGATATTATTTTTGTTGATATTTCTAATGACTAAATAAAGGAAAAAGATTGAAGCTACCAACATAACTATAGATAATACTGACATTATTCACTCTCCCTCATAAAGGCTGCGATTAAAATGGATGAACATACTTCAATCATATAACGAATAGACTTGATAGGAGTGATGGAGGACACTCCGCCAGTACGTTCAAACATATTAGCAGGTTTTTCCACAACCTTATATTTACGTTTCAAAATGTGAACAATTGTTTCAGGCTCTGGATACTTGATTGGGTAACGTCTAGCAAATTGTTTGATCACAACTTTGTCAGCTAATCGATATCCCGAAGTTGTATCTAAGACCCTTTGACCTGTTGTCCACTTAATCAAGTTAGAAATAACTCCTATACCAAAGCGTCTCATAAAAGTTGTCTGAAATTCCGACTTAACATCACCAACAAAACGAGATCCAATAACTAAGTCTGCTTCGTTTTTTCTAATTGGTTCTAGCAAATCTGACAAGGATTCGATATCATGCTGGCCATCACCGTCAAATTGAACTGCTACATCATAATCATGCGCTAGTGCATATTTGTATCCTGTTTGAACCGCACCACCAATTCCAAGATTCATCACGAGATGAACAGCATTAAAATGGTTCTCGTCAAGAATTTGTTTTGTCATATCTGTTGATCCATCATTGATAACCACATAGTCCAAATCAAAATCAACCTTCTTGCGGTAATTCAAGATACTCGTTACCGTATCGAAAATACTTTCCTCCTCATTGTAGGCAGGAATTATCATTAATACTCTCAACTACTTCTCCTTTCCTTTACAGTAAAATCTCGAAAACAGTGAAACTAATCTTAAACGTTCTAAAGTTCTAAAAGCCATTACAGAAATAATAGTTTGAATTCTTTCTCCATTTATCTCGGATGATAATGGTGTTAAATTTGAATCAATATTTTCTTTAGAAACCCATTGTTTAATTTTTCTATATTGATCCATAAATGACGAGCTTGAAGCGGCTCTTCCAGAAAAGAGTAAGTACCAAATGTAATATCGTTTAATAAAATAGCGAATATATTTTGAATCTCCAGCAACTTGAAGCAAGTGACTCAGGAAATACACAATATCTATATTCGGATTAAAGCCTCTTTGAGATGTGTTTGAGATACTCTTCTCGTTAAAAAACCAATTATAGCCATTATAATCAATTATTTTAATTTTTTCTGTTAGATTGTAAGCAGTCAAAGTAAAGATAACATCTTCACCTATTGGATAATCAAAGAACTGGATATTATTATCTGTTAAAAACGAAGTTCGATAAATACGTGCCCAAGGTGCAACGACTATATACTTAGACCATTCAGATTGTGTTAATTCTTGCTTAAAAAGTGTCTTCATTTCCTGATTAACACGCTTATAACCACCAAGAACAATATCAAGTTGTTCTTGATCTATTTCACTATAAAAACGCTCTAAATAATCTGAATCAACAAAATCGTCATTATCGATAAATACAATGTACTTTCCATTAGCAAGTTGTATACCCTTATTTCTGGTTTTAGCAACTCCCTCGTTTTCTTTATCAATTACACGGATAAAATCATTATCAGCTGCATACTTTTTAATAACTTCTAAACTATTATCAGTAGAGCCATCATTTATAAGAATAATTTCAAAATCTGTAAATGACTGATTCAGAAGAGAATCTATACATTGTTTAATTCCCTCTTGTGCATTATACACAGGAATTATGACTGAAACGGTTGGATTAGACATATTATACTTTCTATCTATTATTTTTTATAAAATTTCATCAAATATGGGAATATCTTAATTGATAATCTCAGTCCAAATAATCTTGTTATCATTCCAGTGTATCTGAATGGTCTATTCTCTATCTCATCTGAAAACTTAAGAAGGAATTTGTACTCTCTAAGTAAACGTTGGATTTCAGGATGAGATGAATATTGATTAACGTAAGGAAGGATTGAGATATATGAGATCGCAAAGTAAATACTCAATGCATGTTTAACATCAGGGTCAAGACTATTAACATCAGTTAACCCAATTTCGATACTCTTTAAAATATCAATTACATTTTTTTCTTTTACAATATTTGTAATACTTCCCAATCGATTCTGTCTGTATTGATAACAATCTATATTTAAAATCGAATAAGTAGAAATCATTTTTAATAGCTTCGCACAATATAAACAATCCTCAGATAAAAAACCAATAGGGAAGTCTAGTCCTTGTTCAAACAGGTTCTTTTTCACACATTTATTCCAAGCTGGAGCGGTTAAAATCTCGTTTTTGACTAATCCTTTAATATTCTCTTTGGTACCTCCATAATCGGGAACAAAATCAAAACCAACCCTGACGCTATCATCTAATCCATAGTATTTATTATAAGAAAATATAATTACATCACTTCGAAATTTATCAATGTTATTCGATAATTTATCAAGGAAGTCTGGATTACTCCAAAAGTCATCACCATCAACAAATAGTAAATAATCTCCCTTAGAATATTTAATTCCAGTATTTCTCGCTGAAGATAATCCGCCATTTTCTTGATGAATGGTTCTAACTACCTCAAATTCAGATGTTAATTGATCACAAATCATTCCTGTTCGGCCATCTGTAGAACCATCATCAACTATAAGAACTTCATATTCAGAATCAGGGAAGTTTTGACTTACAAGACTTTCTACACATTCTTCTAAATACTCTGCCACATTATATGCAGCAACTATAATTGAAAATTTCATTTTATTTTTTCCTTCTAAAGATTGTATATGGATTTGTTGCAAAATAAATTACTAAAGACGCAATTAACCAAGCTATCATTGCACAAAGAAATGAAAGTGAGGCTCCAAAAATTTCAAATTTTGACACTAGAGGCTTGGCAGTTAAGATTGACACAATATAACCCACAATAAAGGAAATAACCAAAAAATGTTGCTTCCTAAATATTGTCAAAATATTATCACATACAGTTGAAAAAGTACTTGCAATTCCTCCAAGCAACAAGACGATAAAACTCGTCTGATACTGTTTAAGGTTAGTCCCATATACAATATCCAAAGCTGGGATGGCTATAAAAGCACCAATTAAAAATATTAATGTACAAGTTCCAAATAAAATCTTGAAGAGATTATTCTTGTAAGTGACAAAATGAGAAATCTTCTTTTCTTCTAAAAAGACTGCAAGTTGCGTAATCATTGGCCTTAGAAACACAATCATAAGATTCATGGCAAAAATTGGTGTAAATAAAATACTAAAATCTCGCTGAACACCATTTCCAATCAAACCTTGATTAAAAATATCATTCAATGCATATTTGGGCTGATTATAAATTGAGACCAACAAAAAAGCATTAATAAATAAAGGTAAACAATCTTTCAATACATTGATAATATTACTCAACCTAACACTCTTAAGATTTAAGCGATGGAAGACTTTTGAATTAGGATAATCAAATAGAGCAATAAAAACAAATGAACTCATGGTTTGTGCGATAACAGACCACAATAGATTTTTAGAGGTGACTAAAGTTAAAGCAAATACGATTGTTGAAATGGTATTTCTCAGGAAAAGGGACTTCCCTGCAATATCCAGACGTTCTTTCTGCTGAAACAATCCTTGAAAAACATCTGATAAGGCTTCACTAACTCGGAAAAAAGATACCCAAAAAATTATCCCTAGATTTGAGTGAGTATTAGTATTAAAAATTAAATACGTCACTAAAAGAAGAACCATTGCGACGTTTGAAATAAGCCTTGTAATGAAATAAGTATCAAAAGAATACTTTTCTCTTATATCTGTCGCTTGGAAATCTCTAACTTGAAAACTTGCTACAATAACAAAGAGGTTCGCAATTGCATAGGCAAAACTATAGGTATCCGCTGAAGCACTATTTAAAGCACGTGTAACAATAAAAAGAAGTATAACTGAAACAGCAGCTGAAGACAAACTTCCTAAAATATTCCAGAAAAAAACCTTTTGGGCAGTTACTTTTCTCAAGTTTTTCTACTCACTTTCTATAAGCACATTCCATTAATTATACCATAAAGACAATTAAAAAGAGAGTAGCTTATGATATATTCCCAATATTATGATTAGTAAAAATACTGGTTTGCTGCGGCCGAAAAAAATATGTTTGATATTTCAATAGTTAAAATTATTACTACATTATTTAAAATTTCCAAAAAAACAAAGGGAAATGTTTCTTCTAATCGAGAAACAGTCCCCCTTAATTTACTTTATTTTCCACTTTACAAATTATAATGAAATGGACATAGACACAAATTGCAAATATTACAAAATCCCATTAATTTTCAGATTCATTAGTCTATTACTTGTTATATTTAACAATCATACTTTGAACAAATTTTAGAACTCGAGTAATGACGTAGGTGATAAAAAGAGATTGTAAAAACAAAAAAATGACTATAAAAGGAAATTTTGGTAAGATGTTTGCAAAATCTCCCCATTTCTCAACTATTTTAGGATACCAATATAAATCTCCAATCACAGATAGTAAATAAATAGGAAGAGTGTTCTTAGAGATAAATAGGACGACTTTTTGTAGCCAATCATTTTTAATATCGACTCGTAGTTGAATAACAGAATAAAAAATTAATGAAGACAATAGAAATACTGGAAGAACACCGTATTCTATTCCAAAACTAGATCCTGATATTACTGATAATCCCAAAACACTTAATACATCGAGAATTAAAATGACTAAAAAAAGTTCTTTAATAGTTGACCTCTTCTTAGAAGAAGCAATAAAAGCACCAACAAGATAATATGTAATAGGCCAGAGTCCCTTCCAATAATCAGGAATTAGGTGCGATACAATCATAAAAATTTGCTCATTGTTATTAAACAATGAAAGAGTGGCTGGGAAAATAGTTAATAATACTAGAACACCTAATGCAATAGCTTGATTTCTACGATTATTAAATGATTTGAAACCTGCATTTAAAAATGGAATCATTATATATAACCCAATATACATATTTACATACCATGCATAGTGGCTAAAGGAAAATATATTTACTAATAACTTACCAAGATAATCTATATTAAAAACTCTAACGTCGAAAAAAGTATAGATAGAAGCGGCAAGACAGTAAATTCCAATTACTGGTAGTAATTTGATAAAGTAAGTTTTACTATAAGTCTTATCTTTCATTAAATAACCTGTAGTCATGATAAATATAGGAACACAGGTCATAAAAATCATCCAAATAAAAGATGATAAAAATATACTTTTAAAGGTATAGGGACGACCATAATAATTGGTATGAAGAAAAAAATGCACAGCTACTACAAATACTATTGCAATACATTTTAGTATATCTATATTTAGTTTTCGCTCTTTCATAAATCTCCTTATTGTATTACCGAATGAAAAGATGGTTTCGCACCATCTTTCCATTTTAATTATTTCACTTCTTGTTTGTAAAACTCTTTCAAGGCATCTTGCCAAGTTGGAATAACGAATCCTGTAGCCTTAGCCTTAGCCAAGCTCATCGTTGAGTTCAGTGGACGTTTCGCTTTAGCTGGGAATTGGCTGGAATCCACTGGCTTCACTTCTACATCAGTATCTTTGAGGATTTCAACTGCAAAGTCATACCAAGTTGTATCTTCTTCAGCATCATTTGATAGATGGTAATAACCATATTCTTTACGGTTTTCAGCCAAATAAGTCATAAACTCTGCGAGAGTACGGGTCCAGGTTGGACGCCCGTGTTGGTCATTAACGACTGTAAGTGTTTTGTGAGTCTTCGCAAGGTTTTGCATGGTGAAAACAAAGTTCTTACCGTAGTTTCCAAAAACCCAAGCTGTACGGATGATATAGAAATTAGACACATGCTTCTCAACCAATTCTTCCCCCATACGTTTGGTACGACCGTACTCTGTTTGAGGATCTGGTTGATCGTCTACTTCCCATTCTTGTCCCACTGGTTTTTTCCCATCAAAAACGTAGTCGGTTGAGATATAGACCAAGGTTGCACCGTGTTTTTCAGATGCCTTTGCTACATTTTCCGTACCAGTCACGTTGATGGCGTAGTCCAACTCTTTTCCTTCGTCTTCTGCCGCATCCACTGCAGTGTAAGCTGCACAGTGGTAAACCAAACTTGGCTTCACTTCTGCGAACACTTCGTCTACTTTCTCAGCATTTGTGATGTCCATTTCCACTACGTCTACTGCTACATACTCTTCGTTGCGTTCGTCAAGAAGGTGACGAAGTTCAGTTCCGAGTTGGCCATTTGCACCTGTTACTAGAATCATAATTTTCTCCTTATGTTTAGATTTTCAATTAAGAGCCTGTTTTATAACTTTAAAAAAACTATCAATTTTCTAACACTTTTTTACATCTATTAGATCGTGTTAAAAAGACACCGAATACGATTAACCAAGAAAATGTTTCAATACAATATCCTAAATATTGCAAGAAAGTCTTATGGTAAGAAATCGAGATATGTCCTGGTTTATTTATTTCTATGTAAATCTTACCATCATTTAAAACTTTTTTATTTTCATTTGGTTTCCTCAGTTTTTGATTTTCTCGATTTTCTTGAGCGGTGAATGGACGAGTTTTCATCACTGCTTTAGAACCAGAGGCACCTCTCGAATAGTCTACTTGGTAGCCTTTATACCATATTAGAGGAACAACAAGACTACTCCTATTTATATTATTTTTAAAATCTACATCAAATTCTAAAAGATTATAACTTTTCTTAATATTAGAAATAGTTAGTTCTCCATCATCCGAGAATTCTGAAAATTGAGGATCACGCACATGCACATTATCAACATTTATATTATAATACTCGTCTCCACTGGTATCAACAAATTTCGTCTTGTCTCCCATATATACTGCTTTTAACAATTCCTCACTAAGTTTATTTTCATTTTGCATTTGACTATAGGTCTTCGATGAACTAAAGTACTGTGGTAAAACTTGGTAATAATAAAAAGTTAAACTAGCCATACATAAAAGAAATGGTAGAAAACCTTTTACATTTGCAAAAGCTAAAAATAAAATAAATATTAATGGTATAAAAAACAATAATCGTCCAGAATATTGCATGCTTCCTAGGAAGGTCTGTTTCAGCATAGAATTCCAAGGTAAAACACTAGTAGCAGAGAAGTACAATATCCAACAACTAAGAAAAAGTGTCTTACTAAGGGAAGTCATACGTCGATATAGTAAAAAGACTATAAAACTTGAAATGAGCAATCCTATACTTATTAAATGATGGATTGGCCATTCTAGTGGAGTGAATGGCTTATAAAATCCTGAGTTGTCTCCTTGAAATGGATAAGGTACAGAGAAAGTATCATTTACATTAACAGGAAAATTTCTTCCTAACCAAGAAAAGAGAAAATGTTGAGAAGAAACTTGCTCTATGTATTGCAAGATGTATCCAGCAGATAGAAATAAGGCAATCAAAACCGATAATATAAATGAAACTAACTTTTTCACGCTTATCATATTGAAATTTAGTAATAAAAAGATAAAAGAAAAAATGGCTAATATTATCGTGGAAAGTATATGAGTTTGAATTAATAATGCTACTACAATGCCTAAATATATTGGATTTCTTCGGTTTAAGAAAAGTATTCTATAAATTGAATAAATAAGTAGAGGAACTAACGGAACTACCATTGTCATACCATACCCAAATAATGTATAGTAACACGGTACTGTAATTGCAGTTATAATTCCTAACATTTTATTCTTAGAAATTTTTTCAACCACAAAATAAACAGTGATAAGTGTAGATAGTATAATCAAATGGGCAAATATAGAATAAGATACGTTACCATTTTTTGTGACCATATATACTAATGCTGATGGATAAAATTGCCAATTTCCATAAAACATAGGTGAGGCATAGCCTGTCCCATAGGCGTATATATAATTCAGATTTGGAAGAAAATCCAGATGTCTTATAGACTCCGAAAGTCCAACAATCCTAGATAAATGAAAAACATAATCATATGTCCGACTTTGAAAATTTATTAAGTTTAAAGATAAAAACGTAAATACTATTGAGTAAGTAATTAAAAATAGATAGTAAACTCTATCACTAATCAAATTACAGAAATTATTTATTGATTCAAATTTTTCTTGAAATCGTTCTACAAATTGTAAATGAGCAACCTTATCAAAAAAAACGTCAATTTTATCATTGAAACTAGATAATGTTTTTTTAAGTATCCTAATCATCACTTTTCTCTTTCACAACATAAACTGGCCGTTTCTTAGTTTCCATGAAAATCTTACCAACATATTTCCCTAAAATTCCAATGGTGAGTAATTGGAAGCCTCCAAGGAAAAGAATCACTGTCATGAGGGATGGCCACCCAGAAGTTGGATCTCCAAACACTAAAGTGCGGATCACAATCAAAATCACCATTATAAAGGCCAAAATCCAAGATAACAGTCCACCAATAAAGGCAATGTTTAGTGGGGCGTCTGAGAAGTTAACAATCCCTTCAATCGAGTATTTGAAGAGGGACCAAAAATTCCAAGACGTCTCTCCTGCCACGCGCTCAACATTTTTGTATTCTAGGTATTCTGTTTCAAATCCTACCCAGGCAAAAATTCCTTTTGAAAAGCGATTGTATTCTGATAACTCTAGAATCGCATCGACCATGGGACGGCACATCAAACGGAAATCACGCGCACCGTCAACCATTTCCACTTGGCTGATATGATTAATCAATTTATAAAACATTCGTGCAAAGAAAGAACGAATTAGTGGTTCCCCATCACGAGTTACGCGTCGGGTTCCGACACAATCTAGATTTGGCTGCTGATCTAACTTCTCCTTCATTTCGATTAATAGTTCAGGAGGATCTTGCAGATCCACATCCATAACGGTAACATAATCTCCTGAAGCACGCTCAAGTCCAGCATAGAGTGCTGCTTCTTTTCCGAAATTTCGAGAAAAAGAAAGGTAATGCGCATTTGAATCCGTAACATGTAGCTTTCGAAGAACGGATAGCGTACCATCTGAGGAGCCATCATTTATAAAAATATATTCAAACTTTTCTCCCATCTCCATCCTAACTCGTTCCATCTCTCTATAAAATAATGGAATCGATTCTTCTTCGTTAAAACATGGGACTACAACTGATATGGTCATCTCTTACTCCTTGATTTCTTCACCTTCTATTGTAACAAAAAACTCTCATAAACCCTAGTATTTTTCACCCCTCCCCCTTTTCATGGTATAATAGAGTGAATCGATGACGGAAGGACACCTTATGTTAAAGCTGGGAATTATTGGTACGAGTTGGATTTCACATGAATTTATTACAGCTGCTCATCAGACAGGCCACTATCACTTGCAGGCTGTGTATTCGAGAAAGATGAAGACGGCTCAAGAGTTTTGTGAGCCTTATGGGGCGATCTCTTGCTACACGGATTTCATCGACTTCTTAGACAGTGAGCTAGATGTGATTTACATTGCTAGCCCCAATTCTCTTCATTTCGCTCAGGCCAAGCTTGCTATTCTGGCCAAGAAGCATGTCATCATTGAAAAACCGGCTGTGACCAAGCCTTCTGAATGGAAGGAACTGGTCAAGCTCGCTAAGGAGCACCAGGTCTATCTCTTTGAAGCTGCCAGAAATTACCAAGAAGCAGCCTTTCAAGTAATTAAAGACTTCCTCTCTAATCAGGAAATACTGGGCGCCAACTTCACCTTTGCCAAATATTCTTCCAAATTGCCAGCCCTTCTTGCAGGTGAGATGCCCAATATTTTCTCAGATGTCTATGCAGGTGGAGCTTTGATGGATCTGGGAGTCTACTGCCTCTACTTGGCGATTGGCTTCTTTGGAAAACCGATCTCCAGCAACTATACCGCTCAGCAATTACCCAATTCGGTTGATCTCTATGGTCAAGGTGTCTTGATTTATCCAGATTTTCAGGTTGCTATTCAGGCAGGGAAAAATATCACCAGCCATCTACCTGCTGAAATCTACACCAAGAATGGAACGCTGACTCTCAATGCTGTAGCAGCCATCAACCAGGCCCGCTTCGTCAGTCATTCTGGTGAGGTCATCGACCTTCCGATCCAGCCCTGCCCACACCAAATGCAAGAAGAGGCGGAAGCCTTTGCCCTTGCCATCGCTCATCAAAAGCCGTCTGCTTATCTTGAGTGGTTACAAACAGCTGAGCAGGTCCATGAAACCCTCTACCAGATGCGTCAAAGCGCTGGAATACAATTTAAGGATGAAAAAGAATGAAAGAAAAATTTCCACAAAGCTGGAAAGACCAGTTAGAAACACTCGGATTTGATGCATTCACTGAAATTCAGGAACAGATCTTCTCCCCTATCTATGAAGGAGAAAATGTCCTCGGGATCAGTCCTACTGGAACGGGTAAGACACTCGCCTACCTCTTTCCGTGCTTGCTCAAACTCAAACCGAAGAAGGCCCAACAACTCTTGATTTTGGCTCCTAATACAGAGTTAGCAGGACAAATTTTTGATGTCACCAAACAATGGGCAGAGCCTCTCGGTCTCCAGACACAACTCTTCCTTTCAGGATCTAGTCAAAAACGGCAAATCGAACGCCTCAAAAAAGGACCCGAAATCCTGGTTGGGACGCCTGGTCGGATATTTGAACTGATCAAGCTGAAAAAGATCAAAATGATGAATGTAGAAACCATCATTTTAGATGAATTCGACCAATTACTGAGCGATTCTCAGTACCACTTCGTCGACAAGATCAGCCACTATGCTCCCCGTAACCACCAATATATCTATATGAGCGCCACAGCCAAGGTCGATCCAGACCAGCTAGAAGAAAATACTCTTCGCATTTCGGTTGATGGAGTTTCTTTGGACAATATCCAGCATTTTTATATGCAAGTGGATAAGCGGGACAAGGTCGAATTACTCCGCAAACTCGCCTACGTCGAAGATTTTCGTGGTCTGGCTTTTTTCAACAGCCTATCTGATCTGGGTAGTGCTGAAGAAAAACTACAATACCGTGGTGTTGAGGCCGTATCGCTCGCAAGCGATGTCAATGTAAAATACCGCAAAGTCATTTTGGAGCGCTTCAAAGACCATCAGCTAACCCTATTGCTGGCTACCGATTTGGTCGCTCGTGGAATCGATATTGAACATCTTGAGTGTGTGATTAACTACGATATTCCTCGTGATGTGGAGACCTATACCCACCGCGCCGGTCGTACAGGACGAATGGGGCGTGAGGGCTATGTAATCACCTTTATCACCCACCCAGAAGAACTCAAATCCTTAAAAAAATATGTTTCTGTACGTGAACTGATTTTAAAAAATTCCGAACTCTTTTTAAACGAATAAGAAAATCCTCTGCTAGTGAATGAACTGCAGAGGATTTTTATGTTAATTTCCATTGTAATAAATGCGATGACTTTCAAGTTGATAATCCAACAATTCATCCACCGTTACAAAGGTATAGCCTTGTGATTTGAGGTAGTCAAGGACGGTCGGTAGAGCGTCAATCGTGGTTTGATGGATATCATGCATGAGGATAATCGAACCCGGTTTGACTTCTTTTTTCACTTCATTGAGAATGGCCGTCGTATTATGCGTCTTCCAATCTAGGCTATCTACATCCCACATGATGAAGGATTGGTCGACACCGTATTGGATAGCGTTATTGATCGCCCCATACGGAGGGCGGGTAATCTTAGTCTGCACACCTGTCGCTTTTTGAATAGCTTCTTGGGTATCCAAGATCTCTTTTTTGGCATTATCCAAGCTCAATTTTGGCAATTGAGGGTGATCCCAGGTATGGTTCCCGATTTGATGACCTTCTTTGCGGACTTGCTTAGCAATATCCGGATTCGCACTGACATTTTTTCCGACCATAAAGAAGGTAGCTTTGGCATTGTATTTCTTTAAGATAGAAAGCGCCTGAGGTGTCGTCTTGGGATCTGGTCCATCATCAAAGGTCAGGGCAATCATCTTACGGTGGCGTTCTTCTATATAGGATTGGTACGTTTCGAGATCATCAGGAAGCAAGCGATCTGTATCAATCACGTCATAGAATTTAGACAAGGGAACAGTGAAGGTATCATCTCCCTTAACCTTGGTTGGAAATGGAATGGTGAAATTTCCTTTTTCATATTGGAATTCCCATTGGCTCAAATCCAACTCTGAGAAGTGGGCAACCATTTGATCAATGCTCTCCTCATCCAGCTGACGAAAGTCTAGATTCCCTCGCAATTCCTCCAAAAAGATCTGTTTGGCTCCATCTGGATCCGCAAAGACCTGGCTCAGAGTCAGAGGGTTACTCTCATCATCCAAGTAAAAGAGGGGCAACTTCACCGTCTCATCTTTGATGAATTTCCCTTTTTTGTATTGGTATTCAGCCCGTTTAATCTGGATAGGGTGATAGCCAACAAAAGGCCCTTCTGCTTCTTCACTATGATAGAAGGTCAGGTGCTTAGGCTCTTTGGTTTTCTCATCCGATCCTAGACGCTTAAGGTCTTCTTGGATCTTCTCTTTAATAATCTCAACAACTTGTCCATCCTTAGTAGGATAATAAGCTGTCACATAAGAAGTTCCTAAGATCCCTTCCTGAACTTGAACATCTTTTCCTTTTTCAGAGTTTTTCTCTAGTTGGATGACCTTGGCAAACTGATCCTGATAGGCTTTTTGTTCACGAAGCTTTTGAATCTTTTGATAGCTAATATACAAAAGGCTCAATAAAAGGAGATTTGTAATGATTAATAAGATAGTTTTCGTGTGTTTGAAACTCATAACTTTATTATAGCAAATTTCTCTCGAAAAAACATTCCTTTTTTGTAAATGGTTTCATAAAAAAGAGGGCGACTGACGTCGCCGACAGCGGCCCTTATTTTTAATCCCTCTTATTTTTCGCGAATGACTTCTACTTTATATCCATCCGGATCTACAACGAAATAGTAATTCGGTTGCGTTCCTGGAAGACCTTTTGGTTCCGTCACTTCATAGCCTTTAGCCTTGTGTTCAGCATTCAAACCTTCTAGATCAGGAGTACTCAAAGCAACGTGAGCATAGCCATCTCCGATGACATATGGACCATGATCATAATTGTAAGTCAATTCCAACTCATAGTCATCTCCAGGCAAGGCCAAATAAACAATCGTGAACTTGTAGTCTGGAAAATCTTTCCGACGTTTTTCTTCAAAACCAAAAGCATCTTGGTAAAAAGCGATTGACTTTTCTAAGTTTTCCACACGAAGGCAAGTGTGCAACATTTTTGAACTCATAGGTTTTCCTCTTTTCTATTTTTAAAAGATTATGAACGATTTTTTTTACGACTTTCCGTCTTAATGGATAATTTCACTTCAAAGATGGTCCCTTTTGGTTTATTATCTTTGACTTGAATGGTCCCTTTAAAGGCTTCTACAATCTGCTTAGCGAGGGACAACCCCAAACCAAAACCACCTTTCTGACGGGTTCTGGCCTTGTCGACCCGGTAAAAACGATCAAAGATCCGTTTCTTGTCCTCATCTCGAACACCTGGACCATTATCCAGCACCCTCAGAAGTAGATTTTTGTCCTTCAACTGGACTTCAAATTGGATCTCGCCATCTTCATCGGTGTACTTCAAGGCATTGTCATAGAGAATGGTCATCAATTGCTTGAGGAGCGTTCTATCAGAACAAATGACTTTGTCCACCTGATTGTCTCCTTGGAAGAGTTTGCCATTTTCTTCCGCAATGATCTCAAAATTGGAGAAGGTCTGATCAAAAAAGCTTGGTTCGATCTCTTCCATCTCTGGCTTCAAGCCATCATCTCTTCGGGCGATATTGAGAAGGTTGGTGGTCAGGAGCTTCATATTTCGAACTTCATCCAAGCTAGATGCAATGCTCTCGCTTGACTCCATAATGGTCGCTTCAGGCTTTCTAAAAAGCGTTTCGAGGCGATTTTGAAGGACTGCTAGAGGCGTCCGTAACTCATGTGAAGCATTTTCCACGAATGCCTTTTGCTTTTGCATACTCTCAAGTAGGGGCTTAACACTGAGACGTGCTAGGAAGAGACTAGCGAATAAGGAAATTCCCCAGAAGCAAATCATGACGAGTGCGATCTGACTCTCGTGCTCCTCACTGGTCTGTTCTAGCTGACTGATATTGGTCATGACAACCGCATACTTGACGTCGCTATCTCCGTCATCAGACAAGCCCAAATCCGTCATGTAAGCCCGGTAACTTTCTTTTTTCCCGTAACTATTTGTAATTTGGAGTTGGGAAACCTTGTTAAGCAATTTACGACCAAAAGTTACAGTTTTGAAGTTTAAAAACCCATTTCCCGTTGTTAAGTTTTGATATTTTTTGTTCAGTAGAACAACAGTGGTATTGGAAGTAACGTCTCCTTTTGGTTCCGATTTATCAGGATTAGGCATCATCATCTCATGCTCATCACCCTCTTTGGAATTAGACTGTTTCTGATCCCGGTTGGCAATAGCTATAATGGAATAAGGATCCTGACTCAAGGTCTTGAGGTTCTCATCGACGGTTGTATAGAGACTCGAGCGCATGACCTGAATAATAATTAAGGTCATGGCTGAGAATATCAAGGTGAAGAGACCAAAATATCGGATGAAGTAAGAAAAGTCATCTTCTCCGACTGTTTTCTTAATCCTTGTTAGCATCTTTTAAGATATACCCCACACTGCGTAATGTTTGCAAGCTCTCAACAAAATCAGTACCTTTTAATTTCTTACGGATTTTTGAAACATAGACTTCAACCACTGAGATAGTTGTGTCACTGTCAAAGCCCCAGAGACGATCGAAGATCTGTGTTTTTGGAAGGATGACATTTTGGTTTTGAAGGAAGTAGACCAAGAGATCAAATTCCTTCCCAAGAAGTTCTACTTCCTTATCGTCCACGTAAGTCGAATTGGTAGATAAGTTGACCTTCAAATTGCCATAATTGAGGGTGTTTTCATTGACCTTACCTGACCGCTTCAAGAGAGCTTGAATCCGCATCTTAAGCTCTTCAAGATAGAAAGGCTTGGTCAGATAATCGTCTGCACCTAGCTCAAAGCCGTGCCCTTTGTCATCCAGACTTTCTTTGGCTGTCATGATTAAAACAGGTGTTGTCACGCCTTTTTCACGCAATTCTTTCAAAACATGGAATCCGTCTTTTTCAGGAAGCATGAGATCCAGCAGAATCAAATCATAGATCCCGCTTTCTGCTTCGTAAAGACCTTCTTCTCCGTCAAAGACCTGCATAACGTCCGCAAAATCATCTAAAAAATCAAATACTGAATTTGATAAACCAAGGTCATCTTCAACCAATAGAATTTTAATCATCGTCGTATCCTCTTCTCTTTCATGAGCGAGTCTTTCTAATCTATTCTTAACCATTATAACACGACTTGCCTTCATTTCCTATAGTTTAGAACCTGGTTTGATGATCAAATTCAGTCTATCAGAGGAAGGTTTGTTTTATGAGTTTGTCGTGTTTTCTTTGTTATTTTGACTATCACTCGTCTTGTTTTTATTCTTCGATTTCTTTTTGTTGGACTTGTTAGAGGAATTCTGGTGCCCTTCTTCTTGTCCGCCAGATTGGTTCATGCCATTTTCTGGACCATTCCCTTGAGGGTCAACATTGCCTTCCTGTGGCATTTGACCAGGTCCACCTCCTTGCGGGCCACCTTGAGGACCACCGTCCTGTGGGCCACCAGTTTGCTGGTTTCCTTGTGTAGCATGGCCATTTTGACTATTTTGTTGCTGATTGGATACTTGGTTCTGACCCGTTTGAACCGGTTGAGAAAATTGTTGGTTATTGGAAGATTGAGAGGCGATGACACCGACCCCAAAGCCACTTCCAGCACCAACCAACAATCCACCAACTGCTGCCATACCAATCCACCACCTAGGGCTTCGTTTGAGGACAACCATTTTTTCTTTGGATTCTTGCGTTTCGACTACTTGTTTTGTTTCTTTTTGATTCATCTTTTTACCTTTTATCTTTTTGTACAAGTACTTGTCTTTTAAAATTTAAAGGGAGCTCGATCCTTTAGTAAGGCGATTATACTTTAGGAGTCTTAAGCCTGCCTAAATTTTTACTTAAAAAATCCTAAAACAAGCCTGCACTATTGACAGGTTGAGCCCCTTATTGTAGAATAGTTACCATAAAATAAATACGAGGTTAACTGTTATGAAAAAAATCTTTCCCTTAGTTCTCATCTCCATTGGAGTAGCCATGATCTCCGTCCTATCTCAATTCACCGTTCCCTTTGGGCCTATTCCTTTGACCCTACAGACACTCATGATCGGGATCATCGGGACCATCTATAAACCCAGCCATGCCTTTGTCACAGTCTGCCTTTATTTACTGTTAGGCTTCTTAGGTTTTCCAGTATTTGCCGGCGGTGCTGGTGGTGCTTCGCATTTCCTTGGTCCTACTGCTGGTTTCCTCCTTTTCTTCCCATTCCGAGCATGGATCACGTCTCTATTTACCAATGCTAAATCCAGCCTTGTCACTATCTTTTTGGCCAATCTCCTCAGTAGTGCTCTCCTTTTTGTGTCAGGAGCTATCGGCTTTATGTTGGTCACGCATACCGATCTCCAAAAAGCATTTGCTTTGGTCGTTGCTCCCTTTATCCTTGCCGACCTCATCAAACTGATCATCATCACGATCACCAGTAAGGCGATTTTTGCCAGCCTCAAACACCACTGGTATTTCAAATAAGATACAAAGGGCTTAGAGGATATATTAAAAAAATCAACATCTGAACGCAGATGTTGATTTTTGTTATAGGGATACATTTATAAATCTCTTCAATTGAACTCCTTTTATAGAGAACTCTGTTTTAATGATGAAAAACATAGATCCTCCTTCCTTTATTTTTCCTTATAAAGAACTCTCAAGATCAGTAACTGTGTTAGCAAAATCCAGATGATCAGAATAGTGAAGTCAAAAAATGAGACGGGACCATGACTATAGACACAAGCTCGTAGGAGGTTGACAGAAGGGACAAATGGAAGAACATGATAGAGATGATTTATCCAATCTGGAAGACGACTTGCTGGGTACATGATTGGAGAAAACATCAAACCAATCATAAGAATTAACTGAGACATTAACGTTACAATATTGGGGGAAAAAGTATAAGCAATGGCGAATCCAAGACTGATCATTGTAAGACAGATCAGAAATAGGATAAAAACAGCCAGAACAGATACATTTAGGCGGACAGAAAAACGAAAATAGCCCAGTATAACAGAAATGAACACTCCAGGTAAAATAGCAATCATCCACATCCAAAGATCTGCTAAGGAAATCAGAATTCGTGGTATTGGAAGGGCTCGTACGTAGTCTACATGTCCTTCTGACTTCGCATTTGCTATAACAGGGGATGAGATCGTACAGCCAATAGAAATAACTCCTATCAGAACTGAACCAGAAGAGAGATAGTAGGCAGCTGTCGTATCAATCTCACCGATCACTAGTGGATAACCAAAAAGAAGTGAAATGGATAACAGAACCTGAGCTAGCGTAAAGAGTAGAAATAGATCTTTTTGACGAAGATAGTTCCAACGAAGTAAGTAAAAAAATTGAGTCATATCAGTTTGTCAACTCCTCTCTATAAAGATCTGAAATGGATACGTTTTTCTGAGTAAGTGACAGATTAAAAATATTCTTTCTATCCAATTCCTGTGTTAGTTTTGGTAGCAGTCTTGTTAATTCCTCCTCTTCTATTTCAATCTGGCAAATCGAACCATTGATGATGCTATAATCTTGAAATAGAGCTAAGCTATCTTCATTCCTAAACTCAAAAGATATTTGATACTGTTTTTGATAGGTTATTTGCTGAACTGGTCCTGATTTGATTAACTTCCCATGGTTAAATAAGGCATAGTTGTCAGCATATTTTTCAACTTCCAACAAGTTATGTGTCACAATAATAATGGTATGACCTTTATGCGCTAGCTTCTGTAATAATTGCCACTGTTTTTCACGACGTATTGGATCGACATCGTTCGTCGGCTCATCAAGAAGAATAATGGTCGGAGATCCGATTAAAGCCATTGCAAAAGAAGTTAGACGCTTTAAACCGCCTGAGAGATCCTTTCCTTGTTTTGCCCGATAGTCCTCAATTTCCAACTCGGTTAAGAGCTGATTCATTTCTTTTTGTAAATCTATGGTGTTTAACCCTCTCATTCTTCCAAGCATTTCTAAGTTTTGTTCCACCGTTAATTTTTCAAGTGGTGCATACTGTTGAGACATATAGCTCATCATTGAGCGAGCTTGTTTACGATTCTGTACAAAAGAAATATCTCCATAGCATACATCTCCTTTATCAGGTTTGGTAAAACCAATCATTTGATTTAAGAGGGTGGACTTACCAGCACCATTGTGTCCTAAAAAGGCTGTAATTTTAGCAGCTTCTATTTCTAAGGAAATATGGTTATTAGCAAAATGTTGCTTATCGAATGATTTTGTCAAATCACTAATAGTCAGTGTCGCGAATGTCTTCATCTCATCACTCAAAACTGAGAAGATTTTCCCAGCTTCCTTCATTTTTGATAAGATTATTGTATAATAAACATATGACTTTCCATGGTTTACGTCATGATTTACCATTTTAGTGTCATAATTAGCCAACTCAATTTGATAAGGGGGACTTATGTTAAACGTCGTTATTTGTGATGACTCAACTAGAGATGCTAGTCAGTTAGAACAGTATTTACTTTCTTACGACAAGGTTCCTGTAGAAACAAAACTATATACAAATCCACAAAAAATGCTAGAACAGTTAACAAGGGATACACATTGTGTTTTTTTGGATATTGATATGCCACAAATTACTGGAATTGACCTTGCACGTGAAATTCGTCAGTTCAATCCTTTTATCCCCATTATTTTTGTGACCAGCTATCGTGATTACATGGAACAAGTATTTGAAGTACAGACTTTTGATTACTTAGTAAAACCCATTGAACCCCAAAGGTTAAATAAGGTATTAGATAGGATCTTGCGTTATTTAGATTTAGGACAAACCATCTTTAACTTCTCATTTGGAAAACAAAGTTACTCTATTCCTTTAAGTGACATTACCTATTTTGAGAAAGATAAGCGTTCCGTTTTTATTTACACACTAGCAGATACCTATAAGTCCTTACTGAAAACTCAAGAAATTTTAGATAAACTACCTGATTATTTTATTCAAATTCATGCTTCTTATATTGTAAATCCCAAATATATCAAAGATTTTGATGCGAAAACAGTAACTATTTTGCTCAATGGAACCGAGGAGCATTCACTTCCAATTAGTCGTAAGTTCCAGTCTTCTTTTAAAGAAAAATACTATAACTATCTCAGTGAAAGGAATTTCTAATGCTAATAGGATTTCGGATTATTAGTATCTTGTTTGACTTATTTCTGGCAAGTGTTTTATTTTATAGGCCAATATCCAAAAGTAAACATTCAAAAGAGATACTTCTAGTCCTTTGTTGTTGCTTTCTTTTTCATGTGGCTCTTGTGTTTCTATTTTTAGAAAGTCGCGTTTTTTTAGTTAGCAATCTCTTCCTGAGTATTGTAGAATCCTCTCTTGTAGGACTCTATTTTGGCTACTCCTTTCGTGATTCTTCCTTTTGGATATTCTTACAAACAAGCCTGACATTATTAGCCGGAGCTGTCCTCAATCAAGCTATCCAACTATTTCTTCCACTGTCAAAAGTATCGAAAAATTTAGAACTGATTAGTGGTTACCTTGCCATCAGTTTTCTTTTTTCAACTGTGATCACTCTTGTTCTTCGACAGCTATTTCGAACACATCAAAAGTTAAGCATGGCAACATCTAGAAGAAATTGGCTTTATCAATTTATCGTGCCGATTTTATCGATTATTTTTGCCTTTACTGTATCTGCTATTCAAGGGCAAGTATTTGGACCAGATTATCTTTCTGTCATTTCACTCTTGTCTCTTATTGTATTGTCGTTTTCCTCGCTGTATTTTACCTTACATCTTTCTCAACAACAGCACGCTTATTATCAAAATAAATTAGATAAAGAACAACTTCAATTCCAATTAAGAGAAACACAACAGTCTCAAGAAGAATACCAACGATTGCAAAGTCTTCGGCATGATTTAAAAAATAAACATTTAACCCTGTTGGCACTTCTAGAAGAAAATCCTGATGATGCTAGAGAGTACCTTCAATCGTTAACCGATAGTATTTCAGGAAAACAAACCTTTTACTCCAAAAATCCAACGGTTAATTATTTACTGAATCAAAAACTGCACGATGTGGAAGATGAAATTGCATTAGAAATTAACTGCTTTATCCCACAAGAACTATCAATTCAGCCAGATGTGCTAGCTGTTATTTTAGGAAATTGTTTGGATAATAGTATTTCAGCCTGTCTTCGATTGACTGATAAATCAGAGAGAACATTGTCTCTGAATATACGTTATTTTCAACAAAATCTATTTATTTCGATCAACAATACCTTTAATGAACAGGAACAAGAGACTCGTAAAACACGTCAAAGAGATGGTTGGGGCTTGCGAAACGTTGATGCCCTAGTACAAGAATACCAAGGAACTATCAAGCGATTCAAAGAAAATGGCCACTATCGAACGGAGATTCTCTTACCAAGTCCAATAAACTAATGATCCTTCTCCTTTGAGGTCTTATTCAGGTCATTTATAAAAAAGAGGCTGGGACAAAATCTGTCCAGCCTTTGATGTTAGATAGAAATAACAGTTTGACACATTGGTTGATTGCTCATAGCACTGCTTTGAGGTGACGCAAACATTATTTCCTTTATCTGCAACCTCCAACACTCTCCCAGACTGTTGTATCTATGCGGGGGTGGAAAAATTGAAAAGAGAGGACTTCTTTCCCACTCCATTAGGATGTAGTTAAACTATCATTAACCAACCTAAATGATGCCCCAAAAATTAAAATAATATATTTTTTAAGTCTCAATCAAATATACACTGAAACTTTCCGCCGTGAGAAAAGTGCCTGAAACACAATTGTTTCAGGCACTCGGGAGTTTTGAGAGTAAAACAGTTCGGGGAACTGTTTTAGCCTGAGCCCAAAAATTGAAAAGTGAAGGGGCTCAAAACTAAGTCATGGAACTTCAAAGAAGTTCGCTGACGTCCGTGCTCACCTAAGGAAAGTTTCAAAGATGACGTTGTCTACATTCTAAGATGCTACAGAATGAATTCTGTAGCATCTTTTTTCAATCTATTTTGTCGCAAGGATAGCGGCTTCTACTGCTGCTTTCTCCCGCTCGATAAGATCAATACGAGCTGCAATTTCTTTAATTCCCATCTTGATATTACGGCTGATCGCCATATCATCCAATTGAGGCTCAAAGAAGGCCTTGTATTCATTCAACCGTTCACGGGTCTTGAAACAGTTAGCTGGGTAGATGACAAACTTATCAAAGCTCATATCACCACCGAGGGCTTTCTTGATCCAATCCCAGTTTTCACGTGCCCAAGTCCAGGTTCTACCTTGGGTAAAGTCATCATGCAAGAAGTTGTAATACCAGCTCATAGCCAAGTCCTGAGGTTTCACCACATCCTTGTTCTTCCACTCCTTCAATAGAGCTTCCAAAGTTTCCTTATCCTTGGTATAAGAAAGTGCAGCCGCCAACTGGCGTTTAAAGTTTCCATCAACTGTCTTAACATAAGTATCCAGGTATTGTTGGCTAAGCTCCTTGGTTTCCTGGTGCTTGATTTGGTTGACCAAGATTTGCAAGCGGATGGCCGCTGGAAGTTTTTCCAAATCATCTGCATGCGCTTCAAAGATAGCGCTCGCTTGAGCTTTTGCAGCTTCATCATTGGCCTTGATCATATTAGCAATCATTAGTTGACGAACTTTTTCGTCTTCTTCTGTTTCACCAGGCTTAGCTTCTAGACCCAAGCGTTCAAAGTTGTAACGGTTCAGGCGTTTCAACAACTCATGTAAGGCCGCTTCTGTTTCAGTTCCTTCATCCACAAAGAGACTGATTCCAGCTAAGACGCTCGAAACAGCTGAAACAACCAAGTAGGAACTTTCTTCTGTCAAGTGTTCAATCACTGGCAAGAGGCTTGCATAAGAAATTTGACCACTTTCAGCTAAAAGACGACGTTCTTGAACCACTTGTAATTTTGAAGTGCTATCCAAGCTAGTAAGGTCAGCAAGAATGTCTTCCAACAATTCCCCACGGTAGTCACTGATATAATGAGCCGTATTTTCTGTATTGAAGCGAAGAGCTCCGGTATTAGCTGCTTTCAAGGCACTATAGTTTGGAATTTCTAAGACTTCTGTTTCCAAAGTATCTGGAATACCTGTCCAGTTGCTATTCAATGGAACAACCCACTTGCGGCCTTTTTCTTCTCTTTCTCCGATAAAGAACTGCTCTTGACGGATGATCAAGGTATCGTTTTCCACAGAAGCTGAAACAACAGGGTATCCTGGTTGCTCCAACCAAGAATCCATAAAGGCTGCGACATCACGGCCTGAAGCTTGCCCAAGAGCATCCCAAAGGTCACGACCGATAGTATTGCTGTATTGGTGTTTTTCAAAGTAGATCTTCAACCCTTTACGGAAGGCGTCATCGCCTAACCAACGGCGAAGCATGTGCATGAGACGGCTACCCTTAGCGTAAACGATTGCTGGGTCAAAGAGAGTGTTGATCTCGTCTGGGTGTTTGACTTCCACATGGACGGATTGAACGCCATCTGTAGCATCGCGTTTCAAGGCAGCAGGCACTCCAGTTGTTTGGAAGTCTTCAAAGATATTCCAGCTTGGTTCAATGGCATCCAAGCTGACATATTCCATCATATTGGCAAAGCTTTCATTCAACCAGAGATCATCCCACCATTTCATGGTCACGAGGTTTCCGAACCATTGGTGAGCCAATTCGTGAGCCACCACCAAGGCTACTGTTTGACGGCTTTGGGCCGTAGAGTTTTCATCTACTAGAAGGTAGACTTCACGGTAGGTTACCAAGCCCCAGTTTTCCATCGCTCCTGAAGAGAAGTCTGGAAGGGCGATATGAAGGGATTGAGGGATTGGATACTTGACGCCATAGTAGTCTTCATAAAAATCAATAGCACGAACGGCAATATTCAATGAGAAGTCCAAATTTTCTAATGGGTGAGCTTTGGTAGAGTAGACACCGACTAGGGTTCCATTCTTGGTCTTAGCTGTCACTCCTTGAAGGTCTCCAGCCGCAAAAGCCAAGAGATAAGAAGACATACGTGGAGTCGTATCAAACTTCCAAATACCTGTTTCTTTGCGGTTTTCCACATCAATTTCAGGCATATTTGAGAGGGCAATTTCACCTTCTTCTTGGTCAAATTTCAAAGAAAGATCAAATGTTGCTTTGGCTTCTGGCTCATCCACACTTGGGAAGGCTTCACGCGCAAAATGGCTCTCAAACTGAGTAGAGATTACTTCCTTCTTCACACCATCTACTGTGTAGTAAGAAGGATAAATTCCTGTCATATTGTCTGTGATCTTACCAGAATAGGTCAAGGTAATCGTTACTTGACCTGTGCCTTCCAATTCAACATAAACCGCTTCATTAGCATCATCAACCGTAAATGGGCGGGCTTGACCTGCTACTTCTACTGTTTCGATGGTCAAATCCTTTTGGTGAAGCGAGATCTTGTCCGCCTTGGCTTGACCCGTGATCACCACACGACCGCTAAAGGTCTTGGTTTTACGACTTAAATCCAAAAACACTTCGTAATGTTCTGGAACGAATGTTTCTACAAAATGTGCAACTGCTTGCATAATTTCCTCCTTTAAATGTTTTACGCTTTTCCAATGAAAAGCCCTAATAAAACTATTTTATCACAAAGTTAAGATAAAAGAAAAGACAAGCATGACAATGCCTGTCTGTGATCGAAAAGACTCCATGATCTTACATTTCGATAATTTTACCTGTTTCGAAGTAAACCACCCACTCACAGATATTTTTTGCATAATCTCCGATACGTTCCAAGAAGTTGATCACTTGGAAATAATCCCGTCCGGTCACGATGGACTCAGGATTTTTCCGAATTTCTTCTGTTGCTAATTCTTGGATACTATCGAAGTAATGGTTGATGACTTCGTCTCGTGTCGCAACTTCATAGGCCAAATCCACATCGCCTTTGAGGTAAACATCTAGTGTCGCTTCGACAAAATCTTTGACTTCACGGCCCATCTTGCTGATCTCTTCCTCAACAGATTGGATGCGGACTTCCCCTTTCATGCGAATCGTTGCCTTGGCAATTGATACTGCGTGGTCACCCATCCGCTCTAAGTCAGAGACCGCTTTTAAGACAGTCATCACGATACGAAGGTCTTGTGAAACGGGCTGTTGAAGGGCAATAATCTCAAAGGATTTACGCTCTAATTTCACTTCGTAGTCGTTGATCTCCGCATCATCTTCGATAACTTGGCGGGCCAATTCACGGTCATGGGTCACGAAAGCGCGGACCGTACGGTTGATCTGACTCAACACCTCATTTCCCATTGCATAAAACTGGTTATGCAACTTCTCTAAATCTTCTTCAAATTGAACTCGTAACATTTTATTTTCTTCCTATCCAAATTTACCAGAGACATAGTCTTCTGTTTCTTTCTTAGCTGGGTTCAAGAACATTTCATTGGTGTCATTGTACTCAATCAAATCGCCATCCAAGAAAAAGGCTGTTTTATCAGAAATCCGACTCGCTTGCTGCATGGAGCGTGTCACCAAGAGCATGGTGTAGCGGTCTTTTAGTCCATATAAGGTTTCTTCAATCTTACCAGCTGAAATCGGGTCCAGCGCTGAAGTTGGTTCATCCAAAAGAATAATCTTTGGACTAGTCGCAAGAACCCGCGCCACACAGACCCGCTGCTGCTGACCACCGGAAAGTCCGATAGCTGAATCATGCAGGCGATCCTTGACTTCATCCCAGATGGAAGCGCGTTTCAAAGAGGTTTCAACTGCTTCATCCAAGACAGCCTTGTCCTTGACACCATTAATCATCAAGCCATAAGTCACATTATCATAAATGGACATTGGAAAGGGATTGGGCTGTTGGAAGACCATTCCGATTTCCTTACGCAATTCGACCGTATCGGTCCGTGGTCCGTAGATATTGTGACCGTTGTAGAGGACGGTCCCTGTGGTGGTGACCTCATGATTAAGGTCCCCCATGCGGTTAATGGCTTTTAAAAGGGTAGATTTCCCTGATCCTGAAGGACCAATCAAGGCTGTGATCTCCTTAGGAGCAAAGTCCAAAGAGACACTATTCAAAGCCTTCTTTTTATTGTAATAAACCGACAAGTCCTTGACTTGTAAAATTGGTTCTGTCATTCTATTTTCCTTTTTGTTGTCATTTTACTTTATCCAAAGTGACCCGATACATAATCGTTGGTCGATTGCAATTTTGCATTTTGGAAAATATTCGAAGTCTTATCGTACTCGATGAGGTTTCCCAGATAAAAGAAACCGGTATAATCACTAGCACGGGCTGCTTGTTGCATGCTGTGGGTCACAATGACAATGGTGTAATCCTTCTTCAACTCAAGCATGGTTTCTTCTAATTGCGCTGTCGCGATCGGATCAAGCGCTGAGGCTGGCTCGTCCATAAGCAAGATATCTGGCTTCACAGAGATGGCCCGTGCGATACAAAGTCGTTGCTGTTGACCGCCTGAAAGTGTCAGGGCTGATTTGTGAAGATCATCCTTTACCTGATCCCATAGAGCTGCCTGTTTCAAAGAAGTTTCGACCAATTCGTCCAAGACTTTCTTGTCTTTCACACCAGCACGTTCATGCGGGAAGGTGATATTTTTGTAAATCGATTTGGCAAAAGGATTGGGCCGTTGGAAAACCATCCCGATGTGCTTGCGCATTTCATAGACATTGATATCTGGACGGTTAACATCGATTCCTTCATACCAAATTTCACCCGTAACACGCGCAATATCGATGGTATCATTCATCCGGTTCAAACTACGAAGGTAGGTTGATTTCCCAGATCCTGAAGGACCGATCAAGGCTGTAATCTTATTCTTTTCAAACTGCATGTCGACGCCTTTAATGGACTCGTTCGTTCCATAATAGACATGCAAATCTTTAGTCGATAGGACCACCTTTTCTTCAGGAAAAGTAATGATGTGTCTCTCATCCCAATTGTATTTTGACATTTCTTCTCCTTTAAGCAGATGTTAGTTTTTTATGGAGGTAACTTCCGAGTTTGCGGGCTCCAAAGTTAAAGATCAAGATAAAGATCAAAAGAACAGCGGCAGAACCAGCTGAGACTTCGATCGAGTCTGGAATGGTTCCTTCACTGTTGACCTTCCAGATATGGACGGCCAAGGTTTCAGCCTGACGGAAGATCGAAATCGGACTCGTCACACTAAAGATGTTCCAGTTAGACCAATCAAGAGCTGGAGCCGATTGACCTGCTGTATAGATCAAGGCAGCGGCTTCCCCGAAGATCCGTCCTGATGCCAATACGACCCCAGTAATAATGCTTGGAAGAGCCTCCGGTACCACGACATGAATCACGGTTTCCCAACGAGATAAGCCCAGTGCTAAACCTGCTTCGCGCTGCGTATGATGGACGTGCTGCAAGCTATCTTCGATATTGCGGGTCATCTGGGGCAGATTAAAGACGGTCAAGGCCAAAGCCCCTGAAATGATCGAAAATCCATATTTGAACTGGACAACAAAGACCAAGTAACCAAAGAGACCTACAACGACAGATGGCAAGGAAGACAAGATCTCAATACAGGTACGAACCAAATTGGTCAAGCGCCCTTTTTTAGCGTACTCAGAAAGGTAAATCCCAGCCCCAAGAGAAAGTGGGAAGGAAATCACCAAGGTAATGACTAAGAGGAAAAAGGAATTATACAATTGAATTCCGATCCCTCCTCCTGCTTGATAAGAAGAGGATTTCCCAGTCAAGAAGTGCCAGGATACATGGGGCAAGCCACGGACCAAGATATACAGGATCAATGAGGCAAGAATCGCAACGATGATCCCTGAAATAGCATACAGTAATCCTGTTGCAATTTTATCCATTCGTTTAGCGTGCATAGTTCTTCTTACCTCTTTCTTTCGTAATCAGTTTAATCACACTGTTAAAGGCAAGACTCATGAGGAGCAATACCAAGGCGAGTGACCAAAGAACATTGTTATTGACCGTACCCATGACGGTATTTCCGATTCCCATGGTCAAAATAGAGGTGAGGGTGGAAGCTGGTGTCGTGAGTGAAGTTGGCACGACAGCAGAGTTTCCGACCACCATCTGGATGGCTAAAGCTTCCCCGAAGGCACGCGCCATACCAAAGACAACCGCTGTAAAGATTCCAGAGCGGGCTGCCTTGAGCGTGACATGCCAAATGGTTTGCCAGCGGGTCGCTCCCATGGCCATACTAGCTTCCCGGTAATGACGGGGTACAGCTCGGAGGCTATCGGTCGTCATAAAGGTAACAGTTGGTAGGATCATAACAAAGAGGACAAAGACCCCTGAGAGGATCCCAAAACCAGTCCCTCCAAAGAGACTACGCGTAAATGGTACGACCACTTGAAGACCAATGAATCCATAAACAACGGAAGGAATCCCCACCAAAAGCTCAATCGCTGGTTGCAAGAAACGAGCTCCTTTGGGGGAGACTTCTGTCATGAAAACAGCCGCACCAATGGCAAACGGCGTTGCCAAGAGGGCAGAAAGCAAGGTTACAATAAAGGAACCAAGAATCATGGGTAGTGCTCCAAATTCCTTTGCAGCAGGATTCCAAGAGCTCCCAAATAGAAAACTAAAGATATTGACTTTATTAACAAAGAAAGTCGATAAACCTTTTTGGGCCACAAAAATTAAAATCATGGCAACGACGACAACAATCAAACTCATACATAGAAAGGTAATGGTCTTCCCAAATTTTTCTAGGCGGGAGTTTTTTGATTTCGTCAGCATTTTTTTTGCTACTTCGTTCATTTTTTACCTAATTCTTTTATTTTTTTGTCACATTCCCTTTTAAATCACGGGTGACTTTCATATCATTGATGGGGATATAGCCCATCTTGCCAACAACTTTTTGCTGAACCTCATCCGTCATCATGTAGTCAATGAATTTTTTAGACAACTCATTGGGTTTTCCCTTGGTATACATATGTTCGTAAGACCAGATGGGCCAGTTATTGTTGACGACATTGGCTTTGGTTGGTTGATAACCATTGAGCTTCATGGTTTTGACACTGCTATCCAAGTAGGTAAAGGCTAGATAAGAGATGGCTCCTGGAGTTTGAGAAACGATGTTTTTCACCATTCCATTAGAGTCTTGCTCTTGGGCCTGCTTGGGTTGTTTGCCATCCATGATAATGGCATCAAAGACAGCACGGCTACCAGAACCTACGGCACGGTTCACAATCGTGATCTCAAGATCTGGACCACCCAACTGCTTCCAGTTGGTATATTCACCTGTAAAGATCTTTCGCAATTGCTCCGTTGTCAGATTGTCAATCGAGATATTTTTATTGGCAATGATGGCTGTCCCTGCTACGGCTACCTGATGATCGACCAGACTAGAGGCATCGATCCCAGACTTTTCCTCTGCAAACAGGTCACTATTTCCGATGTCCACAGCACCTGATTGAACTTGTGAAAGTCCTGTACCAGAACCTCCTCCTTGTACATTCACAATCTTACCAAGATGTTCTTCAATGTAGCGATCTACCACTCCTTCAACCAAGGGTTGCAAGGCAGTGGATCCAACAGCAGTGATGGATTCTCCGCGATTGATCCAAGAAGCACAAGCAGATAAACTTCCTGCTAATGCGATCGTCGCTAGTCCTAAGATCAGCTTTTTAGACTTTTTCAAATCATGTCTCCTTGATATTTCACTATTTCACTTATGATTTTGACAAGTTTTTTCAAAAAAAACTGTACTTCCACTATATCATAGAACGGGTTCTTTGCCCAGCATTTTACCTAAAACGAAGCCCCTTTGGATAGAAATTTTTCAGGGTTTGCCCGGTCACTTTGGCAAAGCCCAAACCATTGCCTTCTACAAGAACCTGGTACCATCCATTTGGATGCGTTTCCTTCAATTGAACTGTCTCTCCCGCCACATAATGAACAAAGTCCTCAGGCGTGATCGAAACGGTCTCTTTGACTTCACTCGGTTTCAGAGCTAGACCAAGGGCAAAACTAGGTTCAAATCGATTTTTCTTGAAGGTTCCTAGGTGCAAGCCATTTCGGGCAATTTTTACTTTTCGCAAATCAGGTAAACCAAGTGGAACCAAATACAGCTCGTCACCAAAGGTTTCAAGAACCCCTTCTAGAGTAATCTTCAAATGTTTCTTAGCAAATTCCTGCCACCATTTCTTTTGTTCAGCAGATAATTGGTCCTTTTTGGAAGGGATTTTAGCAGGCCGATTCTCTCCTAGATAACGAAACTTAGCGACAAATTGGCCCTCCCCTTTAAAGCGATGAGGATACATACGCGCGGTTTCTGGATAGTCAATGCCTTCTGCCATACCATTGATCTTCTCGATCGTTTCCAGCTCCAGATCATAGTTTTCCAAAAGCCAGGATACAATTTCTTCATTTTCCTCTGGAGCCCAGGTACAGGTTGAATAAACCAAGGAACCACCTTGGACCAACATCTTGAGGGCATCCTCCAGAATTTCTCTTTGAAGAAGACTACACTCTCGAGGATATTCGACAGACCAATAGTCCATGGCATCTGGTTGCTTACGAAACATCCCCTCACCCGAACAAGGAGCATCTAATACAATCAGATCAAAAAAGCCTGAGAAAACTTTTGCCAGGCGATCGGCTGACTCATTGGTTACCAATACATTTTGGGCACCGAAACGTTCGACATTCTCTACAAGAATTTTCGAGCGCCCCTTGTGGATTTCATTGGAGACCAAGAGTCCCTGATTATCCAAATAAGACAAGAGCTGGGTGGTCTTGCCACCAGGAGCTGCCGCCAAATCTAAGACCTTCATCCCTGGCTTCGGCTGGGCAACTTGAGCCACCATCTGAGCTGCTGGTTCTTGCGAATAGACCAAGCCTGTTGCGTGCTCAATGGATTTTCCTGAGACCTTTCCATAATGGCCCCAAGGGGTATTGGGAATCGGATCATCAAATGCTTTTTGAGCTTCTTTCAAAGGATTAGTCCGAAAGGCCGATACTGCTTCTTGTTCAAAGGTCGCAAAAAAAGCAGCAGCATCCTCACCTAGAAGATGCTGGTATTTTTCTTTAAAACCATTGGGAAAATTCATTTAACTTCTCCCTTTCTTAAGATAGGTTTGAATTTCTGTTAACTTCACTTTTGGAACCATCATAATGGGTTCCACTGACTGGTAATTAGGTTTATCTCCATTTAGATTTAAAACGGTATAGCCCAACTGTTCGCCCATGATCGCTGCTGCGGCATAATCCCAGGGCCAGATGTAGCTAAAATAAGCTAGAATCCCACCTGAGAGAATTTTTGAAAAACTAATACCTGCACTTCCGTAAACCCGAATTCCAAGAGAATCCATGCCAAGATCGGCCATGCCCCAGTCATTTTTCTCAAGCATGCCGACATTTGAAGCAATCAAAAAGTTTTCTAGAGGTTGGTCCACAAAGGGGGTTAGTTCAACCTCATTTCGATAAACAGGGAATTCTCCACCCCCGTAAAAAAGGTGATCCCGCATCACATCGTAGATCAGGCCAAACTGACCAATTCCGTCTTCAAAATAGGCCACCATCACCGCAAAATCTTCCTTTTGGGTCACAAAATTATTGGTCCCATCAATAGGATCAATCACCCAAACGGAACCTTCTGAAATCGGCGAGCGAAGGCCATCTTCTTCCGCAAAAATCCGATCTTCTAGGTAGCGATGTGTAATTTTTTCAACCAAATCCTTTTGAACCTGTTGGTCCATCTGGGTTACTAAATCTGTCGGCCCCGTCTTTTTTGAGATCATCAAGTCATCATGGAGATGAAGACGCAAGTAGTCTCCAGCCTCTAAAACGATTTGTTTGGCAAACTCTAATTTATTCTTCAAGAGAAAACCATCCTTCCTCTTTTTGCTTTGCAGCCTGGGTCGCACGATAGAGAGAATAACCGCTCACTTCTTCGAACTCCCGTCCAAGACGCTTTTCTTCTCCGATACTAGGTACGACCTTCTTAAAAGCGCGGTAGGCTTCCATGTATTCTTTGGCCTCTACCTTACTTTCATAGGCTTCTTCAACTTTATTGAAAAAAGAAAGCACTGAAGCAAGCTCTTCAGTGCTCCACGATAAGTCCAGTGGGTAACTATAATTTTTTTGCATTCGACATACTTCTTAGTTTATTTCTGCTCTTAGAGTGGCAGAGCGTAACTCTTGTTTGCGATAACTCCGTGGTAAGAAGGCCCGAATTTCATCTTCGTTAAAGCCAATCTGCATGCGTTTGTTATCTAAAATAATCGGTCTCCGCAAGAGACTAGGATTTTCCTCAATCAGACGGATCAAGGCTGAGATAGATAAATCTTCAACATCAACATCCAATTTTTGAAAAATTTTTGAACGAGTTGAAATAATGTCGTCTGTTCCGTTTTCGGTCAAGGCCAATATACTTGTCAACTCCTGTTTGCTCAAAGGACTTGTCATAATATTGTGTTCTTTAAATGGAACATCGTGCTTTTTTAACCAAGCCCGAGCTTTTCGACATGATGTACAACTCGGTGATAAAAATAATGTAATCATGTGGTTCACTTCTTTTTTTATATATAACTATCTGACTCTATTATACAAAAAAAATAGGTGCTTGAAAAGCGCTTTTTTGATTTCTAGACGATTTTTCTGAATTTCAGTGGAAAAAAGAAATCCCTTTCATTTTTCCCAAGAAGAGGCCCGAAAAAAGAGAGTGGGACAGAAATCGGTAATTCGTTAGAATTCGATTTCGTCGTCCCACCTCCG
>NZ_JVEE01000014.1 GCF_001073155.1 Streptococcus parasanguinis
AAATAGGAAGTTTGACGCAGAATCTTTCGATTCTAGGAGAACTTATCTTTTTGACACAATCCGCAGCCCTTGTTCAATTTGTATTGAGCCCCTTCGCTCTTTAATTTCTGGGCTCAGGCTAAAACAGTTTCCCAAACTGTTTTACTCTCAATAATTCCGAGTGCCTGAAACAATAACGTTTCAGGCACTTTTCTTACAGCGGAAAGTTTCAGTATTTTCTTAAATCGATTTAAAAATTGGAACTCAATTTTGTTTTTTGCAGAATCACTTAACTTATTTTACTTTAAAATAGTTTGTCTACATTCTAAAAGGAGCCAAAAGGCTCTTTTTTTATATATTCAAAAATAAAAAGTTGGGAAGTCTAACTAAATAAACTAGATTTATAAGTGTTGGATTCTAAAATAAGAACGAGAAGGTTCTGATTGTTCAACCATCATTTAAAAAAGCCGGGCAAAAAGCCCGACTTCCCCATTATATTATTCGTTATGATTGTTAGAGTCTTGCGAAGAAGGCTCAGATGGTTTAGATTGATTTTCTTCGTTCGAAGAGCTAGACGATGGTTCTTCATACGAATACTGATCAGTGGAATAACTTGGCTCATAGTAGTAGTTATTGTAGTTGTTCTTACCATTGTTTAAGTAGAGATAAGAACCACTTCGATACAGTCCACTTGGTTGCGTCCAATCCGTATGACCAGAGTTATTATTATTAGCAAGATAGAGCATCATTTGACGGTAGACATCCGTTGCGACCTGTATTCCATTATCCAATACTGGTGTAAAGCGATTGGAATAACCTGTCCATACTGCCATGGCATATTCAGGAGTGTAGCCTACAAACAATTCATCCGGTGTTACAATATTTGAATAAGCATTTTTTGTCAATTTACCGATTTCGTTATCAGCATAGTTTGATGTACCTGTCTTACCAGCTTGGTAGATTCCCGAAATGGCAGCATTTGTACCGCTACCAGACAAGAGAACTGTCTTCATCATATCTGTCATCATGTAGGCAGTTGTTGCTTTCATTGCACGAGTTCCTTCGGACTCAAATTCCTTGGTTGTGCCATCACTAAAGACAACCCGACTAACATAGGATGGTTTGTAATAGGTACCGCCATTGGCAAAAGCAGCATAGGCAGCTGCCATTTTCTCACTGCTGGCTCCGTATTTGTTGCTAGAATCGCTAGTGTTACTCGAGATAGCGTTGGCGTAAACCATTTCTGGGTAATCGATCCCTAATCCATTGAGGAATTTCTTAGCTTGTTTAAGACCAACTTTTTCCAGGGCCTTCACCGCAGGCACGTTACGAGATTGTTGAATTGCGTAGGTAATGGACATGCTACCATAGTATGAACGGTCCCAGTTGTAGACAGGCGTTGATGAATGAGGGAAGTTGTATGGCGCATCTGTTGTAGTAGCTGCTGTAGAGGTATATTCCTCATGTTCAAGAGCTGGTGCGTAATCTGTGATTGGTTTCATTGTTGAACCCCAGTCACGGTTCGTTTCAACCGCTTGGTTTGTACCAAAGGAAACATTGCTGGATTGGTGACGAGAACCCAGCTGAGCAATGACTTTACCAGTATTGACATCAATAACGGTAGAAGCTACTTGCATTTCATCATCCGGGTAATTGACATATTCATCTGTATTGTAGATATCCCATAGTTTCTTTTGAGCTTCTGTATCCACGTTTGTATAGACATCCATTCCGGTTGTCAACAAATTGTAGCCCGTTTCTTCTTCGACTTGCTCGATCACTTCTTTTAGGTAATTATCCATATAGGCTGGGTAACTGCTTGAAGAACTGAGACTTTGCAGACCATCTGTAACAGGTGTATTGACCGCTGCTTCGTATTGTTTGTTAGAAATGGTCTTCATATCGAGCATTTCTTTTAATACTAAGTTTCGGCGCTGTTGCGCTGCTTCAGGATGGGAGTATGGATCGTATTGGTTTGGTGCTTGGGGCATCCCCGCAAGGAGTGCCAATTGAGGGAGCGAAAGATCTTTTAGATCTTTTCCGTAATAACTTTTCGCAGCTGTCTGCATTCCGTAGTTCCCATTCGCCATAAATACTTTATTGACGTAATAGGTCAAGATTTCTTGTTTGGTTGCTTTCTTTTCTAGTTGGGTTGCTAACCAAGCTTCTTGGATCTTACGAGAGAGGGTACGGTCAGAGGCTGAAGTGGAGAAATAGGTTAACTTGATCAATTGTTGCGTCAAGGTTGACCCACCTTGACTTCCTCCTCGTAAGTTGTGAAGGAAGGAACCGCCGATCCGAATGATGTCGACCCCACGGTGATTGAAGAAACGGTGGTCTTCAATCGCAACGATAGCATTGACCAAATCAGTAGGGATTTCATTGGCTGTGACATTGATTCGTTTCTCAGCTCCCAAATCCGCGATCAAGTTATTTTGGTTGTCATAGATCTTACTAGATGTTGTTGCAACCAAATCTTTTTCAGACAAGGTTGGTGCTTTCATAGCATAGTAACTAAATATCAGTCCACCGAGGACAAATAAAAGTAAGAAAAATGAAATGGCTGCGATGGCAACATATTTCAACCATTGAATGACTGTTTGTTTATTCATTTAAATACCGCCTAGAAGTTTCTGTTCGATAATATCAAGATAAGGAACGCTTGGAAGACGATTCTTATCTACTAGAAAGCCGTGCTCCTGAATATAGGAGAGGGGCATGGATTTACTACCATGATCGATGTTGTAATAGTGAATTAATGCAGGAGCAGGAAGTAAGTAGGTTTCACTCAACTTTGCAAAATGCAAGAGAACGAAACAGATACCGCCTTGCTGAACAACTGCCTCCATATGATCGATTTGATGTTGATGAAAATTTTTCATCGGCATGGATTGCTTTTGCTGTGTTTCCTTCGCTTCAAAATCGATATAGCGTCCCTTGTATACTCCAGAATAGTCCGTCGTTGAGGCTTGCCTGAAATAGGCTTCAACAATCTTTGCCCGACTGCGACGTGGATAATCCACTTTCACGATTTGAATCGGTGTTGGTTTTTTATGGATGACTGCTAGACCTCGAGAAAGATAGTATTGATTGCTTTCATTGATCATTTTTTCAAATGTCATCCCACGATTCGCAAAGTCGACTGGATGTTTCCTTTGTGTAGAGACCAAGGTTTTTTTGGCTACTTTATGTGGATAGTTGACCATAGTTCTCCTTATTGGTACAATTACATCACTCTATTATATCATAAATTAGAATAATGAGGAAAAAATGAATACCATACTTGTTGCAGGTTATAAGAGTTTTGATGTGGGAGTCTTTTCCAATAAAGACCCTCGACTGACCATTATCAAAAAAGCCATTGAAAGAGATCTTCGTCGTCTATTTGAAGAAGAAGTGAAATGGCTGGTCTTTTCTGGTAATTTGGGATTTGAGGCTTGGGTACTAGAGGTCGCCTTTGCATTAAAAAAAGATTACGATTTTCAAATGGCGACGATCTTCCTATTTGAGAATGTTGGCGAAAATTGGAATGAAAGCAATCAGGAATTATTAGCACGCTTCAAACAGGTGGATTTCGTGAAATATGCCTATCCACACTATAGCAATCCGGGTCAACTAAAAGAATACAATCAGTTTTTGATAGATAACGCGGATGGAGCTTATGTTTTTTATGATCCAGAAAATGAAACCAATTTAAAATATCTTTACAAAATGATGGTAGAAAAAGAACCATTTTATGTCAAACAATTAAGTTTTGATGACTTAAATGAACTTGCTGAAAATTTTTACGAAAACTAAGTGTTATACCTTGATTTTTCTTACCATTTTTTTATATAATTGAGATGATGAACTAGATTGGAGAGAGTAATGGCGAGTATTATTTTTACTGCGAAAGATATTTTTGATCAAGATTTCAAACGAGAAGTTCGTGGTTATAATAAAGATGAAGTAAATGAATTTTTGGATGATGTCATAAAAGACTATGAAACCTATGCTGCTTTGGTGAAGGAATTGCGTGAAGAAAACGCACGCCTTCGTGAAGAACTTGCCCAAAAAGCACAGGAAACACCACAAACATCTCCGATTGCTAGCACTGCTACGCAAGAATACCCGCAAGTGACAACAGCGACGAACTTTGATATTCTCAAACGTCTCAATCGTTTGGAAAAAGAAGTTTTTGGGAAACAGATCGTAGATCGCGATTATTAATCCCATAGATCGTGCAATTTTTGGATAATCGCGTGGGAGAATGCTCTCATGAGGAAAGTCCATGCTAGCACAGGCTGTGATGCCTGTAGTGTTTGTGCTAGGTGAATCCATAAGCCTAGGGACTTGGTATTCAAGTTACGGCGAGTGAAGGAGCTAAGTCTAAGGATAAGCTCTAGTAGCTCTGAAAGTGCCACAGTGACGTAGTTTTTAGGGAAACCTAAAAAGTGGAACGCGGTAAACCCCTCAAGCTAGCAACCCAAACTTTGGTCGGGGCATGGAATGCGTGGAAACGAACATAGCATTCTGACTGGAAACAGTAGACAGATGATTATCGAAGGAAATGGTACCTAGTCATTTCTGGAACAAAACATGGCTTATAGAAAATTGCATATAGGTTGATGAGGTGGAGAGAGATCTCAACCTCCTTTTTTAAAGTGATAGGAATAAGATGAAAAAACAATTTGAATTGATTGCAACGGCCGCTGCTGGCATAGAGGCTGTTGTTGGTCGAGAACTACGCGATCTCGGTTACGATTGCCAGGTTGAAAATGGACGGGTTCGATTTCAAGGAGACCGTCGAGCAATCATAGAGACCAATCTCTGGTTGCGCTCGGCTGATCGAGTAAAAATTGTGGTTGGGACTTTTCCAGCCAAAACCTTTGAAGAACTCTTTCAAGGTGTCTTTGCTTTGGATTGGGAAAATTATTTGCCTTTAGGAGCACGTTTTCCTATTTCTAAGGCTAAATGTGTCAAATCAAAACTCCATAATGAACCTAGCGTTCAGGCCATTTCGAAAAAAGCAGTGGTTAAAAAGTTACAAAAACACTATGCCCGACCAGAAGGTGTTCCTCTCATGGAAAATGGGGCAGAGTTCAAGATCGAAGTATCGATCCTTAAAGACCAAGCCACTGTCTTGATTGACACCACTGGTAGTAGCCTCTTCAAACGTGGTTATCGGACTGAAAAAGGGGGAGCCCCTATTAAGGAAAATATGGCAGCAGCAATTCTTCTGCTGTCAAACTGGTATCCAGATAAACCCTTGATTGACCCGACATGTGGTTCTGGAACGTTTTGTATTGAGGCAGCGATGATTGCGAGAAATATGGCACCTGGTTTACGTCGGACCTTTTCTTTTGAAGAATGGAACTGGATGGATGATCGCTTGATTCATGAAGTCCGTCAAGAAGCAAGCAGAAAAATCAATCGCGAGATCGAATTGGATATTATGGGAACCGATATCGATGCACGGATGGTTGAGATTGCCAAAGAAAATGCCCAGAAAGCGGGCGTTAGCAGTGACATTACTTTCAAACAGATGCGAGTCCAAGATCTTCACTCAGATAAGATCAACGGGGTGATTATCTCCAACCCTCCATATGGAGAACGCTTATCCGATGATGAAGGTGTGACGAAATTGTATACTGAAATGGGGCACGTATTTGCACCTCTCAAAACCTGGAGTAAATTTATCTTAACCAGTGATGAAGGTTTTGAATCTAAATTCGGTAGTAAAGCAGATAAAAAACGAAAACTTTATAACGGAACCCTAAAAGTTGATCTCTACCAATATTTTGGGGAACGAGTAAAACGGCAGATAAAGGCATAGAAAGGATTTTTATGACAGAGAAGGATAAAAAGCCATTAGAGCAAGAAACAGAATCAATTTTAGATTTTGAAGACGCTAAAGAGATGACGATTGGGCAGGCCAATCGAAAGGCAGAAGAAATTGAAGCAGGTGTAACAGAGGGCGATAATGTCTTAGACAAATACATCAAACAACACCGAGCAGAAATTGAAGCAGAAAAATACGATACAAAGATTTTGGCCAAAGAGGAATTGGCTAAAGCTGAAGAGTTGGCAGCTACAGAAACAGTTGCTGAAGTAGCTGAAGTAGTGGAGGCACCGGAAGTAACGGAAACGGTCTTGGAACAAAGACCTGAAATGGATGCTATCTCAACAGAATTACCTGCTAAGATAAAATTTGGACCCACACCAACTGAACCAATTGTAGAAACAGAGGACCTTCCTGAGGAAACTCCAAGCAATGCTGGTAAACGAATCAAAGTGGTTCTATACTCTGCATTAGGTCTTGCGATTGTCGGTTCGGCCATTTTTGTGACCTATAACTGGATGCACAGTCGTGGAAAATCTGGTGGTACAACAGTTGTATCTTCTTCATCTAGCAAGTCATCTTCTACTTCTAAATCAAGTAGCAGTGAAACACAAGCTCAAAAATTGGAAGAGTTTACCAAAGCCTACGATGCCTTTTTTGTAGACGAATCGAAAAGTGGGCTTAAGAATGATAAATTCGGAGACTTGGAAAATCTGAAGAAACTGCTGGACAAATTAGAAGGAAGCAGTGATTATAATGTGGCTAAAACAAAATATGAAGACCTTGTGAAGCAAGTTTCTGCCATTCAAAAAGTGAATTCTCAATTCAGTTCTCCAGTCATCAAAGATGGAGTTCTTGATGCAACTGCCAAAGCAAAAAGTGATGCAACCTTTGCAGAAACAAAGACAGGCAATGAAAAATTAGATAGCTTATTAAATGAGGCGGTAGCGCAAGGACGTTCACAACAGGTCGCGACACCGGCCCCAGTAACAGGAACAGGTGGTACAGATACTTCTAATGCGACACCGGCCCCAGCTCAAGCAGCAACGCCTACAACCCCAGCTGTCAATGCTGCTACAAGTGGTGCAGGAGCTGCAAGTCCAGGCTATTCAGGGTACGGTCTTCCAAGCGATGGCGTCCCACTTCAGCGGAACCTGAGCCGTGTGCCGTATAACCAAGCAGCTATCAATGATGTCAATAACCCGGCCTGGGTGTTTGGTGATGGTATCCTTGAAAAAGTATTGAATATTGCTCGTAAACGTGGACATATCACTGGCAATCAATACATTTTAGAGCGTGTCAATATCATTAACGGTAATGGCTATTATAACCTCTTCAAACCAGATGGAACCTATCTCTTTAGTATCAATGCCAAAACTGGTTATTTCGTAGGAAACGGGAAAGGTCATTCAGATGCTCTGGATTATTAATGCTTGATCAAACATCCCTTTTCTGGGAAAAATGACAATAAAAAAGAGAGTGGGACAGAAATCGGTAATTCGTTAGAATTCGATTTCGTCGTCCCACCTCCGCACAGTTGAGTAGGRMTGTAWAAGCTGATGAAATCAGCGTAGTAGAGCCCACTCAACCACTGCGTCTTGCTCGACAATCTAAAAATAATTGAGAGGCTAGGACTTTTGTCCCAGCCTCTTTTTCGTATTAAACAAGATGACGTTCAAATGGATCGTCTGAAATTCCTTGATCTAGAATCAGGCGGCACCATTCTTTGGCTGAGAAGAGACTGTGATCCTTGTAATTTCCACAAGACTCAATGGTTGTGCCTGGGACATCCTCCCAAGTGCTGACAGATGCAATTTCTTCTAAAGATTCTTTAATCACTTTAGCAATTTCCGTACTTGAATGCTGTCCCCACATGATCATATGAAAACCGGTGCGACATCCAAATGGGGAACAGTCAATCATACCATCTATGCGTTTGCGAATGAGCATCGCAAGAAGATGCTCGATTGTGTGGAGCCCTGCTGTTGGAATCGCATTTTCATTCGGCTGCACTAGGCGAATATCAAAGTTAGAGATGATATCTCCTTTTGGTCCAGTTTCCTCACCAATCAAGCGTACATAAGGAGCCTTCACAGCTGTGTGGTCCAATTCAAAACTTTCAACAATTACTTCTTTTGTCATACTCAAATCCTTCTTTGTTTTTCTTGATTATAGCATAAAAAGCAGATTCAACAAAGTGGAAATAGATGAATTTCTCACAGGTGTTCCATGAAAGAAACGTGGATAAAAGAATAAGGGTTAAGCAAAAATATAAAAGGTTTTTCCTGTTTTTTTAGATTGTTAATTTTAGTAATTTATGGTAAAATGTAAAAGAATTTTTAATTCAACTAATTAAATAGATTTGGGGTAAAAGCATGAATTTTGTAATTACAACAGGTGTTTTTGCCGCGGTCATTGGTTTAGTCATTGGATATGTGGGAACTGCTCTTAAAATGAAAGCTTCAAAAGAAGCTGCGGAACTCACCCTTTTAAATGCTGAACAAGAAGCAACGAATTTACGTGGACAGGCAGAACGTGAAGCCGATTTGATTTTAAAAGAGGCGAAGCATGAGTCAAGTTCACTTAAAAAAGAAGCACTTTTGGAGGCAAAGGAAGAAGCCAGAAAATATCGTGAAGAGGTCGATGCTGAGTTTAAGTCAGAACGACAAGAATTGAAGCAATTAGAAAGCCGTTTGGCAGAACGTGCTAGCAATCTTGATCGCAAAGACGACATTTTAACAAGCAAAGAACAGTCTCTTGAACACAAAGAGCAAAGTCTTACAGATAGAACTAAACACATTGATACGCGTGAACAACAGCTGGAAGAGCTTGAACACAAGAAAGTAGAAGAACTGGAACGTGTCGCTGCTCTAAGTCAAGGAGAAGCGCGTGACATTATTTTGAATCAGACGGAAGATCAACTTTCAAAAGAAATTGCATCACGAATTCGTGAAGCAGAACTGGAAGTGAAAGAACGTTCTGATAAAATTGCAAAAGACATTCTCGTGCAAGCCATGCAGCGAATGGCTGGTGATTTTGTTGCAGAGCAAACAAACTCAACCGTTCATTTGCCTGATGATAGCATGAAGGGCCGGATTATTGGGCGTGAAGGACGCAATATTCGTACCTTTGAGAGCTTGACGGGGGTTGATGTGATTATCGATGATACGCCAGAGGTGGTGACCTTGTCAGGGTTTGATCCGATTCGTCGTGAAATTGCCCGTATGACAATGGAGAGCCTTCTCAAAGATGGTCGCATCCATCCAGCCCGCATCGAAGAGCTGGTTGAGAAGAACCGTCAGGAAATTGACAATCGTATTCGTGAATACGGTGAGGCCGCTGCTTATGAAATCGGGGCGCCAAACCTCCATCCAGATTTGATGAAAATCATGGGACGGTTGCAATTCCGTACATCTTATGGTCAAAACGTTTTGCGTCACTCCATTGAAGTTGCCAAACTTTCTGGTATTATTGCCAGTGAGTTGGGTGAAAATGCTACTTTGGCACGACGTGCAGGGTTCTTGCATGATATCGGTAAAGCGATTGACCGTGAAGTGGAAGGAAGTCACGTTGAGATTGGGACAGAATTGGCACGTAAGTATAAAGAACACCCAGTGGTTGTCAATACTATTGCCAGTCACCATGGAGATGTGGAGCCTGAAAGTGTTATCGCAGTCATTGTCGCTGCAGCTGATGCCTTGAGTGCGGCTCGACCTGGAGCACGAAGTGAGTCACTTGAAAGTTACATCAAACGTTTGCAAGATCTTGAAGAAATTGCAAACAGCTTTGAAGGAGTTAAGACAAGTTTCGCCCTTCAAGCAGGACGTGAAATCCGTATTATGGTGAGCCCTGAGGCAATCAAGGATGATAAAGTGACGATCTTAGCTCATGATATTCGTGAGAAGATAGAATCAAATCTTGAATATCCTGGAAACATTAAGGTTACCGTTATTCGAGAATTGCGTGCAGTAGATTACGCAAAATAAACGAAAAGCTTGAGATCTAGCATCTCAAGCTTTTTGAATGAAAAAAATCAGTTGAAAATTAGGCCGATTTTTGTTACACTAGATAGAAAGACATTGAAGGAGAAATCATGGCGGATCGTGGCTTATTAATTGTATTTTCTGGCCCTTCAGGGGTTGGAAAAGGAACGGTCAGACGAGAAATTTTTGAAAACTCGGACAATCAGTTTCAGTATTCTGTATCGATGACGACGCGTGCACAACGTCCAGGTGAAGTGGATGGTGTCGATTATTTTTTCCGTACACGTGAAGAATTTGAAGATTTGATCCGTCAAGGGCAAATGTTAGAGTATGCTGAGTACGTTGGAAATTACTATGGGACTCCTTTAACTTATGTGAATGAAACCTTGGACAAAGGAATCGATGTATTCCTTGAAATTGAAGTTCAAGGTGCGCTCCAAGTAAAGAAAAAAGTGCCAGATGCAGTTTTTATCTTCTTAACGCCGCCTGATTTGGAGGAATTACAAGATCGATTAGTGGGACGCGGAACAGATAGTGCAGAAGTCATTGCGCAACGGATTGAAAAAGCAAAAGAAGAAATCGCCATGATGCGTGAATATGACTACGCAATTGTGAACGATGAAGTTCCTCTTGCTGCTGAACGTGTCAAACGTGTGATCGAAGCAGAACATTTCCGTGTAGACCGTGTCATTGGGCATTATCTGGATATGTTACCAAAAACACAAACTATTGTGAAGAGATAAATAATTAGAAATTAGGTATAGGAATATGATGTTAAAACCTTCTATTGATACATTGCTTGATAAAGTACCCTCAAAATATTCATTGGTCATTCTTGAGGCAAAACGGGCCCACGAATTGGAAAGTGGTGCAGTGCCAACTCAAGAATTCCAATCGGTCAAATCAACCTTACAAGCGCTTGAAGAAATCGAGTCAGGAAACGTAGTTGTTCACCCGGATCCAGAAGCAAAACGTGAAGCGCTTCGTCGTCGGATTGAAGCAGAGCGAATCCGCAAAGAAGAAGAAGAGCGCAAAATTAAGGAACAAATTGCCAAAGAAAAAGAAGATGGTGAAAAAATTTAAGGTTGGGGACTTCTCAATCTTATTTTTTGCTATTTAAAGGGTTCCGTGATAAAGTAAAGCTCATATGATAGAGGCTGGAGGTGAAAAAGTGATAGCAAAAGTCATCGTAGATGTTCCATTGATGCAGACGGATAAACCCTATTCCTATCAGATTCCATCAGAATTTGAAGATATGGTGGAGGCAGGTATGCGAGTTCATGTCCCCTTTGGTAAAGGGAATCGCCTCATTCAAGGGATTGTGGTAGATGTTTTAGAAGAGGCAGACACAAGCGAGGAATTAAAAGCGATTGTGGAGGTCTTGGATTACACTCCGGTCTTAAATCAAGAGCAGTTCTGGTTGGCAGATCAATTACGAAAAAGTGTTTTTTCTTATAAGATCACGATTTTAAAAACCATGCTTCCTTCTCTTCTCAATTCGAGTTATGATAAGATTTTGTATCCTCAACCTTCTTTAGATCCAACTCTCAAAGTGAAACTTTTTGGTGAAAAAAATGAAGTTTCTTTTTCTTCTCTAGATGTGGCCGATCAAGCCCAAGTGATGCGGTTGGTCAGAAAGGGAGATTTGGTACTTGAATACAAGGCCAAGGATAAGAAACAAATTAAAACAGAAAAATGGTATCGCGTTAACCAGGAAGGATTAAAAGAACTTCAACCATCAGCGAGAGCTAAAAAAAGACTAGCATTGAAAGAGCGCCTGTTACTAGAGCAAGGGGAGCAACCCTTAGCAGGATTGTATCAGGATTTTTCACGAGAAGTAGTGGCTTATTTTATTGATCAGGGTGTTTTAGAAATTACAGAACGAGAAGTGAATCGGGCGGCTGCGTATTATGAAGGAAAAGAACAGACCCAGGCCCTGCTTTTAAATTCAGAGCAAGCAAAAGCTGTCGAAACAGTAGTTTCTCAAATTGGGAAAACATCAAAGCCTTTTTTATTAGAAGGTGTGACTGGAAGTGGAAAAACGGAAGTTTATCTGCAGATTATTCAAGAAGTTCTAAATAAGGGGAAAACGGCTATTATGTTGGTTCCTGAGATTTCCCTGACGCCACAGATGACGGATCGTTTTATCTCGCGTTTTGGCCAGGAAGTAGCTATTCTGCACTCGGGCTTATCAAATGGTGAGAAGTATGATCAATGGCGAAAAGTTGAACGTGGGGAGGCCAAGGTAGTCGTTGGAGCGCGCTCAGCCATCTTTGCCCCTTTAAAAAACATCGGAGCCATCATCATTGATGAGGAGCATGAGGCTTCCTACAAACAAGATAGTAATCCACGCTACCACGCAAGGGAAGTCGCAGTCCTAAGGGCTCAGTACAATCAAGCAGTCTTGCTTCTTGGATCTGCTACACCAAGTTTAGAATCGAGGGCTCGTGCAACAAAAGGGGTTTATGAATTAATTCGTCTAACCCAGCGGGCCAATCCGGCAGCCAAAATTCCAGAAGTTAAAGTCGTTGATTTCCGTGATTATATTGGCCAAAATGAAGCTGGTAACTTCACTCCTGTTCTAGTGGAAGCTATTGCTGATCGCTTGCAGAAAAAAGAGCAGGTTGTCTTGATGTTGAACCGCCGTGGTTATTCCAGCTTTGTCATGTGTCGCGAGTGTGGAACTGTAGATACTTGTCCCAATTGTGATATCTCACTGACCCTCCACATGGATACTAAAACCATGAACTGTCATTATTGTGGCTATAGCAAGGCGATTCCTCGACACTGTCCAAATTGTCAAAGTCCTTCCATTCGTTATTACGGGACAGGAACGCAAAAAGCCTATGATGAATTACAAGAGATCTTTCCTGAGGCTAAAATTTTGCGCATGGATGTGGATACCACCCGAAAAAAAGGGAGCCACGCAGCGATATTAGATGCTTTTGGGAATGGTGAAGCGGATATTTTGTTAGGGACGCAAATGATTGCGAAGGGGTTGGATTTTCCAAATGTTACCCTTGTAGGCGTTCTAAATGCGGATACTTCTCTGAATTTACCAGATTACCGATCTTCAGAGAGAACCTTTCAACTCCTGACCCAAGTGGCTGGAAGAGCTGGGCGAGCAGAGAAAGAAGGAGAGGTTATCATTCAGAGCTACAACCCCAATCATTATGCGATTCGATTTGCCAAAGACCAAGATTATGAAGGCTTTTTTGCCTATGAAATGCAGATTCGCCGGCAGTTAGGCTATACGCCTTATTACTTCACAGTTGGGTTAACCTTATCACATAAGAGTGAGGAAATTGTGATGGAGAAGTCACATCAGGTCATGGAAATTCTCCGATCTGGCTTATCTGATCAGGTCCAAATCTTAGGACCAACACCTAAACCAATTGCACGCACACATAATTTGTATCATTATCAAATCATTGTGAAATATCGTTTTGAAGAAGTCCTGACACAGGTCTTGAATCAAATCTTAGAATTTACACAAGAAAGAGGTAACCAAGATTTACGAGTTAGTATTGATAATGAACCTCAAAGTTTTATGTAAGGAAGAAAGAAATGACAAAATTAATTTTTATGGGAACGCCTGATTTTTCAGCGACGGTTTTAAAGGGATTGTTAGCAGATTCGCGCTATGAAATTTTGGCAGTTGTGACTCAACCAGACCGCAAAGTAGGTCGCAAAAAAGAGATTCGAATGACCCCGGTGAAGCAGGTAGCTTTGGAACATCAACTACCGGTTCTGCAACCTGAGAAATTATCGGGTAGTCCAGAAATGGAAACTCTCTTATCACTAGATGCAGATGGAATTGTGACCGCTGCTTTTGGGCAATTTTTACCGACAAAATTGTTGGAGAACTTCCAATTTGCGGTGAATGTCCACGCTTCTTTGTTACCTAAATATAGAGGTGGTGCGCCGATTCATTATGCTTTGATCAATGGCGATGAAGAAGCTGGGGTTACAATTATGGAAATGGTCAAAGAAATGGATGCTGGAGACATGATTGCAGCTCGTTCTCTCCCAATTTTAGATGAGGACAATGTGGGAACCTTGTTTGAAAAATTGGCTGTCCTTGGACGGGATCTACTCCTAGATACTTTGCCAGATTACCTAGCAGGGGAGATCCAGCCAAGGCCACAAGATCCTAGTTTGGTCACATTTTCACCAAATATTTTGCCGGAAGAAGAAGTTTTGGAGTGGACCAAAACCAACCGACAAGTTTTTAACCAGATCCGAGGGATGAATCCTTGGCCTGTCGCTCATACCTTGTTAAATGATCAACGCTTTAAAGTTTATGAAGCAGAGCTATGCGAGGGCAATGGAAATCCAGGAGAAGTGATTGGTTTGAGCAAAAAAGAGTTGGTAGTAGCTGCAGGTGAAGGCGCGCTATCCCTCAAAGTTGTGCAGCCGGCAGGAAAACCAAAAATGTCCATTACAGACTTTTTGAATGGTGCGGGCCGTCAATTGAAAGTAGGAGATCGCTTTGGAAGGTAAACAAATGAATGCGCGTGAACAGATCCTTGGAGTTTTAGAAGAGGTTTTTGAACATGGAGCCTATTCTAATCTTGCCTTAAATCAAGCACTAGAACATTCTCAACTTTCAGATAAAGATAGAAGTTTTGTTACGGAAGTTGTATATGGTACCGTAGCGCGGAAGATAACACTCGAGTGGTATCTCGCCCACGTGATTGAGGACCGGACGAAATTAGATCCTTGGCTCTATTATCTTTTGCTGATGAGTTTGTATCAGCTAGTCTACTTGGATCGCATTCCTGACCATGCCATCGTCAATGAAGCTGTCCGGATAGCAAAAGGTCGAAAAGAAGGCAGTGAGAAGTTTGTCAATGCTATTCTTAGAAAGCTCCTTCGCGAGGGACTACCAGCTATTGATACGATTAAGCGAAAGAACAAACGTTATTCAGTAGAGTATTCTCTACCTGTATGGTTGGTCAAAGCATTGATCGAAGAATATGGTGAAGAACGTTCTTGCGCTATTTTTAAGAGTCTCTATCAGCGTAATAAATCAAGTATTCGTGTGATTGATCTTGACGAAAAAGAAGAGTTGGCTCAGCTACTCGAAGCAACGTCCTCTCTACTTGCTCCGTCTGCCCTCGTGAAAGATCAGGGACATTTTGCAGCGCACACTTTGTTTAAAGAAGGACGCATTGCCATTCAAGATGAGTCCAGTCAATTGGTGGCGCCAGCTTTGGATTTGCAAGGGGATGAGTGGGTTTTAGATGCCTGTGCAGCGCCAGGTGGAAAGACGACTCACATCGCTTCTTATCTCACGACTGGGAAAGTCACAGCCCTGGATCTCTATGACCATAAACTCAAATTGATTCAAGAAAATGCTAATCGGCTCCATGTTGCGGACAAAATTTTGACAAAGAAGTTAGATGCGACAAAAGTCTATGAAACATTTGGAACAGATGCTTTCGATAAAATTTTGGTGGATGCACCTTGTTCGGGGATAGGTCTGATACGGAGAAAGCCTGATATCAAGTACAATAAAGAGGGTGCAGATTTTATATCTTTACAAGCTATTCAATTGGCGATTCTGGATAGTGTTTGTCAAAGTGTGCGTAAAGGTGGTATAATAGTGTACAGTACGTGTACAATTATGGGGAAAGAAAATTTTGAAGTGGTGGACCAATTTTTGAAACACCATCCAAATTTCAAACAAGTTCCATTGGAGCACGAAAGAAAAGATATTCTCAAGAATGATTGTATCCTTATTACACCCGAATTATATGGAAGCGACGGCTTCTTTATCAGTCGTTTTAAGAGAATGTCATAATATCAGGAGGAAACTGACAGTATGGATATGACGATCTTAACCGATGTAGGTCAAAGACGGACAAATAACCAAGACTATGCAAATCAATATAAAAACAAGGCAGGAAAATCTATGGTATTTCTTGCTGATGGTATGGGGGGGCACCGTGCCGGAAATATTGCTAGTGAAATGGCAGTCACAGACCTAGGTGCAGCCTGGGTTTCTTCTGAGATCGAGACGGTTAATCAAGTACGTGAATGGTTTGCAGAACATTTAGAAGCTGTGAACCGACGGATTCATTTAGCTGGGCAAGATGATGAGCACAAAGGAATGGGAACGACACTGGAAGCTTTGGCTTTTGTAGAAGGACAAGTGATTTATGCCCATGTTGGGGATTCGCGGATTGGTCTCATTCGCCACGGTGAATACCAGCAGTTGACCAGTGATCATTCTCTTGTAAATGCTCTTTTACGAGCAGGACAAATTACAGAAGAAGAAGCAGCCCATCATCCTCAGCGGAACATCATCACTCAGTCCATTGGTCAAAAAGATGAGTTGGCGCCTGATTATGGTTTGGTGACTGTTGAAGCAGATGATTACATTTTGATCAATAGTGATGGTTTAACGAATATGATTGGCCCAGATGAAATCAGAGACATTGTCTTGAGTGATGTTACGCTTGAAGAGAAGGCTCAAGCATTGATTCGCTTTGCCAATAATGCTGGAGGCTTGGATAATATCACTGTTGTACTACTCCACTTTACTGAGGAGGACGCAGCATGATTCAAATCGGCAAAATTTTTGCCGGGCGATATAAAATCATCCAACAAATTGGGCGCGGCGGGATGGCAGATGTTTATCTTGCGCGTGATTTGATTTTAGATGGGGAAGAAGTTGCAGTCAAGGTGCTGCGTACGAATTACCAGACAGATCCTATTGCAGTTGCTCGTTTTCAGCGTGAAGCAAAAGCGATGGCAGAACTGGACCATCCAAATATCGTTCGGATTACAGACATTGGCGAAGAAGAAGGGCAACAATACCTTGCAATGGAATATGTTGCAGGTTTAGACTTAAAACGCTATATCAAAGAAAATGCACCTTTATCAAATGAAGAAGCTGTTCGTTTAATGGGGCAAATTCTTCTCGCTATGCGTCTTGCCCATACGCGTGGCATTATCCACAGAGATTTAAAACCACAGAATGTCCTCTTGACACCAGATGGAACAGCGAAAGTTTCAGACTTTGGGATTGCAGTGGCCTTTGCAGAGACTAGCTTGACCCAGACCAACTCGATGTTGGGGTCGGTTCATTATTTGTCCCCTGAGCAGGCGCGTGGATCGAAAGCAACGGTTCAAAGTGATATCTACGCTATGGGGATCATTTTCTATGAGATGTTAACCGGGCACATTCCTTATGATGGGGACAGTGCAGTCACAATTGCTTTGCAGCATTTTCAAAAGCCTCTCCCATCTATTCGTGAGGAAAATAAGAATGTTCCACAAGCTCTAGAAAATGTGGTGATCAAAGCGACAGCTAAAAAACTGACGGATCGCTATAAGTCAGTGGCAGAGATGTATGTGGATCTTTCAAGTTGTTTGTCCTATGAGAGAAGAAATGAGAAAAAACTGATTTTTGAAGACCAAGCGAAAGCTGATACAAAAACTCTTCCAAAAGTGAGTCCAACTCCAAAGACGGCTCCTGTTCCAATCTCTGAGGTACGCAATGAAATCAGTTCGGTAGATCCTAATCGACCATTATCTAACCAACAGACAATGGCCCCAAGCAAAAATCCAAGAAGACGCTTGCGGGCGCGCTACAAGGTCTTGTTTGTTGCCATTGCCCTAGTTCTTGCAGCCTTTACCTTCTTGTTGTATATGAGCCCGGCCAATAAAACCGTTCCAGATGTTTCCGGCAAAACCATTGCCGAAGCTAGAGCCGTTATTGAGGGACAAGACCTTCAAGTTGGTGAAGAGAAAGAAGAGTACAGTGATTCGGTTGCAGAAGGTTATGTCATTCGAACCAATCCCAATGCAGGGGCCCAAAAGAAAGAACAAAGTCGAATTGATTTGATCGTTTCAAAAGGACCAAACAGCTTTGAAATGCCAAATTACGTGGGCGAAACACGGGCAGCAGCTGAAGAGGATCTGAAAAACACTTATAAAGTATCGAGCAAAATGATCACGATTGAAGAAGTTGAGACCTTTGATGATCCTGCAGGGACAGTTCTTGAACAAACCCCAGCTCCAGGAGAGCAATATTCTTTGAGTTCAAAGACCAAGATTGTTTTAAAAGTAGCAAAAGAAACAACTTCAATTGAAATGCCAAACTATGTTGGATCAACCTATGATTTTGCTAGAAGTAATTTAATTGAAATCTATGGTATTAAAGAAGCCAATATCGAATTAAGAAAAACGGAACATCTCCCTGATGGGGTAGTTGTTTCTGCAGGTCAAATTGTCAGTCAAACTCCAGAAGTTTCGAGTACGGTGGACATTAACCGAACACGAATTGTCTTGACGGTATATGAGCCTAAAGTGACAGCTTCTTCAAGTACGAAAGCCTCATCCAGTTCAGAAACATCAAGTTCTTCTTCTACGGAACGATCGGATACAGAAAGTTCCAGCAGTAGTGCAACTGGTGGAGATTAATAATTCAGTTTAAGACTCAGATGGGTTTCTGGGTCTTTTTGATTGCATGCGATTATCCAACCACAGACGGAAGTCAAATGAGGAAAAATTTGATAAAATAGGAAAAGATGAGGTAGACTATGTGGAAAATACAAATTTTTATTTTCGTTGAAGCCGTTTTGTTAACATTAGCAGCGATCACCATTTTATCAATCGATTTTTCCAGATTTGTTGTCTTGATGGTTCTCTTTTTGCTCCTTCTGTATTACTATTTTGGCAAACAAAAAGCGAATTTTCTATTAATCGCACTGAGTGTGCTTCTATTTTTTATCGTGATGCTGAATCCTTTTGTGATTGCAGCCATTTTATTTGCGGTGGTTTATGGTTTATTGATCGCCTACCCTTATATGTATAAGGAAAATGAAGCAGTTATGTTTGATGTTGAAGAGAATACCGAAATTCGTCAGGAAAAAACTCGATGGATTGGTGATTTACAACATTTTTCAAAGCAAGGTCGAGGATATCGAGATCTGAATGTGATCCGAGTTTTTGGGAATGACACCCTTCATTTAGAGGAGGTTGCCATATGCAATTGGGATAATGTGGTGATTATTCGGAAAGGTTTTGGAAATACAAAAATTATCTTACCGATTGATTTGGAGCTTCATTTACAAATTAACACGCTTTATGGAAATCTGAAGTTTTTGGATCTTCCTATCCGAAAGATGAGGAATGAAACCTTAGATATTGAAACGGCACATTATCGGAGGTCGCACCGTTCTATTAAAATTGTATTAGTTGGAATCGTTGGGGATGTAGAGGTGATTCGCGCATGAAAAAATTAGACTATCTCCTTTTGTACTTCTATTCCCTAATGGTGGTTGCGGTCATTTGTCATACCATTTTTCATTTTGTTGGTTTTCAGTGGAGCAAACTTCTTTCAGATCTTTCCTTGCTTCAATCATTCCTATTTTTGATTTTTAGTCTGACGCTTGCATTGACGGCTTTAGTTCTCTTGATTATGAAGATCACGCAATTTGTGACAGTTCATGCGGTACAACAAAAGGTGGAAGCTATTATGAATGGTTCCCAGCAAAAAGAAATTGCCCCCAAAGAATTGAATCAACAGTTAGATTTATTGGATAAGAGGTTACATCGACTTGAAGAAAATTTACAAAAGAGTGAAAATCGTGTGATGCGAAATGAGGAAGAAATTATTGAAATCGAGCGTAAGAGAATTGCGCGCGATCTACATGACACGGTTAGTCAAGAATTGTTTGCAGCTAATATGATTTTGTCCGGAGTGGCTTCACAGGCTCTTGAGTTAGAGAAAAACCAGATTCAGCAGCAATTAAATGGGGTATCGGATATTTTGGGTACAGCCCAAAATGATCTACGTGTCTTGCTCTTACATCTTCGTCCTACAGAATTGGAAGGAAAAAGTTTAGTAGAAGGTATGGAGATGATTTTTAGAGAATTGAAGGAAAAGAGTAACCTAACCGTTGTCTTCCATCATAATGAAGTGAGTATTCCAAAAGATATGGAAGAACATCTGTTTCGGATCGTCCAAGAAATTGTCAGCAATACCTTGAAACATGCTAGAGCTCAACAAATGGATGTCTTTTTGCATCAGGAGGGGAAACAACTTCATTTACGGATGGTAGATGATGGAATCGGATTTGAGCAGGAAAAATTGGAACGATTGAGTTATGGGTTGAAAAATATTCAAGAACGTGTAGAAGACATGGCGGGAACCATTAAAATAAGAACGAGTCCTCAAAAGGGAGTAGCTGTAGATATTCGTGTTCCCCTCCTTGTAAAAGATAAAAATGAAAAGGAAACTGTATGAAAGTATTATTAGTAGACGACCATGAAATGGTCCGGTTGGGATTAAAAAGCTTTTTGTCCATGCAAACCGATATTGAGCAAGTCTCAGAGGCACAAAATGGGCAAGAAGGCGTGGAGTTGGCGCTGAAAGAAAGACCAGACGTCATCATCATGGATATTGTGATGCCAGAGCTAAATGGAATCGATGCAACTCTAGCCATCCTAAAAGAGTGGCCGGAAGCTAAAATTGTCATTTTGACGTCTTATTTGGATAACGAAAAGATCTACCCGGTTTTAGATGCAGGTGCAAAAGGTTATATCTTAAAGACTTCGTCGGCAACTGAGATCCTACAGGCTGTAAGGAAGGTTGCAAAGGGAGAATTTGCGATCGAGACAGAAGTTAGTCAAAAAGTTGAGTCACGCAAGAACCATGCTGAATTGCATGATGATTTGACGGCTAGAGAACGAGATATTCTGTCTTTATTGACCAAAGGATATGAAAATCAACGCATAGCAGATGAACTCTTTATTTCTTTAAAAACGGTGAAAACCCACGTCTCCAATATTTTATCGAAACTAGAAGTTAGTGATCGGACACAAGCAGTCGTCTATGCCTTCCGACACCATCTGGTGAATCAGGAAGATTTTTAAGTTGAAACATGCTATAATAGAGCAAGGAAAATAGGGGGAGACAAGTGGACGCAAAATTACGTTATAAAGCAAAAAAAGTAAAAATCGTCTTTTTTGATATTGACGATACATTACGTGCAAAAGAAACTGGATTGATCCCAGAATCTGTAAAAGACGTCTTTCGTCAGTTGAAAGAAAAGGGAATTCGAACAGGGATTGCAACCGGTAGAGGGGTTTTTGGAGTTGTTCCTGAAATTATGGACTTAAAGCCGGATTTTCTAGTCACCTTAAACGGTGCCTATATTGAAGATACCAAAGGAACTGTGATCTACCAATCACCAATCAATGAAGCAATCGTTTCTTCTTTTGTGGATTGGGCCAAAGAATCCCAGATTGATTATGGGTTAGTGGCTAGTCATCAAGCTGCCCTGTCCAATCGTACACCTTTGATCAGTGATGCTATTGACATCATTTATCCCAACTTACCAGTAGATCCAGATCTTCATTTGAAAGAACCAATTTTCCAAATGTGGACCTTTGATGAAGATGATGGTGATTTAGAATTATCACCTTCCTTACAAGAGGAGTTACGTCTAGTTCCATGGCACCCACATTCATCTGATGTTGTTCGTTTTGATCGATCAAAGGCTTCTGGAGTCTCTCAACTTGTAAATCATTTGGGCTTGAAGCCAGAAAATGTTTTGGTATTTGGGGATGGCTTAAATGATCTTGAACTATTTGATTATGCTGGGATTAGTATCGCAATGGGAATATCTGCCCCAGAGTTACAAGAAAAAGCTGATTATATCACTAAGAATTTGGAAGAAGATGGCATATTCTATGCCTTAGAGGAGTTAAATATGGTTGAAAAAGAATTGACGTTACCGCAGTTGGAACTTGGTGTGGTTGAAGGTCCTATAGCTGTGATCAAAACCAATCACGGTGAGATGAAAATTCAATTGTTCCCAGATCAAGCGCCAAAAACAGTTGCAAATTTTGTGGCTCTTGCTAAGTCTGGCTATTATGATGGTGTCATTTTCCATCGGATTATTAAAGATTTCATGATCCAAGGGGGAGATCCTACTGGTACAGGTATGGGTGGTGAATCCATCTATGGTGAGAGCTTTGAAGACGAATTTTCAAAAGAATTGTACAATATTCGCGGAGCCCTTTCAATGGCAAATGCTGGACCAAACACAAATGGCAGCCAATTCTTTATTGTACAAAATCAACATCTCCCATATTCGAAAAAGGAATTGGTCCGCGGTGGCTGGCCTGAAAAAATTGCCGAAATCTATACGACAGAAGGAGGAACTCCTCATCTAGATCAACGCCATACCGTATTTGGACAATTGATGGATGAAGCTTCATTTGTGGTATTGGATGAGATTGCGGCTGTTGAGACAGGTATGATGGATAAGCCAGTAGAAGATGTCGTGATTCAAACCATCGAAATTGAGGACTAAAATGAAAATTGGAGATAAGTTAGAAGGAACCATCACAGGCATTCAACCTTATGGAGCCTTTGTTGAACTAGAGTCGGGTGTCACAGGCTTGATTCATATCTCAGAGATTCGAAGTGGCTATGTAAGTAATATTCATGATATTCTTTCGATTGGAGAGAAAGTCTTTGTCCAAGTCATTGATGTTGATGAATATTCTAAGAAAGCCAGTCTCTCTTTGAGAACCTTAGAAGAAACACCGCAACGAAGTATTCGACACCATCGTTTTTCAAATGACCGCAACAAAAGTGGTTTTGCTCCCTTAGCTCAACAGATGCCAACCTGGGTCAAAGAAGGAAAAGCATTCTTTAGCAAACAAGAAAAAAAATAAAAACTTCGATAGGTTGATGAAACCTATCGAAGTTTTTTGGTATAGTGAGTTATTCAAATTCGTAAAGAGTAGTGGAAAGGTAACGTTCCCCATTATCTGGTGCAAGGGCAAGAACTTTTTTACCGCTACCTAATTCTTTTGCGACTTCAATAGCAGCATAGATAGCAGCTGCGCTTGAGATACCGACTAAGAATCCTTCAGTTCCACCGATAGCGCGTGCAAGTTCGAAAGCTTCTTCTGAAGATACACGACGAACACCATCATATGCGTTAGTGTCTAAAGTGTTTGGAATAAAACCTGCTGAAATACCTTGGATTTTATGTGGTCCAGGTTTTTCGCCAGAAAGGACCGCAGATTCATTGGCTTCAACGGCATAGACTTTGACAGCAGGATTGTTCTTTTTCAAAGTATGAGAAATACCAGAAACAGTACCACCAGTACCAACACCTGCGACAAAAGCATCTAAACCATCTTTTCCAAAGGCATTAACGATTTCTTGTCCTGTTGTTCTCTCGTGTACCTCTGGGTTAGCAGGGTTTTCAAATTGAAGAGGAAGGAAGCCATTTCTTTCTGCAGCGATTGCTTCAGCTTTAGCGATGGCACCTTTCATTCCTTCACTTCCAGGAGTCAAAACGAGTTCAGCTCCATAGGCTTGGATGATTTTACGACGTTCCACACTCATGGTTTCAGGCATGACAATCACAACTTTATAGCCTTTAGCTGCACCAACCCATGATAAACCAATCCCAGTGTTTCCACTAGTTGCTTCGACAATGGTATCACCTGGTTTGATCAAGCCATCTGCTTCAGCTTTTTCAATCATGCTTAAAGCAATCCGGTCTTTAACCGATGATCCAGGGTTGAAGGCTTCGAGTTTTACATAGACATCTGCAGCTCCTTCAGGAACAAGACGGTTCAATTTGACAATCGGAGTGTTCCCAATCAATTCTGTAATATTTTCATAAATAGCCATAATATACCTCAGTTCTAGGTTTTCTTGATACTAACAAGTATAGTCTCTTGTGGGAAGAATGTAAAATATAGAAATTTTATGGGTGTGATAAAAAAAAACTATCGTTGCCGGTAGTTTCTTTGATTATTTTTCTACAGAAAGTAGGGGTACTTCAATCTCGCGAATTCCTTGATCTTCTATAAGGATTTTCCCATTATAAAATTCGACTAAAGCAGCTGTGATAGAACTGGTGTCTTCTTTGTCTACAAAAATAGTTGTCGCCACCCGATCTGTAAACATCGGATCTTGTTCTACCAATTTGTTGTCTTTTAAGAAATTAGCAAATTCTTGGTATTGGGAATAAGAAAGTGTGATCCCAAGAACAACTTGCTCCTTGATTTCTACAAGTCCAATCTCTCGAACTGCTTGAGCCACACTTCCAGCGTATGCACGAATCAGACCGCCAGCACCCAATTTAATGCCTCCAAAATAGCGGGTAACCACAACACAACTATTAGTGATGTGATGATTCTCTAAAACTCCCAACATCGGTACACCCGCTGTTCCACTAGGTTCGCCATCGTCACTGGTCCGTTTAATATCGCTATGTTCTCCAATGATGAAAGCAGAACAGTTATGTGTGGCCTTGTAGTGTTCCTTCTTGATCGCGTTGATAAAATCTCTAGCTTCCTCTTCAGAAGAGACGCGTTTAACATGACAAATGAATTTCGATTTTTTGATTTCTTCTTGAACAGTGCCGTTCTCTTTAAATGTAATATATTCCATATTCTTATTTTACAAAAAAAGAATGATTTTCTCCAATTTTTACGAATTGATAAGTATGAAGATAGAAGATGCTTATGGAAGGCTCTTAACAGAGAGCCAGATGACAGACGATTTAAAAGAAATGGCCCAAGAACTCCCAACCATAGAAAAACAAAATGGAAGGTACCAATGTTTTCGATGTGGCAGTATGATTGATCAAAAACTTTGGAAGTTGAGTGAAGAGGTCCTGTATTGTAGAGCTTGTATCCAATTGGGAAGGATCCAGAGTGATCAAAAACTTTATGCTATTGCACAGCAGGACTTTGAGGGACAAGAGGTGTTAAACTGGAAAGGAACCTTGACTTCCTATCAACAAGAGGTATCAGATGGTCTTATCAAAGCAGTTAAAGAAGGAAAAAATGCCTTGGTACATGCTGTGACAGGAGCTGGGAAAACGGAAATGATGTACCAGGTTGTAGCAACAGCGATCAAGAGTGGACAAGCAGTTTGTATTGCTACCCCAAGAATCGATGTCTGTATCGAACTGTACGGAAGGATGAAGGAAGATTTTTCCTGTTCTATATCGTTGCTTCATGGGGAATCGGACCCCTATTTTAGAACACCTTTGGTAATCGCAACCACTCACCAATTGTTAAAGTTTTATCAGGCCTTTGATCTCCTTATTATAGATGAGGTCGACGCTTTTCCCTTTGTAGATAATCCTATGTTATATAAAGCAGCTCAGAATGCGATAAAAAAAGAAGGGAACACCCTTTATTTAACAGCAACCTCTACAGATGAGTTAGATAAAAAGGTTAAGAAAAAAGAAATCATCCGTTATAGTCTTCCAAGACGTTTCCATGGGAACCCACTAGTGGTTCCAGAAATAAAATGGGTATCGAAAATGAGAGAAAAAATAGAAAAAGGAAGAATCCCCTACGAACTATTGAAACTAATCAAGAAGCAAAGACAGACTCACTACCCATTGTTATTCTTCGTATCGGAAATAGAGTTAGGGCAACAATTTAAAGAGAATATAAAAAACTACTTTCCGAAAGAAAAAGTAGGTTTTGTATCCTCTCAGACACAGGATCGCTTGAGAATTGTAGAAGAATTTAGAAATAAAGAAAAAACAATACTAGTCTCGACTACCATACTTGAAAGAGGAGTTACCTTTCCGCTTGTAGATGTTTTTGTTTTAGAAAGCAACCATCGCTTGTTTACGAAAAGTGCCCTTGTACAAATCTCAGGAAGAGTTGGACGTAGCAAAGAAAGACCAACAGGCCAATTGCTCTTTCTATCAGATGGAATAACAAAAGAAATGAAAAAAGCAATCAAGGAAATAAAACAAATGAATCAGGAGGCTGGATTTTGAAAGAATGTCTGCTTTGTAATAAAGAGTTAAAAACTAGTGAACATTTCACAGATCTTATTTTTATAAATCAACAAGAAAAATGGATTTGTAAAGAATGCAAAGAAAACTTCGAACAAATTGGCGAAATTCATTGTCCTAGGTGCTTTAAAGATAAGGAGGAGAAAGTATGTAAAGATTGTGAGTACTGGGAAGACAAAGGAAATACTGTTCAACATGAAGCTTTATATAGATATAATGGAGCAATGAAAGACTATTTCAAACGATATAAATTTGAAGGAGATCGTTTGTTAGGAATGGTATTTGCAAGTGACATCAAAAAAGCGTTGAAAAAGTATAAAAACTATACAATAATACCAACTCCAATTAGCCATGAAAAAAAGCAGGAGAGAGGATTCAATCAAGTCTCGACTATACTAGATTTTGCAGAAATAAAGTACAGCACTCTATTTCATAAAGAAGACAGCTTGGCCCAATCAAAAAAAACAAGAGAAGAAAGATTAAAAACCTCTCAACATTTTCAATTAAATGAAGAAGTTCCAGAAAAGAAAAAGTATCTTATATTCGATGATATATACACAACTGGCAAAACAATCGAATTAATGAAGCGCCTGTTAATTGAAAAAGGTGTGAAAGAAATAAAGACATTTTCAATCGCAAGATAAAAAAAGATTTGCAAAAAAAATATGAAAGCGTTATAATATACATATAAATAAAAACATAATGTTTAGAAAGTAGGTACTAATATGATTAAATATAGTATCCGTGGTGAAAACCTAGAAGTAACAGAAGCCATTCGCGACTATGTCGTTTCTAAACTCGAAAAGATTGAAAAATATTTTCAGGCAGATCAAGAGCTAGACGCTCGTGTAAACTTAAAAGTTTACCGTGAAAAGACCGCAAAAGTAGAAGTAACCATTCCACTTGGATCTATTACACTTCGTGCAGAAGATGTGTCTCAGGATATGTACGGTTCAATTGATCTGGTTGTAGATAAAATTGAACGTCAAATTCGTAAGAATAAAACAAAAATCGAAAAGAAAAATCGTATTAAGTCTGGTGCAGGTAAGTTATTTACCGATGCAGTTGTAGAAGAAGCAACAACCACAGAAAAAGTTGTTCGCTCAAAAACAATTGATCTAGAACCAATGGATTTAGATGAAGCTATTCTTCAAATGGATCTATTAGCACACGACTTCTTCATTTATCGTGATGTGGAAGACAACACAACTAATGTTATCTACCGTAGAGAAGATGGAGATATTGGTCTATTGGAAGTAAAAGAATAGAGATTAAAAACATCAATTAAATTATAGAAGGATCAGGAGCAATTTTGCTCCTGATTTTTTAGATAACCCAAAGAAGTAAGAATATTTTTTAAGAAAATAAAATTTTTTGAAAAAAAGTGTTGACAGTAAGGGTAGGTCATGATATACTAATATAGTTGTCGCGCGAGAGCGACAAAGACCTTTGAAAACTGAACAAGACGAACCAATGTGCAGGGCGCTATAACTAAGGTTATAGTAACTGAACAATAAAAAAACAATAAATCTGTCAGTGACAGAATGAGTTTAAGACAAACAATTATTTTAATGAGAGTTTGATCCTGGCTCAGGATGAACGCTGGCGGCGTGCCTAATACATGCAAGTAGAACGCTGAAGCTTGGTGCTTGCACCGAGCGGAAGAGTTGCGAACGGGTGAGTAACGCGTAGGTAACCTGCCTCTTAGCGGGGGATAACTATTGGAAACGATAGCTAATACCGCATAAAAGTCGACATTGCATGATGTTGATTTGAAAGGTGCAATTGCATCACTAAGAGATGGACCTGCGTTGTATTAGCTAGTTGGTGAGGTAACGGCTCACCAAGGCGACGATACATAGCCGACCTGAGAGGGTGATCGGCCACACTGGGACTGAGACACGGCCCAGACTCCTACGGGAGGCAGCAGTAGGGAATCTTCGGCAATGGGGGCAACCCTGACCGAGCAACGCCGCGTGAGTGAAGAAGGTTTTCGGATCGTAAAGCTCTGTTGTAAGAGAAGAACGAGTGTGAGAGTGGAAAGTTCACACTGTGACGGTAACTTACCAGAAAGGGACGGCTAACTACGTGCCAGCAGCCGCGGTAATACGTAGGTCCCGAGCGTTATCCGGATTTATTGGGCGTAAAGCGAGCGCAGGCGGTTAGATAAGTCTGAAGTTAAAGGCTGTGGCTTAACCATAGTACGCTTTGGAAACTGTTTAACTTGAGTGCAGAAGGGGAGAGTGGAATTCCATGTGTAGCGGTGAAATGCGTAGATATATGGAGGAACACCGGTGGCGAAAGCGGCTCTCTGGTCTGTAACTGACGCTGAGGCTCGAAAGCGTGGGGAGCAAACAGGATTAGATACCCTGGTAGTCCACGCCGTAAACGATGAGTGCTAGGTGTTGGGTCCTTTCCGGGACTCAGTGCCGCAGCTAACGCATTAAGCACTCCGCCTGGGGAGTACGACCGCAAGGTTGAAACTCAAAGGAATTGACGGGGGCCCGCACAAGCGGTGGAGCATGTGGTTTAATTCGAAGCAACGCGAAGAACCTTACCAGGTCTTGACATCCCTCTGACCGCTCTAGAGATAGAGTTTTCCTTCGGGACAGAGGTGACAGGTGGTGCATGGTTGTCGTCAGCTCGTGTCGTGAGATGTTGGGTTAAGTCCCGCAACGAGCGCAACCCCTATTGTTAGTTGCCATCATTGAGTTGGGCACTCTAGCGAGACTGCCGGTAATAAACCGGAGGAAGGTGGGGATGACGTCAAATCATCATGCCCCTTATGACCTGGGCTACACACGTGCTACAATGGCTGGTACAACGAGTCGCGAGTCGGTGACGGCAAGCTAATCTCTTAAAGCCAGTCTCAGTTCGGATTGTAGGCTGCAACTCGCCTACATGAAGTCGGAATCGCTAGTAATCGCGGATCAGCACGCCGCGGTGAATACGTTCCCGGGCCTTGTACACACCGCCCGTCACACCACGAGAGTTTGTAACACCCGAAGTCGGTGAGGTAACCGTAAGGAGCCAGCCGCCTAAGGTGGGATAGATGATTGGGGTGAAGTCGTAACAAGGTAGCCGTATCGGAAGGTGCGGCTGGATCACCTCCTTTCTAAGGAAATGGAAACCTGTACGTTGGTCTTGTTTAGTTTTGAGAGGTCTTGTGGGGCCTTAGCTCAGCTGGGAGAGCGCCTGCTTTGCACGCAGGAGGTCAGCGGTTCGATCCCGCTAGGCTCCATTAACACTGTAAGGGTGTTAAGATTGAACATTGAAAATTGAATATCTATATCAAATAGTAACAAGAAAATAAACCGAAACGCTGTAAATATTTAAAGAGTTTAGGTCGCAAGACCAAAAATAAGGTTAAGTTAATAAGGGCGCACGGTGGATGCCTTGGCACTAGAAGCCGAAGAAGGACGTGACAAACGACGAAATGCTTTGGGGAGCTGTAAGTAAGCGACGATCCAGAGATGTCCGAATGGGGGAACCCACTAGCTAATGGCTAGTACTCCTATCTGTTAAGGATAGGTAGAGGAAGACGCAGTGAACTGAAACATCTAAGTAGCTGCAGGAAGAGAAAGCAAAAGCGATTGCCTGAGTAGCGGCGAGCGAAACGGCAGGAGGGCAAACCGAAGAGTTTACTCTTCGGGGTTGTAGGACTGCAATGTGGACTTAAAGATTATAGAAGAATGACATGGGAAGGTCAGCCAAAGAGAGTAAGAGCCTCGTATTCGAAATAGTCTTTATACCTAGCAGTATCCTGAGTACGGCGGGACACGAGAAATCCCGTCGGAATCTGGGAGGACCATCTCCCAACCCTAAATACTCTCTAGTGACCGATAGTGAACCAGTACCGTGAGGGAAAGGTGAAAAGCACCCCGGGAGGGGAGTGAAATAGAACCTGAAACCGTGTGCCTACAACAAGTTCGAGCCCGTTAATGGGTGAGAGCGTGCCTTTTGTAGAATGAACCGGCGAGTTACGATATGATGCGAGGTTAAGTTGAAGAGACGGAGCCGTAGGGAAACCGAGTCTGAATAGGGCGGAATAGTATTATGTCGTAGACCCGAAACCATGTGACCTACCCATGAGCAGGTTGAAGGTGAGGTAAAACTCACTGGAGGACCGAACCAGGGCACGTTGAAAAGTGCTTGGATGACTTGTGGGTAGCGGAGAAATTCCAAACGAACTTGGAGATAGCTGGTTCTCTCCGAAATAGCTTTAGGGCTAGCGTCGACATTAAGATTCTTGGAGGTAGAGCACTGTTTGGGTGAGGGGTCCATCCCGGATTACCAATCTCAGATAAACTCCGAATGCCAATGAATTATGGTCGGCAGTCAGACTGCGAGTGCTAAGATCCGTAGTCGAAAGGGAAACAGCCCAGACCACCAGCTAAGGTCCCAAAATAATTGTTAAGTGGAAAAGGATGTGGGGTTGCACAGACAACTAGGATGTTAGCTTAGAAGCAGCTATTCATTCAAAGAGTGCGTAATAGCTCACTAGTCGAGTGACCCTGCGCCGAAAATGTACCGGGGCTAAAACAATTTACCGAAGCTGTGGATACCTTTATAGGTATGGTAGGAGAGCGTTCTATGTGTGGAGAAGGTGTACCGTGAGGAGCGCTGGAACGCATAGAAGTGAGAATGCCGGTATGAGTAGCGAAAGACAGGTGAGAATCCTGTCCACCGTAAGACTAAGGTTTCCAGGGGAAGGCTCGTCCGCCCTGGGTTAGTCGGGACCTAAGGAGAGACCGAAAGGTGTATCCGATGGACAACAGGTTGATATTCCTGTACTAGAGTATGTAGTGAAGGAGGGACGCAGTAGGCTAACTAAAGCGTGCGACTGGAAGTGCACGTCTAAGCAGTGAGGTGTGAATTGAGTTAAATGCTTAATTCTATAACATTGAGCTGTGATGGGGAGCGAAGTTTAGTAGCGAAGTTAGTGACGTCACACTGCCAAGAAAAGCTTCTAGCGTTAATCATACTCTACCCGTACCGCAAACCGACACAGGTAGTCGAGGCGAGTAGCCTCAGGTGAGCGAGAGAACTCTCGTTAAGGAACTCGGCAAAATGACCCCGTAACTTCGGGAGAAGGGGTGCTGGCTTTCAGTCAGCCGCAGTGAATAGGCCCAAGCAACTGTTTATCAAAAACACAGCTCTCTGCTAAATCGTAAGATGATGTATAGGGGGTGACGCCTGCCCGGTGCTGGAAGGTTAAGAGGAGTGCTTAGCGTAAGCGAAGGTATGAATTGAAGCCCCAGTAAACGGCGGCCGTAACTATAACGGTCCTAAGGTAGCGAAATTCCTTGTCGGGTAAGTTCCGACCCGCACGAAAGGCGTAATGATTTGGGCACTGTCTCAACGAGAGACTCGGTGAAATTTTAGTACCTGTGAAGATGCAGGTTACCCGCGACAGGACGGAAAGACCCCATGGAGCTTTACTGCAGTTTGATATTGAGTGTCTGTGCCACATGTACAGGATAGGTAGGAGCCATAGAGATCGGGACGCCAGTTTCGATGGAGGCGTTGTTGGGATACTACCCTTGTGTTATGGCCACTCTAACCCGGTAGGTTCATCATCTACGGAGACAGTGTCTGACGGGCAGTTTGACTGGGGCGGTCGCCTCCTAAAAGGTAACGGAGGCGCCCAAAGGTTCCCTCAGAATGGTTGGAAATCATTCGCAGAGTGTAAAGGTATAAGGGAGCTTGACTGCGAGAGCTACAACTCGAGCAGGGACGAAAGTCGGGCTTAGTGATCCGGTGGTTCCGTATGGAAGGGCCATCGCTCAACGGATAAAAGCTACCCTGGGGATAACAGGCTTATCTCCCCCAAGAGTTCACATCGACGGGGAGGTTTGGCACCTCGATGTCGGCTCGTCGCATCCTGGGGCTGTAGTCGGTCCCAAGGGTTGGGCTGTTCGCCCATTAAAGCGGCACGCGAGCTGGGTTCAGAACGTCGTGAGACAGTTCGGTCCCTATCCGTCGCGGGCGTAGGAAATTTGAGAGGATCTGCTCCTAGTACGAGAGGACCAGAGTGGACTTACCGCTGGTGTACCAGTTGTCTCGCCAGAGGCATCGCTGGGTAGCTATGTAGGGAAGGGATAAACGCTGAAAGCATCTAAGTGTGAAACCCACCTCAAGATGAGATTTCCCATGATTATATATCAGTAAGAGCCCTGAGAGAAGATCAGGTAGATAGGTTAGGAGTGGAAGTTGTGTGAGCAATGGAGCGGACTAATACTAATAGCTCGAGGACTTATCCAAAGAGTCAGAAGATATTGACAACGAAAGGTTAACTTGTTAGAATATAGATGTTCAATTTTGAATGTTTAATCATTCAGAGTTAAGTGACGATAGCCTAGGAGATACACCTGTACCCATGCCGAACACAGCAGTTAAGCCCTAGAACGCCGGAAGTAGTTGGGGGTTGCCCCCTGTGAGATAAGGTAGTCGCTTAGC
>NZ_JVEE01000015.1 GCF_001073155.1 Streptococcus parasanguinis
TTCACTAGCTTTTTAGACTACGTGAGTTTCCCTGAATCAATCTCAAAATTAATTGAAGAAGGCTATGCTGATAGAAGAAATCAACTAGATGAATACATTGATTTTGCACTTCATCATAATTTAATTACTTTTCAAAATAATATTATCCAAGCTACTGATCTTGGTTTAGCTTGGGTCTGGTAGGCATATGCACCAGTTGAAGGCAATGATTGGATTTAGGTTAAAATAGCACTATAATTTCTGCATATCATAAAACTAACAAAAGAATTATAGTGTCTATTTTGTTGTAGAAAAAAATCCCCGCCAAGATCTAACTTGGCGGGGATTTGGTGGGGAATAACTCCCCTATTTAAGATTTAAATCACCTTTAGCAATTCTTAACCTTAATATACTAGGCTTTCGCATTCAATTTGCGTTACTCTATTATTTAAGAGTAACTGAAGCTCCAGCTTCTTCCAATTTAGCTTTGATTTCTTCAGCTTCAGCTGTAGCAACACCTTCTTTGATAACGCCAGGTGCACCATCAACAAGTTCTTTAGCTTCTTTAAGACCAAGACCAGTGATTTCACGTACAACTTTGATAACGCCGACTTTCTTGTCGCCTGCAGATGTCAATTCGATATCGAATGAATCTTTAGCAGCACCTGCGTCAGCAGCACCAGCTGCAGCAACAGCTACAGGAGCAGCTGCAGTTACACCAAATTCTTCTTCGATAGCTTTTACAAGGTCGTTCAATTCAAGGATTGAAGCTTCTTTAATTTCAGCAATAATGTTTTCAATGTTCAATGCCATTGTTATTTCCTCCAAATAAGTTTTTAATTTTAAATTTTTATTTTTTGTAGCTAGGCTACGCTGCGTAGCTTAAGATTAAGCTGCGTCTTCTTTGTTGTCTGCAACCGCTTTGACTGCAAGAGCAACGTTGCGCACTGGCGCTTGAAGTACAGAAAGGAGCATAGAAAGAAGTCCTTCGCGGTTTGGAAGAGTTGCAAGTGCAAGAATCTCTTCTTTAGATGCGACAGCGCCTTCGATTGCACCACCTTTGATTTCAAGTGCTTCAGCGTCTTTTGCAAAATCATTCAAGATTTTCGCAGGTGCGATAACATCTTCGTTAGAAAATGCTACTGCAGAAGGTCCAACGAATACAGATGCAAGATCTTCAAGACCAGCTTTTTCAGCTGCACGACGCAAGATTGAGTTTTTGATAACTTTAAACTCAACTTCGCTTCCGCGAAGGTTGCGACGGAGAACTGTATCTTGCTCAACTGTCAAACCGCGAGAATCTACAACGACGATAGATGCAGCAGCTTTCATTTTTTCAGCTACTACGTCAACAAGTTCCGCTTTTTTAGCAATAATTGCTTCACTCATTAGTGTGTTCACCTCCGTAATTATTTTGCTTGGGGAATTTTTCCAAAAGAAAAACGCGCCCAAACCTAGACACGAAAGTACAATACGCTTCTTTTAATTGATACGTTTTGTCCTCGGTAGGATTTTTATGAGTCGAGCTCCCCTACTGTCTTAGGCAGTTTTTTCAAACCGTAAACTAGTCTATCACATTTTAAAAAAGAATGCAAGTACTTTTTCAAACTTTTTTTATATTTTTTAATCGTTGTAGAGACTCTTGATGTTATTCAACCAAGCATAGGCTAGTCCCATGAGGACTCCTCCTCCTACCCAGTTGGCAAAGAAGGTGACACCATAGTGACGTAATATATTTAAAAATTCAAAATGTGGCAATTGGCTAGAAACTGGATTAAAGCTTAATAATGAGAAGGAAGCAAAATTAGCCGCCAAGTGTTCATTGGTCATAAAGACAAACATATAAATAGCAGAGAGAGCTAAGAGCACCTTCGCTGTTTCATCTTTGAAATATAAATAAGAAAGGATAGCAATATTTACAAAGATATTGGCAATAACCCCTTCAAAGAATACCACTTGATTGCTTCGTTGGAGTTTATTTTCTGCTACCGTAGCCAGGAATCCTTTTGGATCAATATGAGCAAAGGCTGTTGTTTGATTGAACAGAAAAGCTACGATCAAAGCACCAATTAAATTAAAGAAGGTACAATAAAGAAGAATCTCCAATGCTTTCTTCCAATGGATCTTCTTTAGATAGGTTCCCGCTGTCAAATACATCATATTTGAGGTGGTTAATTCCGCATTTAAGAATAAGAGGTAAACCAAGCCCCAGGCAAAGATGAATGGAAATAGAAAACGACCCGATCCAGGTACAAAGGTATTTAATAAGTCAGCTGCAACAGCTCCGACCGCAGTACTTAAAGTGAGAAATCCACCAGCAAAAATAGAACGGACTGCATAGCGCGTTTTAGATTTCTGATAGAGATCTTCCTTCTTATTACACGCCGCTCCAACTTTTTGAATAAAATTAGATTCAGACATAATATTCTCCTTATATAATGTTTGTGAATAAAATCATTATAACATAGAGAGAAAAGAATGAAAAGGTTTTCAGGAAGAATTCTTAAATTTACAACATATACGTTTTAAATCATATAGCAAGACATAATAAAAAACAGGCAGATGCCTGTCTTAGTTTTAATAATTTAAACGGTTCGCCCAAGCGATATCCAAATTCAAGATTTCTTGTGAAGTGAACTGTTGGCGATATGGATTGTATACGGAACCTGTAATACCACCTTGAACATTTGGTGAATCGTATTGAGTTAAATTATAGGTTTCAATGATGTTATTAAGTTTTGCATAGTAGCTTGTGTCTGTCGCATAAACACCTGTCAAAGCTGCAGTTGCATCTTGGTAACTAGAGGTGTTGCTCTTCCAAGCACCTGCAAAATGTCCTTGTTTCAATACAGCTACGTAATCTTGCAATGATTCGTAGTAAGATGGGTAAGAACGAAAAGCATCATTAATTATATACGCATTTCCTGCACCGTCATCTTCCCAAGTTTGCATCACTGCGGATTGACCAGCATAACTTCCTTTAATACCGAAAAGGTTGTAATGTGGATAAGAAGACAAGCCAGACTGACCTGAACCACTTTCAAGGATGGCTTGTGCGATCATAACGGAAGCATAAAGGTCATTCTCTTGACCGAGCTGACGAGCTGACTCACCAATTTGTGAGATGAAAGCTTCAGTAGGGTCTGAATAAGCTTGGTAAGTTCCATCATTAGCACCAACTGATGTGACGTGTTCGCTCATAGCAGCAGCAAATGTCCCCACTGCTAATACAGAAACGAACAAACCAAATAATTTCGCTTTATTCCGTATTTTCTTTTTCATAATATAATTTATCTCCAATTAATTTTTTATCATCTTTTATCTTTATAGAGATTATACCATATAAATAGAAGATAACAAAGGCACTTATATTACACTTGTATTACAATTGCGAGATAAATCCAAAACAAAAATGACATTTTCATGTCATTTCAATTTATTTCGTAAAACGCATTTTCTAAAATAGCATCCCATGACTTCTCTAGTCCTTCCCTGGTTACAGAAGAAAAGACAATAAAGGTGTCAGCAGGATCAAAATCTAGTTTTTTCTTGATGATCGATTCGTGTTTGTTCCATTTTCCACGCGGAATCTTATCTGCCTTGGTAGCAACTAAGATCACAGGAATCTCATAATATTTTAAGAACTCATACATCTGGACATCATCTGCTGAAGGTTCGTGACGAAAATCGACTAGGCTAACGACTGCTTTTAAGTTCTCACGGCTGGTGAGGTATTCTTCAATCATCCGTCCCCACTTCTCGCGTTCTTTTTTAGAGACACGTGCATAGCCATAACCAGGTACGTCTACCAAGCGGAGTTTATCATCAATATTGAAGAAATTGAGCAATTGAGTTTTTCCTGGTTTGCCAGATGTTCTGGCCAGGTTTTTTCGATTTAAGAGAGTATTAATAAAAGAAGACTTGCCGACATTGGATCGACCGGCAAGTGCAACTTCTGGAATTTCATCTTGAGGATAATGACTCTTATTTGCAGCGCTTAAGAGGATATCCGCATTATGTGTGTTAATTTCCATATTTTATCTTTCTAGGCTGTTTCGAGAATTGGTTTTTCAGTTCCATCTACAGCTTCTTTTGTAATTCGAACAAGTTTGACATCTTCTTGACTTGGAATTTCAAACATGACATCCATCATCGTTTCTTCGATAATGGAGCGAAGTCCACGAGCTCCTGTTTTTCTTTCGATAGCTTTATTGGCAATCTCTTGAAGGGCTTCATCATCAAATTCCAATTCAACGTTATCATAAGAGAGCAAGGTTTGGTATTGTTTTACCAAGGCATTGCGTGGCTCTTTGAGAATACGGACAAGATCGTCAACTGTCAATTGCTCAAGAGCAGCAAAGACTGGAAGACGTCCGATCAATTCTGGGATAATCCCGAATTTTTGAATATCTTCTGCAACGATTTCTTGCATGTAAGAGCTTGATTCATCAATGGCTTTATTGTTTTTACCAAAACCGATGACTTTTTCACCAAGACGTTGTTTGACAATTTCTTCGATCCCGTCAAAAGCCCCACCTACGATGAAGAGAATATTCTTGGTATCCACTTGGATCATCTCTTGTTGTGGGTGTTTGCGTCCACCTTGAGGTGGGACACTAGCGACGGTTCCTTCGATGATCTTCAAGAGAGCTTGTTGCACTCCTTCACCAGAAACGTCACGAGTGATAGAGACATTTTCACTTTTCTTAGCGATCTTATCAATTTCATCTACATAGATGATGCCTCGTTCTGCACGCTCGATGTTAAAATCAGCTGCTTGAAGAAGTTTCAAGAGAATATTTTCAACGTCTTCTCCTACATAACCAGCTTCTGTCAAGGCTGTTGCATCTGCAATGGCAAATGGGACATTCAAGCTACGTGCTAAGGTTTGGGCCAAAAAAGTCTTACCTGAACCAGTAGGGCCAATCATGAGGATGTTTGATTTTTGCAATTCAACATCTGTCTCGTCTTCGCGCGTATCGTGGAAGTTGATGCGTTTGTAGTGGTTGTATACCGCTACAGCAAGAGCACGTTTAGCCCGATCTTGACCGATGACGTAGTGGTTCAAGATATGGAGCAATTCGATTGGTTTTGGAACTTCACTAAGGTCAGCAAGTACTTCTTCAGCAAGCTCCTCGCGGATGATTTCTTGAGCTAACTCTACACATTCATTACAGATAAACGCATTGTTTCCTGCAATGATTTTTTGGACTTCATCTTGACTCTTTCCGCAAAATGAGCAATAAACCATCATATCATTGTTTTGATTCGTTGGCATGTATTTCCTCTTTCTGTCATTTTCTGTTTCTATTTAGTTTAAAATAAGGTCATGTAAAAGGCGTGAATGGAATTCACAAGATTGGTAAAAGCATTTAGTAAGAATAATATAGCGAGGCCAAACCGTTTTTTACGAAAGGTTTGTAAGGCGCAAATCAAACAGATGACACATAGGACAGCTGTAAAAAAACCAAAGACACTTCGCTCCATTAGTCTAAATCCTTTCTCTTATAATAGTTGACCGTAAAATCATATGAGTTCTTCTCATCTTTCGGATGATGGACTTGACGGACTCTTTCATAGCGGTTCTCTTCAAATGTTGGTGCCAATGTATCGCCCTCAATCTTTGCATGAATCATGGTCTGGATCAATTCCTCTAACTGGTCAGAGAAGAGCTTTAAAATCTGACTGCCACCGATAATGTAAAGATTCTTCTCTTGGTTCTGGTACCACTCCAAGACTTCTTCCTTGCTGTGCATGACGAGTACAGCATCATTTTCAGGATCATAGGCTTGATCTTGCGTTAAGATAATACTAGTCCGACCTGGTAGAATCCGTTTTTTCATACCATCAAAGGTCACTCTTCCCATGAGAATCGCTTGTCCCATGGTTGTTTCTTTGAAATGCTGAAGCTCAGCTGGCAGATGCCAAGGCATCACTTGGTCCTTTCCGATAATGCCATTTTCAGTTTGAGCCCAGATACCAATTATCTTTTTCATTCTCTCATCCTTTACACTGATACTTCTATTTTATCAAATTTTCTTATAAAAGACTGATTTCAACTATCTAGTTTGGAGGATATTTTTTAAAATACAAACAGAAAAAACCGCGAGATTTTCGCGGTTTTTCTTAGCCACAAGTTAGCTTAGTCTTCTTTTTTGCGTTTTGCAAATCCGAATAATGAGAGACCTGCTAAAGCGCTAAAGATTGCAAGACCAGCAGTAGAAGATTCTTTTGTTCCTGTGTTTGGAAGTTGTGCAGTAGGATTTTGTGGATCGATATACTTCACTTCTTCTTTCGTTTCTGGAACGACAGGAATAGTTGGTTCTTCTGGTTTTGGTTGTGGAGTAGGTTGCGGCTGTGGCTCTGGTGTCGGAGTTGGATCCGGCATTGGAGTTGGTGTCACAGTCTTCTTGTAGATATGTTGAGTGTTTCCATCTTTATCTACAACAGTCTTCACGAAGTCATAACCTGGGATATCTTTCTTCGGTTGTTCCCCATCTTCTGTTGGGTTACCTGGGATTGGGTCCCCATTTTCGTCTACATATGAAGTCGTCACTTTTTCATAGACGTGTTCAGTATCACCATTAGGCAATTTCTTGGTTTCCACAAAGCGGTAACCTGGAATTTCAGCTTTTGGCTCTTCTCCATCAACTGTAAGATATCCTGGGATTTCCTTACCTTCTTTATCAACAAATTTAGTGATTGGAAGAACAGTTGGTGTGTAAGTTGCAGAAGCTTTTGTTCCGTTCACATCTTCACGAACCACTGTCACTGCTGGTGCAGTTCCTGTAAATTCAGGTTCTGGTGTGAAGGTTACAGTTCCGTCTGCTACCACTGTGTAAGTACCAACTCCTGGAATAGTCTTAGTTGTTGAACCATCGTCAAATGTAGCTGGAACATCATCATTCATTGGAACACGGCTATCGCCTTCCTTGAATGCTGGTTTACCAGATTGTTCTTTACCTTTTGGTCCAATAGTTGTAGCTGGTTCTGCTGTTGGTATTACCGGAGTTACAGTTGGTGTGTACTTAGCTGTAACTGGTGTACCGTTCTTGTCAACACGTTTAACAGTCACGCCTGTTCCTGTTCCTGTGAATGATTTTTCTGGTACAAATGTAACTGTTCCATCTGGAGCCACTGTGTAGGTTCCTTCGCCTGGAATTACCTTAGTTGTTGAACCATCTTCAAAGGTTGCAGGTGTATCATCATCCATTGGTACATCTGGGTTACCTGGTGTGAATGTTGGTTTGCCTGTTTGTGTCTTACCTTGGATGTCTGTAGATGTTGCTGGCTCAGCAGTTGGTGTTACTGGTGTTACAGTTGGTGTGTAAGTTGCAGTAACTGGTGTACCGTTCTTATCAACACGTTTCACTGTTACGCCTGTACCTGTTCCTGTGAATGATTTTTCTGGTACGAAGGTTACGGTTCCGTCTGGAGCAACTGTGTAAGTTCCTTCACCTGGAATGGTCTTCGTAGTTGAACCATCTTCAAAGGTTGCAGGTGTATCATCATCCATTGGTACATCTGGGTTACCCGGTGTGAATATTGGTTTGCCTGTTTGTGTTTTACCTTGGATATCTGTAGATGTTGCAGGTTCAGCAGTTGGTACGACCGGTGTAATCTTAGGTGTGTAGGTTGTTTCTACAGCTGTTCCGTTAGCGTCTTTAGCTTGAACCTTAACTGGAACGACTTCACCTGAGTAAGATTTATCAGTTGGTGTGAAGGTCACAACACCTGTTTCTTTATCAACAGTGAAGGTACCGATCACATCACCTGATGGTGATTTCGCTTCTACTGATGCTGCTGGCTGACCATTTTCGTCAAGAAGAGTAATGGTATCCTTGTCGATTGGTGCAACTGGGTCACCTTCAGTGAAGGTTACAGTTCCAGTTTGAACCACACCTTGAGGTGCTTCTGATTCAGCAGGAGTTGCTGTTGGTGTTACTGGTGTCACAGTTGGTGTGTACTTAGCTGTAACTGGAGTACCGTTCTTATCGACACGTTTCACAGTTACGCCTGTACCTGTTCCTGTGAATGATTTTTCCGGTACGAAAGTAACAGTTCCATCTGGAGCTACTGTATAAGTACCTTCACCTGGAATAGTCTTGGTTGTTGATCCATCTTCAAATGTTGCAGGTGTATCATCATCCATTGGGACGTTTTCATTACCTGGTGTGAAGGTTGGTGTACCTGTTTGCGTTTGACCTTGTTTGTCAGTAGATGTTGTATCTTCTGAAGTTGGTGTAACTGGTGTTACGGTTGGTGTATATGTCGCGGAAGCTTTGGTTCCGTTCATGTCTTCACGCACAACTGTTACCGCTGGTGCAGTACCAACAAATGATTTTTCTGGTACAAATGTAACTGTTCCGTCTGCTGCTACTGTGTAGGTACCAACGCCGTCAACTGTCTTAGTTGTTGAACCATCATCAAATGTTGCTGGAACATCATCGTTCATTGGCACACGGCTGTCGCCTTCAGTAAATACAGGCTTACCAGTTTGTGTCGCACCTTGGATATCAGTTGTTTCAGCTGGTGTCGCTGTCGGTGTGACAGGAGTTACAGTTGGTGTGTAGGTTGCAGAAGCTTTTGTTCCGTTCATATCTTCACGGACAACTGTGACTGCTGGTGCTTTACCTGTGAATGATTTCTCAGGGACAAAGGTTACAGTTCCGTCTGCTGCTACTGTGTAAGTACCAACGCCATCAACTGTCTTGGTAGTTGAGCCATCGTCAAATGTTGCTGGAACATCTTCATTGATTTCTACTGTTTTCTCAACGCCATCAACTGTTACGGTTCCGCCCTTGAATTCAGGTTTACCTGTTTGAGTAGCCCCTTGAATATCCGTTGTTTCAGCTGGTGTAGCTGTTGGAGTTACTGGAACAATTTCAGGTGTGTAGGTTGTATCTACCTTGATGCCGTTTGAGCTTTCAGCTTGAACCTTAACAGGTGTAACTGCACCGGTGTATGATTTATCAGTTGGTGTGAAGGTTACTTGTCCAGTTGCTGGATCAATTGAGTAAGTACCGATTTCAGTAGTACCGTCTGCCGCATAAGCTGGTGTGCTTGTTACTTCATTACCATCATTATCCAAAAGTGTGTAGCTATTATCTTTAATGGTGATAGCTTTATCTTGACCACTAACTTGAACAGTTGCACCTTCAAAGGTTGGTGTACCGGTTTGAGTCGCGCCTTGAATATCTTTAGATGTAGCTGGATTAGCTGTTGGAACAGCTGCTACAACTGTTGGTGTGTAACTTGCGTCTGAAGTGATGGTTGAAGCCTTACCGTCTGCATTGGTAATTGTTGCAGTTGCTTGGACTTTCACGCCAGTTGCAGTTCCGACAAAGTCTTTTTCAGGTGTGAAGGTTACTGCTCCTGTAGTTGGATCGATTGTGTAAGTTCCTTCACCTGCTACTGTTACAGTTGTTTCATCGGTTGGTTGACCTGTTGCAGGGTCAATCAATTTCTTACTTGTAATTTGAGCAGTTTCATCATCACTCAATGCAAATGTAGGAGTTTCTGTTTGAGGAACATTTTGAATATCCTCAGAAACTTTATTTGTTGGAGTAAGAGTAACTGGATTTACAGTTGGTGTGTAAGTCGCAGATGCTTTGGTTCCGTTCTTGTCTTCACGAACAACGGTTACGGCTGGTGCAGTACCAGTAAAGCTTGGGTCTGGAACAAATGTAACAGTACCGTCTGCTGCTACTGTATAAGTACCAACGCCATCAACTGTCTTAGTTGTTGATCCATCGTCAAATGTTGCAGCAACATCATCATTCATTGGTACACGGCTGTCGCCTTCAGTGAATACAGGCTTACCAGTTTGTGTAGCACCTTGAACACCTGTTGTTTCAGCTGGAGTTGCTGTTGGGGTTACTGGTGTAACTGTTGGTGTGTAAGTTGCTGAAGCCTTAGTTCCGTTCATGTCTTCACGAACAACAGTTACAGCTGGTGCTGTACCGATGAATGTTTTTTCAGGAACAAAGGTTACGGTACCATCTGCAGCTACAGTGTAAGTACCTACACCATCTACAGTCTTCGTAGTTGAACCATCATCGAAGGTTGCTGGAACATTTTCATTGATGGCAACTGTCTTCTCAACACCATTAACAGTCACTGTTCCACCCTTGAATTCAGGTTTACCAGTTTGTGTAGCACCTTGGATATCTTCTGTTTCAGCTGGTGTTGCTGTCGGTGTGACAGGAACGATTTCAGGTGTGTAAGTTGTATCCACCTTGATGCCGTTAGAACTTTCCGCTTGAACCTTGGCTGGTGTCACTGCACCAGTGTAAGATTTATCAGTCGGTGTGAAGGTCACTTGACCAGTTGCTGGATCAATTGAGTAGGTACCGATTTCAGTAGTACCATCGGCAGCATAAGCTGGAGTAGTTGCTACTTCGTTGCCATCTTTATCCAAAAGTTTATAGCTATTTTCTTTAATGGTGATCTCTTTATCTTCACCATTTACTTGAACAGTTTTTCCTGCAAAGGTTGGTGTACCGGTTTGAATCGCACCTTGGATATCTTTTGAAGTTGCAGGTTTTGCTGTTGGAACAGCTGCTACAACTATTGGTGTATAAGTTGCATCAGATGTGATAGTTGCAGTCTTACCGTCTGCATTGGTAATTGTAGCAGTTGCTTGAACTGTCACACCAGTTGCAGTTCCAACGAAGTCTTTTTCAGGTGTGAAGGTCACTGCTCCTGTAGTAGGATCGATTGTGTAAGTTCCTTCACCTGCTACTGTCACCGTTGTTTCGTCAGTCGGTTGGCCAGTTGCTGGATCTACCAATTTCTTGCTTGTGATTTCAGCAGTCTTATCGCTACTCAAATCAAAGGTTGGTGTTTGGGTTTGAGGAACGTTTTGAATGTCCGCAGAAACCTTGTTTGTAGGAGTCACTGTGATTGGAGTAACTGTTGGTGTGTATTTAGCTGTTGCTGTCTTAAGGTATTCATCACGGACGGTACCGTCTTTATCTTTTCCGACAGGAGCTGTTACGGATACGGTAACACCTTGAGCTGTACCTGTGAATCCTGGTTCTGGAACAAAGGTTACTTTACCAGTAGCATCATCAATGCTGTATGTTCCTTCGCCTGCTACTGTTACAGAGGTTGCATTGGTTACTTGACCAGTCGCTGGGTCCACCAATTTAGCAGGATATTCCAAGCTTGGAGTGACAGAGATCTTTTCGCCATTAGCATTAGTTGTAGTTGTGTTAAAGGTTGGTGTACCGGTTTGAGTAGCACCTTGGACATCTGTCGAAGTCTTATCTACCCCTTCAATATCCGTTGGTGTAACAGTTGGGATATAAAGACCATCCATGGTATTTAAAACAGTATCTACATTGGCTTCATCAGCTGGGAATTTTGTTGACCAACCTGTATCGTAGCCATTGCTGTCTGTACGACGGATAGAGATACCGTCAGCTGTTCCAAGGAAGTGATCTTCAGGAATGAACTCAACATCCACAGAAGTTCCGTTTGGAGTGATCTTGTACTTCCCTTGACCAGCTACAGCATAGTAGCCATCTGCGCCAGGTGTAACGACTTGCCCTGTACGGTTATCTATCATTTGTGGAGCTACTGTTTCATCAATTTTTGCTGGCTCAGTTAGGCTATAGCCTTGCAAACCACGAGCGGTAAAGGCTACAGTTGCAGTTTGCTTCGCACCTTGAAGGCCAGTTGTTTCTTTAAATTCCCCTTTTGGTGGGTGGGTGATTTGAGTCTTGAAGTCCTCAACTTCCCCTGAGAAGGCCATACCGGTTGGGCTTTCAATTTCTTTAGCATTCTTAGCGATACGGATCCGAACACCCAATTCATTGACACTAGGATCAATATAGGTTTTACTCTTTGTAAATCTTAACGTAGCCGTTCCATCTTGGGTAATGGTTGTTAAATCAGACCGTTCATCTTCATCGAAGGTTCCATTTTGATTAAAGTCAACCCAACCATAAATATTGGCTTGAGGCGCCCCGTCTGTATGAGCTTCAACAGTAATCGTATAATTCCCTGGTTTTGTACGATCCATCTTGATCAACTCATTGGTTTTTCCTTTGAGGTCATTCGGAAGCAATTGGTCGATTCCTTCATCAGCTGTCGTCGCTTTATCATCACCGGTCCAATCAAGAGCATTATTTTCATCCATATCAGGACTCAAGTGACCAAGATAAGGTTGGTTCACTTTCTTACCAGTAATTCCATCTACAGTTGCAATTGAATGAACTGCCTTGCCGTATGATTCAGGAGCATCTCCTTCATCAAGTGGGAAGAAACCAAGCATGGCTGATTGTTTACCTGAAGATGCAATATACAAGCCAACTTCGGACGCTCCACGTGTCATAACAAGGGGAACAGCAGCAATACTTGAAATATTTGGTCCAAAGACCCCAGTTCCGAGACCTGCAGTTGTTAAATCAGCACTTCCAAAGTACTTCCAAGCAACCGCTTTTTTATCTGGCCCCACTTGATCTGAGCGTTGAAGTAGGTCAAGGTTCGTCCTATAGTAATTCATGCCATCTATTTTAGTGGCAGGGTTTGGACCAAATAAATTGTCTGTATCTTGTGGAATATAAGTTTTAGTAGATTTATTTCCATTTTTATACCACTCACCAATGTGTTGCCAACCTGAACCGTTTGTGGTGAATAGTACCATTTCACCAGGGTTAGCGGACTCACCATCCGCCATGACAATGGCAGGTTTGACCACTTTTCCACGGAAGGTCGCAGAAACTTCAAACTGAACACCGATATTCCCACCTTCAAGTTCTGAACTGATAGTAGTTTTCTTAGTTGTACCAGTGTCAATACCTTCTTTTTTAATTTCAGTCCAACGGTTTTGAGCTTCGGCAATAACTTTAGCTTCTTCACCAGCAGTAAAAGCTTCTCTCGTAGCAGGTGTATTAGTCGCTTTCCCATAACCATTTCTTGCATTTGGATCATAGGTCGCTTTTTCAGCAGCCGTCGCTCCTCGGTCTTCTAAACGCTTTTTGTAGATTTCAGTTGCTTGGAAGGGTTTCAAAGATTTTACTTTGATGGTAACCACATAACCCGGCATAATTTCCTTAGTATAGGTAGCCCCAACTTGGAGAGCAAGGTCACCTTTTGATGTTGTTGTAGTTCCTGTCCAGTTAGCTACATCGCCAAAGTCCAACCAAGAGATTTGACTCGCCAAATCAGCTGCTTTTACATCTGTTGTAAATCCTGGTTTTTCTACCTTTGGAGTTGAAGTTGCATCGACAACATCATCCCCAATCAAGTTTGGATCATTTGCGTCACCGACAGCACGACGACTACGTTTTTTACCAGAAGTTTGGGCTGTCTCTTCTGTTGCTACTGCATTGTTAGTTGTTACACCTTGTCCAGATGAAAGAGTTGTTGCTTCTTTTTTATCTGCAGTTGTTGAAGCTGCTTCTGGCGCCTTATTTTCTGGCGTAGCTGCTTCTAGGCTTGGTGCAGTTGATGTTGCTGGTGCAGTTGAGGCAGCGGATGCTGCTGTGCTTGTGCTACTTGCTTCACTAGTTGAAGCAGGTGCTGTTGATGTTGCTGCAGCAGTTGAAGTCTCTGGTGCAGTGACTGCTGCGTTTGCATCATAAGTTGTAGCTGCTGTACTAGTTGTTGCAGCGGTTGATGCTGCTGAAGTAGCTGTTGAAGTTGCGGGCGCTTCTGACGCTGTTGCAACTGCTGCTACACTTTCACTTGTCGTATCTGTCTTTTCTTCTGCGGCTGCACTTGCGGCTGTCCCAACCATGACAAGTGTTCCCAATAGTACAGAGCAAACACCCACATTCAATTTACGAATTGAGAATCTGCTAATACGATCATTAAATAAGTCTTTCCCCATCTAATGGACCTCCATATTTATCTATAAATTAACATTCTTTTTAAAATTGTTTAGTTTTTTCCAAACCTTATTTATTTTAACAAAACCCGAACGATTCTCAAAACATTTTGTCTCAAAAATGAGTAAAAATTTTTAGCTAAAATTGTTTTAATTCTGAAAGGATTTCACCCATAGATCAGGGCATCAAAAAACTTGATTTATTACTAAATGGCAAGATCGAACTTCAACTGTGGCTTCACTGGATCGTAATCGACCAGTTCAAAATCTTCTGGTTTGATGTCAAAGAAATTGGTTCCATCTGGTACATTCAAAACCAAGTGCGGTTGGCAATCAGAGGGCTCGCGACGGAGCAATTCCTCTGCTTGTTCAAATTGGTTGTCATAGATGTGAAGGTTATTAATGAAGTAAAAGAACTTCCCAACCTTCCAGCCAAAGTGCTTAGCAATCATCATCTGTAGGGCTACATACTGCATAGCATTAATATGGTGAGCCACCAACATATCATTCGAACGCTGGGTCAAGGTTGCATCTAGATAAATCTCCCCATCCACGCGCCGCACGTCAAACATGGTCTGAAAAGCACAGGGCAAGAGTCCGTCTGTCTCCTCAAAGGCATCATAATCCCAGAGCGAGATGATATTGCGGCGATTCCAAGGATTGGCTTCTAATTGTTTGAGGATCTTATTCGTAATGTCATGCTTTTTGACAACAGCTCCATAGCGCTGACCAATCGTCCGGCTATCTCCCACTTCCCAGTCATTCCAATAATGGACATTGTACTTGTCTTCTAAAAGATCCAATCTATTCGACTGATCCTGGTAGATCCAGAGCATCTCTTTGATGGCTGATTTAATCGCGATGGGACGAAGGGTCGTGATAGGGAACTCACCTTTTGCAAGGTCGAATTCCATAAAGGCTCCTGTGATGTACTTGGAGTTGGCCGTTCTACCATCCTTGTACTTGGGACGGGCTTGCTCTGACCAAACCCCTTCTTCCATGATTTTTCGAATGTTTTCTTTAAAAATTGTATCTGCTTTTGTCATATACTCTCCTTGAATCCAGTTTTGTCTTCATTATATCACAGGAGACAGAAAAAAAGGAGATCCCAGCACGAGCCAGATCTCCATTTCATCTTATTGTAATACAAGGGATGCAGCACCGATGACACCGGCATCATTTCCCAAAGTTGCAAGTGCCAATTGAGTAGATTCACGCACTTGTGGGAATGAGTTTTCTTCAAAGACCTTGCGCACACCATCCAAGAGGAAGTCTCCAGCAGCGGAAACCCCACCACCGATAACGATCTTAGATGGGTTCAAGGTTGAACCGATGTTGGCAGCAGCAAGTCCAAGGTAACGTGAGAAGTTCTTGTAGACGATCAAAGCAAGAGCATCGCCTTCTTTTGCCAGGTCAAAGACCGTTTTAGCTGTTACTTCTTCACCGTTGTCGATCAAGACTTTCAATTGAGAGTCCCCTTCGTACTCATCAGCATAACGACGAGTCAAGTTGACGATACCAGTTGCTGAGGCAACCGTTTCAAGACAGCCTTTTTTACCACAGGTACATTGGATTGGATCATCAAAGTCAACAGTGATGTGACCAAGCTCACCAGCAGCTCCACGTACACCGTGCAAGAGACGACCTTCAGCGACGATCCCACCGCCGACACCTGTACCAAGGGTCATGAAGACAACATCTGGTTGGTTTTCACCAGCCCCTTTCCAACGTTCACCCAAAGCAGCAACGTTGGCATCATTATCGATAAAGAATGGAATATGAAGGGCAGTTTCGATCTTTTCTTTGACTGGTTGAAGGATCTTCCAGTTCAAGTTGTAGGCACCGATAACTGTACCTTTTTCACGGTCAACGACACCAGGTGAACCCATTCCAATTCCTTGGAACTCAGAAGCATCAAGTTCAAGCATTTTCAAACGATGCGCGATGGATTCGATCATATCATCTACGATATGGCTACCTTCATCCAAGATATTTGTTTTAATAGACCATTTTTCTTGAACTTCCCCATCCAAAGTAAGGATGGCAAACTTAATTGAAGTTCCCCCAAGGTCAATCCCAATAATTTTTTTAGACATCTGTAACTCCTTTCAAACTTGTAAACACTTACAGATCTATTATATCAGACTTTTTATCAAACGCAAAGGTTTGCACGTAACTTTTCTTAACTTTTTAACAAGAGACTAAAGGATTGAAATCCTAGAATGAGGAAAATCAAGCCAATAATATTTAACAGAAAGACACTTATCGAGAGTGGACTAACGATTAAGAATAAGCCGATGAAGAGCTGTAGCAAGGCAAAGAAAATATAACGCTTGGACAGTTCCTCAACATTCCTCGAGTAGAAATTGGCTTTTCGGAAGTTTAAAATCGAACGATAGATCAGCCAAATTCCTAAGGTAACTGGAAAGACAATCGGCAAGGTCTTGTAGCCATAGAGCAGTAAATAGACCGCAAAAACCAAGGCGACCATACTGTGAAAGAGCTGTTGCTGCTGGATGATACCAGCTTGACGCAATCGGTAATAGCGTGAAAAACGCGAAAGGGAGATTAAAAAGAAACCACAGGAAATCAACCAGCTAAAAGAGCCGATGTGCTCAATTGGATTGATAAACAAGACAATACCGATAATGGTAAAAATAGTAGCTGAAATCCCAAGGGATATCCGGTTTAATTGATTCATAGGGCCTCCTTATTCATCTAATTCACTCAGGTATTCATAGCGATCGTACTTCTCAAGCAATCGCTCATTTTCCTGCTCCAATTCCTTTTGAAGGGCTGACAATTTGCCAAAGTCAGAGCCGTTTTCATTCATCTCCACTTCAATCTCTGCAATCCGATTTTCAATGGCTTCGATATCTGCTTCAATGCTCGCCCACTCCTGCTTCTCCTTGTAGCTCATGCGCTTCTTCTCTTCTTTTGGCTTAACAGGTTTTTCTTTTTCAACCTTCTGACTAGCCGTTACCTGGGCTGCTTCAAAGGCTTTTTCATCTAAATAATCCGTATAATTGCCAAAGAACTCCCGAATGCTCCCATTTTCGAAAGCCAGGATCTTGCTTGCCACCTTGTCCAAGAAATAGCGGTCGTGGCTAACGGTAATAACGGGACCTCCAAAGTTTTGAAGGAAGTTTTCCAAAACTGTCAAGGTGGCGATATCCAAGTCATTGGTCGGCTCATCGAGGAGAAGCACATTGGGTTTTTCAATCAAGAGTTTTAAGAGAAAGAGCCGCTTCTTCTCCCCACCGGAGAGTTTTTCAATCAGGGTTCCGTGCATGAAACGTGGGAAGAGAAATTGCTCTAAGAGATCTGCAATTGATGTCGTTCCAACGGTCGTCTTTACTTCCTCAGCAACTTCCTGGAGGAAATTAATCACGCGCTTGCTCTCATCCAGCCCATCAATCTGTTGAGAGAAATAAGCCACCCGCACAGTTTCCCCGATAATGACTTGCCCAGACTGAGGCTGTAGTCGCTCAGCGATCAGATTGAGCAGGGTGGACTTGCCGACGCCATTATCCCCAACGATCCCGATGCGGTCCTTGTTTTGCACCAAGAGGTTAAAGTCCTGTAAAATCGGCTTGTTTTCAAAAGCAAAACTCACATCTTTAAACTCGATGACTTTCTTTCCGATTCGGCTGGTCTCAAAGTTCATCTCCAAATCCGTCTGGTTGCTTTGACCAGACAAGTCTTGCTTGAGATCATGGAATCGATTGATCCGCGCCTGTTGCTTGGTCGCACGCGCCTGAGGTTGACGCCGCATCCAGGTCAACTCCTGCTTATAGAGTTGCTGCTTCTTATGAAGAAGGGCCGCATCACGCTCATCCTGCTCAGCCTTTAAGCGGACATAATCCTGATAGTTGCCCTGATACTCGATCAAGCTAGCTCGATCCAACTCAAAAATCCGTGTCGAGATATTATCCAAGAAATAGCGATCGTGGGTAATGAAGAGCACGGTTTTCTTAGAGTTCTTCAAGAAATTGGTCAACCATTCGATTGTATCAATGTCTAGGTGGTTGGTCGGCTCATCTAGTAAGAGCAGATCGTGGTGAGATAGCAAAACCTGTGCCAATTGCACCCGACGACGCAAGCCCCCAGATAGATCCCCAACTTTGGCATTCAAGTCTTCAATCCCAAGTTTTGAAAGGACTGTCTTGACCTGACTCTCGATCTCCCAAGCATTGAGCGAATCCATCTCCGCCATGACCTTTTCAAGACGTGCTTGGTTCTCTTCTCGGTAATCCGCCATCAAGAATTCATAATCTCGAATCAGTTGCATTTCACGTAAATCGCTAGATAGCACCGTATCCAGAACCGTCTTTTGATCATCAAAGTCTGGTTCCTGCGTCAAATAGCCAATTGTATAATCACTCTTGGCAGAAAAAGGACTCACATCTCCATCAAAGCCAGAGCGACCCGACAACACATCTAACAGCGTAGTTTTTCCAGTCCCATTGACCCCGATCAATCCGATCCGATCCAAGTCGTGAATGATAAAGGAGATCTCACGAAAGACGGTCTTATCTCCGACAGATTTGGTTAATTTATCGACAATAAAATCGCTCATTTTTCCTCCTCTTTTGCTTGCTGGATATAGGCGATGATGGCCTCTTTCTCATTGGCCAGTTTCCCATCGACAATGGCATATTCAATTTTTGTCAAAATCTCTCCCAAGGCTGGACCTGGTTGAAAGCCGTAGTCTTTGATCAGCATACCACCATTGACCACCACTTCATGCTTATCATGAATGGTCAAGCTATCATAAACGCGCTCAATGGCCAAATAATCCACACTCAAGGCATACGCTTCACGGAGCTCTTCAGCCACTAGCAACAAAGGCTTCTCATACTTGTAGCAGGCACGCTTGTCTAGACTTCCTTTTCCTCGGAGCTTTAGAATCTCCACGATCTGCTCCACCGTCTTGGCAAACTCTCTAGACGTCTTCCATTTCTTAAAGAATTTTGGAATATCTTGAATCTCTAGTGCTAAGACCAAAGCAGACCAGGCTTGCTCAGAAGTTGAAAAGGTATATTCCAACTCTATGTCAAACAAACGCTCGATCGCTTCTTTACGATCCTTCATCTCTGGCAGATAGTGATAGGCTCCACTGGCTAGCATGGCCTCCAAGCCTTGTCTCCAGTATGGGGAAAGCAAGAGTTTATCAAACTCGATGAAGGTACGCTCTACTGAAATCTTCTCTAGTAAGGGAGCACACTCCTTCATAGCATCAAAGGTTGCCTCATCTAATTCAAAGCCGAGACTGGCTTGAAAACGAAAGCCTCGCATGATCCGGAGTGCATCTTCGTTAAACCGTTCGTGAGGAAGCCCAACCGCCCGAAGGACCTTGTTTTCCAAATCTTCTAGTCCATGAAAGAGGTCAACAATTTCTCCTTTTTCATTTAAGGCAAAGGCATTAACCGTAAAATCACGACGCTTGAGGTCTTCTTCTAGCGAGCGTACAAAAGACACGGAGCTTGGACGGCGATAATCGACATAGACATCCTCTGTCCGGAAGGTCGTAATTTCATATTCTTGACCATTTTCAAGAACCAAGACGGTCCCGTGTTCGATACCGATATCTACTGTTCGATCAAAAATCGCCTTTGTTTCCTCTGGATAAGAGGAGGAAGCGATATCGACATCGTGAATCGGACGATCCAGGAGAGCATCTCGAACAGATCCTCCCACAAAATAAGCCTCAAAACCAGCTGCTTTAATCTTCTCTAATATTGGTAAAGCCTCCTGAAACTCAGAAGGCATCTTTTTTAATCTCATAGTAAGTGTTCCAAACCATAAACAAGCTCATGACGCTTGACAACTTCTTTAATCCCTAGATTTACTCCTGTCATGAAGGAACCACGATCATAAGAATCATGACGGAGAGTCAAGCCTTCGCCTTGGCTACCAAAAATCACCTCTTGGTGAGCCACTAGGCCAGGCAATCGAACCGAATGGATGCGCATCCCTTCAAAATCTGCCCCTCTTGCTCCAGGCATCAACTCTTCTTCATCTGCTGCACCTTGCTGGATTTTTTCGCGCTTCTCAGAGATCAGCTCAGCTGTCTTAATCGCTGTTCCACTCGGTGCATCTTTCTTCTTATCATGGTGCAATTCGATGATTTCCACATTTGGGAAATACTTGGCCGCTTGCGCTGCAAATTGCATCAAGAGCACAGCTCCAATAGCAAAGTTCGGAGCAATCAAGCCACCCAAATCCTTTTCACGCGAAAGGTCTGTCAATTCTTGGATCTGCTCAGGCGTGAAGCCAGTCGTTCCCACAACAGGAGCAAAGCCATTTTCAATTGCAAAGCGAGTATTCTCGTAAGCAACCTTTGGCATGGTAAAGTCCACCCAAACATCTGCTTCAAGACCCACGACATCTTCTTTGCGGTTAAAGATAGGGACCCCTGCGACGTCAGTCTCATCTGTGAACGGATCGATCAAGCCAGCTAATTCTAGCTCAGGATCTTCAGAAACCATCTGGTAGGCTGCTTGTCCCATTCTTCCCTTGAAACCTGCGATAATGACTTTAATGGACATAGAATTCTCCTTAAACGATAGGGATATACCCAACTGCTAAGCTATGGTCACCTAAGTGCGTCCCAATCACGCCTCCAAAGGTGGCAAAAGGAATTTCTCCCTCTACCCCTTCAGCCACCAACATTTGACGAAGCGCTTCGGCTTTTTCAGGTACATTGGCATGGATGATAAAGACTTGGTAATGCCCTCCGGTGAGTCCTTCATCAACGATTTCCACCAAACGTTTTATGGCTTTCTTTTCCGTACGGACTTTTTCAAAAACTTCGATGACACCTTGGTCATTAAAGTGAAGGATCGGCTTGATACTCAAGAGATTGCCAATGATGGCAGCGCCATTTGACAGGCGTCCCCCCTTGACCAAGTGATTCAAATCATCGACCATAATATAGGCAGTGGTCCCATCAATCTGGTGTTGGACATTGGCCACAATCTCATCAAACAAACGACCTTCACCAGCCCATTTCAAGCAATCTTCTACCATCATTCCTAATGGAGCGCTAGTGATTTTTGAGTCAGGAAATTCGACGGTCAAGCCTTCAAATTCGTCCTTCAAATATTGGATATTTTGGTAGAATCCAGAGATGCCTGATGACAAGAAGAGACCAAGAGCATGCGTATAACCTTTAGCTGTCAAACCAGATAAGAGTTCTTCTAACGCTGCCACACTCGGTTGGCTAGTCTTTGGTAATTCCTTAGACGCAGCCATCTTTTGGTAGAACTCGTCGTGTGTCAGATTCTTCCCTTCCACATAGGATTCTCCATCGATATAGATCGGAATGTCTAAAATAAATAAGTCGTCGTGATGGAGAAGGTGCTGCGGTAAATAGGCAGACGAATCCGTAATCACTGCTAATTTCATTGATTAAAACTCCAAATTAATACCCGGTAAATCAAGGGCAATTTCTGTAACTTCATAAGTCAAACGGTTGAGCATATCCAAGCAAGGGCGTGCCAATTCTTCCACTTCGTCTTTGCTGAATTCGCTTGGTTCATTGACATAACGACCAAACAAGTGGTTAATTTGAGTGATGGTTCCACTGATCACAAAGCCGTCAAATACAATCATGTAGCTCAAAATCACAATCAAAGACGTTGTGTTTTGTTGTTGATCTCGATTGATTAATTGAAAGTTTACATCTACTTTTGTTTCGGGAATGCCATTTTCTTTTTCCCACTCAAAATTACGAGCGTCATAGTGGTATTGGCTGACAAATTCTTTTTCACGTTGAATATCCATTTTTATTCTCCTAAAAATATGCGATAGGCTTATTATATCATAATTCAGCTCAAGATACCAATGTAGAATGAGGTGAATTTTTCGCTAGTACAAGAAGAAAAGGCTAGGGAAGTCTGGCCATTTTTTAGACAGAGGATAACGAATTCTGATCAATTATTAGCTTGTTTGGCTTATTATCCTTTTGTCATGCTTGAAAAAACAAGATAAAGGCTTTTGAATGACGATTAGTCATAATAATACAAACCGCCATCCCTATAAATTCTTACCGGTTGCATCTCATAAATTCCAAATTCCTTTGGTGTGCTGTTAGCATTATCTAAAGAAAAACCAACCATGAATTTCGTTTGTTCATTCTGATTCACCTTTCCTCTCAGTGTTAACATATAGCCACCACCTTGAGGTGTCCCATTGCCTACCTGACCAACTTCCATACTCTCCCAATCAAACTGGACACTTTTAACTTTAGGACTTAACGATTTTATAAAATCGGCCATATCTTTTTCGTGTTCCTTTAAATAAGCCAGTTGTTTCTCTCTAGCACTAAGTTGCTTACTTGGTTGAGTGTCATTTGAACAGATGTTTTGTTTTTGACTAGCGATAATCATACCTCCTGCTAATACAGAAGTCATGGCTAAAAGAAATGCTAGTTTACCTTTTTTCATGCTTCATTCTCCTTGATAAGGAAAAGTTATAATAATTGTATCGAAATCTATAGAGATAAGCAACTTCATCACTAGTTGGTGTTTTTGCGCAACAAAAAAGGCTGGGGAAAACCCGGCCTTTTCGTCATGATTAGTTTTTAGGTTTGCGAAGCAATCCGAACAAGATACCACTTACGACTGCACCAATCAATACAAACACGATGTATAGAAGCGGATTTGAAGTAAGGGCGATAACGAAGATTCCTCCGTGAGGAGCCATCAGTTTCAAGCCTGCAAGACCAACAAGGGCACCTGTCAATGCTGAACCTGCGATGAAGCTTGGGATGGCACGAGCTGGGTCAGCTGCACCGAATGGAATGGCACCTTCTGTGATGAAGGAAAGCCCCATGATAATGTTTGTCAAACCTGAGTTGCGTTCTTCTTCAGTAAATTTGTCTTTGAACAAGACAGATGCTACAAAGACTGCCAATGGAGGAACCATACCAGCTGCCATAACGGCCGCCATAACGGTTGAACCACCACTAGTAAGGGCTGAAGCTGTCAATGTACTTGTACCAAATACATAAGCTGCTTTGTTGACTGGTCCACCCATATCGACAGCCATCATACCACCAACAAGAAGACCAAGAAGAACTGCCGAGCTACCTGACAAGCTAGTCAAGAAGTTGTTCAAAGAGGTATTGATCGCTGACATTGGAATGTTGATAAGGAACATCAAGAATCCTGTCAAACCAACACCAAGTAATGGCAAGAGAAGGATCGAGCGGATACCATCAAGTGAACGTGGAAGACCTGCAAGGGCTTTGCGAAGCACGAGAACGACTCCACCTGCAAGGAAACCACCTACCAAAGCTCCAAGGAAACCAGATGATACGGCTGCTGGTAATTCACCTTTAGCAGCACCGAAAGCGATGTTACCAAATGCTGAACCAGAACTTGCAATGGAACCAGCAACGAAACCTGCTACAAAACCAGGTTTTTCAGCGATGGAGAATCCGATGTACCCTGCAAGTACTGGAAGCATGAAACCAAAGGCTGCACCACCGATTGTTTTAAATTGAGCTGCTAATTCATGGTATGAACCAAGTTGAGACAATTGATCTTGAGGCACCCCAAGAATTTGATCGATCAAGAAGGCAAGGGCGATCAAGATCCCACCACCGATAACGAATGGAAGCATTTGAGAAACCCCACTCATCAGGTGTTTGTAGAAGGCTCCACCTAAGCTCAATTTTTCTTGGCTAGCGCTAGCTTCTGCTGCATTTTCTGCGTGGAAGACATCTGCTTTGCCGTCCAAGATGGTTTGGATCAATTCTTCTGTTTGACGGATACCGGCTGCAACAGGTTTAGAGATCATTTTTTTGCCATCGAAACGAGCTGTTTCAACTGCCTTATCAGCTGCAATGATGACCCCTTCAGCTTTGGCGATTTCTTCAGCTGTCAAGCGGTTACCGACACCAGATGCACCGTTGGTTTCAACCCGGACCGTAACACCCATTTCTTCACCTTTTTTGATGAGGGCTTCTTCTGCCATGTAAGTGTGGGCGATACCAGTTGTACATGCTGTAACGGCAACGATGAGCGGTTTGTCAGATGAAGCTGCTTCTTTGACTGCTTCTACTTTTTTCGCTTCTTCTGCTGCAGCTACTTGCTCTTCTGCATCGAAGGCTGCAATGACTTGATCAGGGTTACTTGCTTGGCGAAGTTTATCCGCAAATCCTGGTTTCATCAAGTACTTAGACAATTCAGCAAGGGCTGCCAAGTGAGTGTCGTTTGCTCCTTCTGGAGCTGCGATCATGAAGAACAAATCTGTTGGTTGACCATCCAGAGAGGCGTAATCCACACCCTTGTTTGATTTTGCAAACAAGACCGTTGCTTTTTTTACAGCTTCATTTTTGCTGTGCGGCATAGCAATTCCGTCACCCAAACCAGTTGAAGTTTGTGCTTCACGGTTCATAATTCCAGCTTTGAAAGTTTCAAAATCTGTCACCACACCATTGTCAACGAGCGATTGGATCATCTCATTGATCACGCCTTCTTTATCTGTCGCCTGAAGGTCAAACAACATCACTTTTTTATTTAAAACATCTTGAATTTTCATAGTTTCTCTACCTCTACTTTTTCATAAGTTTCTTTAATATAGTCCGCTGTCGCCAAATCATCTGAGAAGGTGGTCGCTGTTCCACAAGCCACGCCCCATTTGAAGGCTTCGATGACATCTCCTGTCGTTGTGAGCTTACCAGTGAAGCCTGCTACCATAGAATCTCCAGCTCCGACTGAATTCTTCACTTGCCCTTTGATTGGTTTTGCGAAGTAAGTACCGCTTGGACTGACAAGGAGAGCACCATCACCCGCCATGGAAATAATGACGTTTTGTGCTCCTTTGGCCAAGATTTCTTTGGCATAGCGTTCGATTTCTGGCAATTCCGTCAAGGTCACGCCAAAAATATCTCCCAACTCATGGTTGTTTGGTTTGACCAATTGCGGATTAAACTCCAAGGAATCAATCAAAGTTTGCCCTTCAAAGTCACAAACGACTTGCGAACCTGTCGCACGAGTTGCTGCGATCAATTGTTTGTAAACGGCATTGCCAAGTGAAGATGGGGCAGATCCTGCAAAGACTACCACATCATCTGCTGTTAAGCTCGATAAGATGTTGAGCAATTCTTGCAACTGAACATCTGTTACTTCTGGGCCATTCCCATTGATTTCCGTTTCCTCATCGGCCTTGATCTTGACATTGATCCGTGTATCTTGGTCCACTGTCACAAAGTTGGTGGAAATGGCTTCGCTAGTCAGTACGTCTTCGATGAAGCGTCCTGTGAAACCACCGATAAATCCAGTCGCTGTGTTCTCGATATCGAGACGTTTCAAGACACGACTGACATTGATTCCTTTACCACCGGCGAATTTATCTTCTGAAGCCATCCGATTGACCGCTCCGGTCTCTACATGATCGAGACGGACAATATAGTCAATTGCTGGATTCAGTGTTACTGTATAAATCAAACCTCTATAACCTCCGTTTTTTCTTTTAAAACCTTTAATCGTTGCGGTTCACATTGATTGGTGATAATCATGGCTCGCTTGATAGGAGCCACTTTGACAAAGGATGTCACCCCAATTTTCGAATCATCCGCTAGGATATAGGTTTTTTTCGCATTTTCGATAATCGCACGCTTGACAGATCCTTCTTCCAGGTCTGGAGTGCTGTAAAATTCATCATCGATTCCATTCATTCCAAGAAAGGCCTTGTCAAAATTCAACTGACCGATCTGATTGAGCGCAATCCCTCCGATACTAGCATCTGTAGAAGATTTTACCTTCCCACCGATGATGACCGTTGGAACATTTCGCTCGACCAACTTGGTCGCATGGTGAATCGAGTTGGTCACCACGGTTACAGTTGGATTGACAATTTCTTGTACCAAAAGTTCATTGGTCGTCCCAGCATCGATAAAGATCACGTCATAATCTTTGATCAATTCCGCCGCTTTTACCGCGATTTTTGACTTAACTTGAATGTTTTTGATAGATTTTTCTTTATTGCTTTCTTCCTCTTGAAGAAAATGCAGGCTTTCCGCACCGCCGTGAACCCGGCGAAGTTTACTTTCAGCTTCTAATTCATCCAAGTCACGTCGAACCGTTGATTCAGACGTCCCCAGCTCTTGTACAAGGGTTTCTAAGGAAACAAACTTTTCCTTCAATACCTTCTCGAGGATGAATTGTTTTCGTTCAGACTTAAGCATTTCTCCTCCTTTTGCAATCGATTACAAGGACTATTATACTCCATCTCCAAAAAATGTCAACACTTTTTATCATTTTCTATCATTTTCTTTCAAAAATTCTAAAATTGTACAAAAAAAGAGCAGGAAAGAACTCATTTTGTTAAGCGAGTTCTTTTCCCACCCTCATATATCTTCTTTGAAGAGTTTAAGCAATAAAATGTCTAAGCATCCACTCTATCTTCGGTATGTCTTAATCATTTTTTGATGATTGTTTCTTTTTCTTGAAACCAAACAATCCAGCAAGTAGCCCGACGGCAACACCTGTTGTTGCTACTGCATATTTGGAGGAATCAGATCCAGCCACAGCTTGGCTGTTTTCTTTTTTCGGTTTGATTTCTTCTACTTTAGCTTCTTGTTTTGGAGCTGGACTAGCTGTTGGTGCTTGCACTTGTGGACTATTGGTAGTTGTTGGAAGAACAGTTGGTCTATCCGAGAAAGTTGTTGGATTGCTTGAGCGGATATCCATCGGCATATCTGCTGCTTCTAAAATAGCTGGATCCATCCGCGACGCTAGATCTTCATATTGGGAATTCAACAGTTCCACAACACTTTGATAAGATTGCAGGGTTGTGAATTCTGCTTCCAATTTTTCTTTTTTATTTTCCAAATTAGCCACCGCAGCAGATAAAACTGATTGGGCTTTGACCAATAATTCTGGAGCGTTTTTAAAGTCAGAAAGACGTTTTTCAGCAGCAACCAGGCGCTCTTGCGCCGCCTTCAAGCCCTCATGCGCTTCTTGAACGACTTGGGCTTTTTCTGCTTCTTCTGCTTTTAATAGATCTAATTTCTCACGCGCAGCTGCTAACAAATCTTTCGCTTTTTGAAGGGCTGCTTCTTTTGGTTGGATGGCTGCTTCAATCCGACCTCGAGATACATCAAGAGTCGCCTTCGCCTTTTCAACCGCATGGTCCTTGCTAACGAGAAGAATCTTGTAATTTTGGATGGTTTTTTGGACATTGGCCATCTCTACTGCCACATTTGAATTGGCATGGCGGGCATCTTCTAACTTGCCTTGCAAGATAATGATTTGAGACTCTTGATTGGCCTTGTCCAGCTTGAGATTAGCGACTTCATCAGATTTTGCTTTCACATCTGATCTTGTCGTCGTAGCTCCAGCCCCCTGACGCAATTGGTAAGCGAGCGCACTGGTTGACACTGCTGAATTGACAGGGCGGTGTAAGAAAGCTACTTCTGACATAGCATTGCTAGGGTCATAAGCGACTGATAAAGCTGTCGCTTTGTTATCTACCATTTGGAGATAGTGACCAACCTTAGCAAAGGCCTCAGCACCAATCTTCATATAGATATCGTTGGCATCGATTTGAGTTTCGTCTGTTGGTAGACCATATTGAGCTGCTACTTCTTGATAAGCTGCTTTTTCATTGTACCAAAAATCAACCGCACCAGCAGGTGAGAAGCCATATGCAATGTTCTCGTTTGGCAAATACTTAAACATATGCCAGTTAGCTTTCTTGAAGTATTCTAACTGTACTTGGCTGGCAGGAAGGGAATAAGGATCCAGCTCCAATTCAGGCAAGCCGGCGTTGCGACGATAGCTATTAATAGCATCCGCAATTTCAAGTGCTCGGAGGTTGGCTTGCAAAGATCCAGACTCTCCAACTGTTAAGCCGTCTTCTTCCCGACCACGCTTGTAGAGGGCTAAAGCACTTGCTGCAGCTTCATTGCCATTGTCGGCTAAGTGTTGCAAGTAACCTTCATAGGTTGCTTGACTCAACTGAACTGGACTATTGGCCGCTGCTTGTTCTAAAGCTGCCAATTCTGCTTCCTTGGTTGCGATGACCGCTTTCAAATCTGTCAGACGCGTTTGAGCCAGTTGAATGTCGTTCTCAATTTGAGCCACTGTATCTGAGCCAGTTTGCTGACTCGCTTGCAAGGTTGCAAGGTAATTCTGAGATTCTCGGATACTTTGCTCGACTTGGCTTTGCTCCAACAAGGCTTGGTTGAGCACATTCTCATCATTTGAAATCGGTGCTTTGGCTTGGTTCAATTCATTTTGTGCTACATCGACCAAAGATTCCTGAGCAGTAACCTGATTTTCCTGTTGACGAACAGCCTCTACGACTTGGTCATGGGCAGCTTCTGCTTCTCGAACCTTATTTTCTTCGATAGTCACATAGGCTTGAGCTACCTTGACGTCATTTTCTGCATTCTGAACTTGGGCATCCGATGTCGTTGCGATGAGGTTTTCCGCATCCGTCACTTCCGCTTTTTTTTCTTCCAGCTCTTGCCCAGCAGCCTTGACTTCTGTTTGAGCATCGATCACTTTTTGCTCTTGGTAGTGGACATCTTTCACCACTTGGCCTTTTTGAGCTGTAATTTGCTTCAACTCATCAACTGTAATTGGTTTTTCAACTACTTCCGTGCTGTTAGTTTCTGGATTTTCATTTTGTTTGACCTCTTCGGCATTTGCCTTGTGATGAAACATGCCAGATAGGACCGTTGTCGCAGCAATCCCAGTCGTGAAAACTGATTTTCCTAATTTCTTTCCCATTAAACTCACCCCCAAAACTGAATCATTTCTTGAAGTTTCTCTACCCCTTAGCATACCACATTTTGTTACCAATAACTAGTAGGTTTAAAAAGTTTTTTTCATAATTTTTTTAGGCAAAAGAAAAACAGCTGACGCTGTTAGTCTTCTTGTTTAATTTGTTCCAACATCTTCTCTTCTTCTGCTGTCAACTCATAGTTTTCTAGCAAGTCTGGCCGACGTTCTAAGGTCTTTTTCAAACTCTGATAGAGGCGCCACTGACGAATATTTTCATGGTGACCGCTCATGAGAACATCTGGAACCGTCATCCCTCTGTAATCATAAGGTCGTGTGTATTGAGGATATTCTAGAAGACCAGATGAGAAACTGTCATCCTGGTGACTGGACTCTTTTCCAATCACTTCCGGAATCAAGCGGACCGTCGCATCAATCATAGTCATGGCCGCTAGTTCGCCACCCGTCAAGACATAATCGCCAAGAGAAATCTCATCTGTCACCAAGGTCTTGATCCGCTCATCGTAGCCCTCATAGTGACCACAGATAAAGATCAATTCTTCTTCCTGAGCCAACTCTTCTGCGTAGGCTTGGTCAAAGGTCCGACCAGCAGGATCCAGCAGGATCACGCGCGGATTCTTCTTCTCAATGGCATCAAAGGCATCAAAAATCGGCTGCGCTCGTAGAAGCATGCCTTGCCCGCCCCCATAGGGTTCATCGTCCACATGGCGCGCTTTCTCCGCGTTTTCACGGAAATTATGGTAGTTGATCTCGAGAAGTCCCTTTTCACGCGCCTTTCCGACGATGGAATGCTCAAGAGGAGAAAACATCTCTGGAAAGAGGGTTAAAATATCAATCTTCATCGTCTAACCCTTCTAAGATATCTACATCCACCCGGTTTCCTGGGATATCAATATTCAAGACGACTGGTGGGATATAAGGCAAGAGAAGATCTCGTTTGCCTTTTCGTTTCACGACCCAGACATCATTGGCACCTGGTTGCAGGATTTCCTTGATCTGACCGATTAGTTGGTCGTTTTCGTATACATCAAGTCCTATGATCTCATGGTAATAAAACTCGCCATCCTCCAAATCCGTCAAGTCTTCTTCCGCAACCTTGAGGCTAAAGCCCTTGAATTTTTCGATGGCATTGATATGGTACATATCCTTAAACTTGATGATGTCGAAGTTCTTGTGCTTGCGATGGCTAGCAATGGTCACTGTTTGGACGAACTGGTCCTTCTCATCAAAGAGAGCCAACTCAGCTCCTTTTTTAAAACGCTCTTCCGCAAAGTCTGTTACAGACAAGACCCGCATTTCTCCTTGTAAGCCTTGGGTATTGACAATTTTCCCAACGTTAAAATAATTCATTTTATTCACTACATTTCTCTTTTAATTAATTTATCTCTACAGTTCTCTAATAAGAGCTGCAATTTTTTCCGATTCTGACCAGTGTAGATAGTGGTGGTTTCCACCTAGAATGAGTTTTGTATTTGAATTCCAATATTCTGAATCTCTGTACTCTTTTTCTCTATACGCCTGACAAAATACGAAAACAGGAATATTATCTGCTAAGGACAAACTATCAAAATCTTCAGCTGTAATATTTACAGATATCTGAAACCCAGGAGCTTGCTTTTCCAATTCTAAGCCCTTTTCTTCCATCAATTCCCAAAGCAGTCTTTCAGTTTCAGCTTCAAATGTTACTTGAGTTAGCCCCTTAAAATAATTTTCCGGACCACATTCTTCAATCATCCTCATTTGCTCTTCCATTTCTGGATAAGGATTTTTTGAAAAATCAGCAAACATTATATTTTTTGTTGTTGGTTCAATTGCTATCAAAGCTTGACACTTAATTGGTTTACTCAGTAACTTTAAAGCCAAAACACCACTTAAACTATGAACACAAAGTATATAATCGGAAATTTCCAACCCTTTCAGGATTTCGAATACCGCTTCAACAAGATTATCCAAATGAATTCCTGACTGACTATGAATCGGACTCCTACCTGTATTCGGAAAATCAATCGTTAAGTAACCTATTGAGGAAGGAAGTTTTTCAAGTATTGGTAGAAAATTTTCATAACTTGGTATCAAACCAGCACCATTTAAGCAAACTAGTACTTTATTTCTCTTTTTATAAGTAACAGAGAGACAACCAATCTTTGTAGTTACTTCAAATCGGTTCATACCAAAACACCCCTTTCTAAACAACAATTCACTTAACATTCTTAGGTTTTATTTTATCACGTTCAAGGGATTTTCTCAAATGCTCTTTTTTGCTAAAAAGCCTTCCAAATCTTGTTCATGCTGATACTTGATGGCTGCCTTCTTGTCTTTTTCAAAAATAGTCTTCGTTAGGTCAATATGGTTAATAGCTGCAATTGCCACTGTGTAGTGAATGACATCTGCCAACTCCTTTGCCAATTCCTCGTTTGAATCTTGGACACCCTCTTTTCTACCTGAACGTCCATTTAAAACCTCAGCGACTTCTCCAACTTCTTCCACTAGTTTGATAAAAAGTCCTTCTTCTGTTCTAGATTGTTGGTAATGATCAAGTAAGTATTCCTCTAGTTGTCTAATTGTTAAATCTCTCATTCCTTCTCCTTGCAAAAAAAGCGAGACCTTGTCCCGCTTTTCTTATTTTTCGTCAATAACGATTCTTACTTTTTTATCTTCAGTTGGGACAGAGTAGACAATCGTTCTTATCGCAGAAATGGTGCGACCTTTTCGACCGATTACACGACCAACATCGCTAGGATCAAGGTCAAGGTGGTACTCCAAGAATTCAGGAGTATCTTCGATCTTGATGGTTAAAGCATCCGGTTGTGAAATCAAGGGTTTCACAATTGCAATAATGAGATTTTCAATCGTATCCATACATCAACCTACTTAAAAAATTATTTTGAGAATTTAGAATCGTGGAATTTCTTCATCACACCAGCTTTTGAAAGGATGTTGCGAACTGTATCTGAAGGTTGAGCTCCATCAGCCAACCATGCAAGAACGCGATCTTCTTTCAAAGTTACTTGGTTTTCTTCAACAAGTGGATTGTAAGTTCCAACTGTTTCGATGAAACGTCCATCACGTGGTGAACGTGAATCTGCTACGTTGATACGGTAGTAAGGTTTTTTCTTAGAACCCATACGAGTCAAACGAATTTTAACTGCCATTTTTATAAGTCTCTTTTCTATATTTTAATTTTCGGTGAAATAGACAAGCTATTTAGCACATGATCTATTATAACACATTTTATAGACCTGTCAAGAAAAAAACTTGACAGTATTTAAAATTTTTTATTTTATCAGTAAATCGGCGATTTCTTGATAGTTGCTAACGGTATAAGTCGGCACTACTTGACTGGTATTTTTCTTGTGATCAGGATTATACCAGACGGTATCAATCCCCGCAGCATTTCCACCTGCGATATCCGCCGTCAAAGAATCTCCGATCATGAGGGTCTCTTCCTTGCTGAAACCTGGAATCAGTTGGCCAACTTTGTCAAAAAATGCAGGTTCTGGTTTCTGAGTATGAAGCTGCTCAGAGATAAAGACCTCTTTAAAATAAGAAGCAATTGTAGAATGAGCCAAGCGTCCTTCTTGAATGGCAGTCACTCCGTTCGTTGCACCATAGAGCTGGTAACCTGCTTTTTCAAGTCGGGCCAGTAAGTCCTCCGCACCTGGGAAAGATTGCCCCTGAAGACTGATGTAATCTTGGTAGCGAAGAGCCATCTCAGCCCCATCAACAGAAATCCCAAAGTAGGCAAACCCGATCGCAAACCGACTATCCACTAGCTCTTGCTTAGTTAACTTCTTTTGTTCCAAATCCTTCCAGAGCCCTTGGTTCATGGGTTTGTAATAATCCTTAAAGGCCTTTACATCTGGAAAATTCATGTCTTCTAACATCTGCGTCAAGGCTGTTTCTTCAGCAGATTCGAAATCCAACAAGGTATGGTCCAAATCAAAAAGTAAAAATGTATATGCCATTACAAACGATCCTTCAATTTTTCTACAAATAAATAAGCTGCTGGGCAGGTGAGGGTATTCTTGATGGTCAGATGGTTGATCTGATAAATCTTCTTGCGATCGGTGTGAGGGAATTCCCGACAAGCTTTTGGACGAACATCATAGATGGAACAGAGATTGTCCCCACCAAGAAAGGGGCAAGGCATGGATTTAAAAACCTTGTCCCCATCTTCGTCAACTTGAAGAAATTCAGCCTCAAAGGCAGGAAGTTTCATCTTGAAATACTTGGCAATCCGCGTGATATCCGCTTCCTTAAAATCGGGCCCTAAGGTCTTACAACAATTGGCACAAGCCGTACAATCGATTTCTTGGAAAACTTCATCGTGGATTTCTTGCGCTATTTTATCTAAATTCTTAGGTGGCTTCTTCTTGAGATTTGCCAATACCTTGCGGTGCTCCTTTTGCTTTTGGAGAGCTAACTGATGGTATTTTTCAATATCAATTTCCTGTGTCATCCTCTATTTCCTCTTCTAAACAATAGAAGCATTATACCACAAAGACTGTGAAAAAGGGAGTGGGACAGAACTCCGAGAAATTTATAGAGGTTGAAAAGGTTCCCCAAACCTTTTCAATCTTCCCACCCCCGCATAGCTCCAACATTCTGGGAGACTGTTGGAGGTTGCAGACAAAGGAAACTTCGTTCCCCTCATTAAGCTATCTTTGGAGCTTAAAAAGCGAACAAAGATGCCAATCAAAAACTGCGTCATACTGTTATTCTTATCAAACATCGAAGGCTGCATAGTTTAAGTCAAACTTCCTCTTCATCAATCCGTCACGGCACCTGTTCCATCTAGGCTCCAAGTGTTTTCGACATAAGGAGTAAATTGAGTTATTGTTTTCTCAAATCCTTCAACAACAATCAAATAAACCTTATCATCTTTTTGGAATACCCAACCAGCAACCTGCAGGCCTGACTTGAGAAAAATATGTATTTTAAGCGACTCATTTCCTCCAACAGTCGTCGTAGATTTTGTCATTTTCTCAACAATTTTATAATCATTCCACTTACTCTCCAATCTTTGAGCTATTAGCTCTGCATTAAATTCCACTCCTTCAGGGACATTTGCTTTTTCTCTAGTGGCAGCATTTAAAACAATAATATTGAAGGCGTTTTTATCTGTATACTGAATATTATCTCCGACTTGGATACTATCATTCTTTTTCCAGTCACTTGGAATATTGACATAGCCATAATCTGCTGATCCAATTCGTTTCGTTTTCACATTCCCCTTATCACTATCTGGAATTTTTTTCTCTACATTACTACTTGAATTTGTTGTCTCTTTCACCACATTCGTGGAACTAGATGCTGCCGATGATTTACTAGACTCTTTCTTTGGACTAGTACAAGCAGAAAGGCTTACAACAGACAAAAACGTAACAGACGCGAGTAGGAACTTATTTTTCATATTCTCTCCTCAATGATGTATTTTCTTTCCACTAGTCTACCATGATTTTCTAGGATTTGAAAGTGCGATTTCTATAGCATAAAGAGACTAGAAATGATTCTAGCCTCTCTTCATCAATCCGTTACAGCGCCCGTTCCGTCTAAGCTCCATGTGTCTTCGATGTATGGGATAAAGGTTTTCAAGGTTTCTGCATCCCCTTCAAAAGAAATGGTATAAACTTTTTCACCCTTCTGGAAAACCCAAGTAATCAGGTATTGACCAGATTTCATGACAATTTGAAGCTGGTAGGCGTCTAGACCTGCGACTTTAGTCCGCGCTCCCGTCATCTTTCCAACATCCTGGTTATCTTGCCACATTACGGCTAGTTTCTTGGCTAGAAATTCAGCATTAAACTCGATATCTGCAGGAACTTTGGCCTTTTCCCGGGTAAAGCTGTTCAAGGTGACAATATTATAGTCACTGCCATCTGTATATTGGACAGCTTCTGTCCCATCGATATCCGTGAACTTGAACCATTTACTTGGAATATCGATGTATCCATAATCTGCATTTCCAATCCGCTTGGTTTCTTGACTGGGAGTGTTTTTCTTTGTAGAAGCAGTATTCTTTGACGAAGAGCTACTTGTTTGCTTTTCGACTTTACTGCTACTTTCTTTTGTAGAAGAAACTGCTGTGTCCTTTTGAGTAGTGTGACTACAAGCCATGAGTGCGCAGGTAGAAAGAATCGTCAGTGATGTGACCAATAATTTGTGTTTCATGCTCAACCTCCTTGAGAACGTTTTCTTTCTTCTAGTCTACCATGAAAGTGGGTATTTTAAAATAGGATAAGTGTCACATCTGATGGAACCTTTCTCATTCAGTCTATTTCTTTTGAACCTAAAACAAAAGACTGGGACAAAAGTCCTAGCCCCTCAATTGTTTTTGGATTGTCGAGCAAGACGCAGTGGTTGAGTGGGCTCTACTACGCTGATTTCATCAGCTTTTACAKYCCTACTCAACTGTGCGGAGGTGGGACGACGAAATCGAATTCTAACGAATTACCGATTTCTGTCCCACTCTCTAATTGTTATTCTTCATCCATTGACAAGACAGATAAGAAGGCTTCCTGTGGTACTTCTACAGATCCAATTGCCTTCATCCGTTTCTTACCAGCTTTTTGTTTTTCAAGAAGCTTGCGTTTCCGTGAGACGTCCCCACCATAACACTTGGCCAAGACGTTCTTACGAAGGGCCTTGATATCTGTACGGGCCACGATCTTATGACCGATCGCCGCTTGGATAGGCACTTCAAACTGTTGACGAGGGATAATCTTCTTGAGTTTCTCAACGATCAACTTACCACGTTCATAGGCAAAGTCCTTGTGAACGATAAAGCTGAGGGCATCGACAGTATCGCCATTGAGAAGGATATCCATTTTGACCAATTTAGAAGGACGGTATTCAGACAACTCATAGTCAAAGCTCGCATAGCCACGAGTAGAGGATTTCAATTTATCAAAGAAATCAAAGACAATTTCCGCAAGTGGGATTTGATAGATGACATTCACCCGATTTTCATCGATGTAATCCATGGTCACAAAATCTCCACGTTTGCGTTGGGCTAATTCCATAACAGCTCCAACAAACTCTTGTGGCACCATGATTTGGGCTTTGACATAAGGTTCTTCGATCGAAGCGATCTTGGTTGGATCTGGAAACTCAGAAGGGTTGGAGACATCCAGTGCTTCTCCATCTGTCAAATTGACCTTGTAGATTACAGACGGTGCTGTCATGATCAAGTCAATGTTGAACTCGCGCTCCAAGCGCTCTTGGATAACGTCCATATGAAGAAGTCCCAAGAAACCACAACGGAAACCAAATCCAAGAGCTTGAGAAGTTTCTGGTTCAAATTGAAGGCTGGCATCATTCAATTGCAATTTTTCCAAGGCTTCACGAAGGTCATTGTATTTATTGGATTCAATCGGATAAAGACCTGCAAAGACCATCGGATTCATCTGCTTGTATCCATGTAGCGGCTCGCTTGCTGGATTGGTCGCTAGGGTCACCGTATCCCCGACACGGGTATCCGCAACGGTCTTGATAGAGGCCGCAATATAGCCAACGTCTCCCGTCGCAAGGAAATCACGTCCAACTGCTTTAGGAGTAAAAATCCCAACTTCAGTGACATCAAAGGTCTTGCCATTGCTCATGAGCTGGATCTTATCGCCCGGTTTAACCATTCCATTGACCACTCGGACCTGAAGGATTACCCCACGATAGGCATCATAAACGGAGTCAAAGATCAAGGCTTGAAGAGGGGCTTCAACATCACCCGTCGGTGCTGGAACTTTCTCAACGATCTGCTCCAAAATCTCTTCAATCCCGATACCAGCCTTGGCAGAGGCTAGGACAGCTTCACTAGCATCCAGACCGATGACATCTTCTACTTCTGTGCGCACCCGTTCTGGATCTGCAGCTGGCAAGTCAATCTTATTAATGACTGGCAGGATTTCCAAATCATTGTCCAGCGCTAAGTAGACATTGGCTAGAGTCTGGGCTTCAATCCCTTGAGCGGCATCCACCACAAGAATGGCACCTTCACAGGCAGCGAGCGAACGCGAAACCTCATAGGTAAAGTCCACGTGTCCTGGTGTGTCAATCAAGTGGAAGATATAGGTTTCCCCATCTTTAGCCGTGTAGTTCAACTCGATGGCATTCAGCTTGATGGTAATCCCACGTTCCCGCTCTAGGTCCATACTGTCTAGGAGTTGGGCTTGCATCTCCCGACTAGACACAGTTTCGGTTTTTTCTAAAATTCGATCGGCCAAGGTTGACTTTCCATGGTCAATATGGGCGATGATCGAGAAGTTCCGAATCTTCTCTTGTCGTTTTTTTAATTCTTCAAAATTTGGCATAATCATCTTCCTAGTAAAATTAATCGTACTCTTCATTATAACAAAAAAGATAGGCCTTTGCCTATCTTAATTCATTATTTTCAAAAATCGCTTCTGCGTTTTATTTCCCTCATAACCTAAGCGTTCGTAAAAGATATGGGCTTCTTTTCGATGAGATGCAGAATTTAAACGGATAAAAGCATAATGCTTGCTTTTGGCAAGATCTTCTACTCGCTCCATCAATTGGCGACCGATCCCACGTCCTTGAGCAGATGGAAAAACCGCTAGACCCAAAATATTCAGACCGGCGTCACTATAGAGGCTTTCATAAACTTCTGCCTCCACATAACCAAGAATATTTCCTGTTTGGTCCTCCTCATAAACAAAGCAAAAATGATCCGAATCTGGCGAATTAAATTTATCAATCTGAGCTGCCACTTTCTCAAGGGTTGAATCATACCCCAATGCTTGGTGACATAAATCTCTAATTTCACCTGCATCTTTGACTTGAACAGTACGAATCATACCTCCACCTCCATGAACTCTTTGGTTTTATCTTAGACCTTTTTCCTCAAAAAGTAAAGGAATACCAAATAAAATCAAAAAAGAAAATCCGATTTAGATCAAATTCATATTTTTTCGCATTTCTCAGGGATTTCTATTTACTTTTTCGATTTAATTCATTATAATAGTAAGGGTAAATACAAGGAGGTGAGTAGGTTGGCCAGAGGTCGTGGAAAGGCAAGCCCTCAAGACAAAGAGGCATTACGGATTATATCGGAAAAAATCAGAGAATTACTGAAAGAACAAGGAAAAAAACAGATCGAATTATCTCGTATTACTGGAATCCCTGCAAGTACCCTGACTGGATATGTAAAAGGAACTTCTCTTCCCGTTCCTGAAAATTTAGAGAAGATTGCAGCCTTTTTCCAGGTAGCAGTTGCTGATATTGACCCTCGATTGCGCAATGATTTTGTGGTCATTGATTCAGAGATTGAACGATTATATAAACAGCTCGATGAAGGAAATCAAGAAAATCTTCTTTCTTACGGAAAGAGTCTCTTGACCCATCAGAAAGAAAGACAGAAAATTGAAAAGCAATACCACTCTTATTCTGTCTATGATTCTTTTGCAGCTTACCAAAATCAGAAGCAAGCTGATATCGTCTGGTTTGATCAAAAGATTCCTTACGATTTGGCTTTTTGGATTCATACGGATTCCCTCGAGCCTAAATACGAAAAAGGGGCGGTTGTGTTAATCAAGCAAACCTATTATGATCAAGCAGGGGCAATTTATGCCATTGATTTTGACGGGCAAACGTTGATCAAACGTGTCTTTCGTGAGGCCAACGGTATTCGACTGGTTTCCCTCAATAAGAAATATAATGATCAGATCATTCTACTAGATGAGGAACCTGGAGTGATTGGAAAAGTGATTGATGGCTTTGTGCCTCTTGATTTGGAGGAAATCAAATGATTAAATTAATTGCGATTGACTTGGACGGAACTCTTTTGCATGAGGATAAGACTCTCTCTACAGGCAATATTGAAGCCCTTCATAAAGCCCATCAAGCCGGCTATGACATTGTGATCTGTACGGGGCGCCCCTTAGCGGGTGTACGGCCTATCTTTGAAGAGATTGGTCTTCCTGATGGCAACTACTATATGATTATCAATAATGGGTGTACAACCTTGTCTACTCAGAATTGGGAAATCATTGGCAAGGAAGAGTTGAGTCTTGAGGACATGCACCGCTTGCATGTTTTGACGGAAGATACAGACGTCCAGCTAACCTTATTTGATATGGATCACTACCTAGTGGTCGCACCTGAAGCTAGTGAACTTGTCACGATGGATGCGGGTATTGTTAACTATAAACCGACACCTATTTCATTAGAAAATCTACCAAACTACCTCCCTATTTTTCAAGCCATGTACGTAGGAGATCCTTCTGCTATTGATGCCTTCCAAGCTCAGTACGAGACTGCATTAGAAGCCGATTTTAACACCGTACGTTCACAGGATATCTTGTTTGAAATCCTTCCAAAAGGCGCGAGCAAGGCTTCTGCTCTTCAGGCATTAAGTCAAACATTAGGCTACAGCAGAGAACAGGTTATGGCTCTTGGAGATGCCAATAATGACCTTGAAATGCTACGTTTTGCTGGTTACAGCGTCGCTATGGGAAATGGAAATACTGCTGTCAAGGAAATCGCAGACTTCATCACCCTGACCAATGATGAGGATGGCGTGGCCCATGCTATTCACAAATTAATTGAAACTGAAAAAGGAGAATGACCATGAAATACCAAAATTTGTTGGACCGTTTTATTACCTATGTAAAGGTTAACACACGTTCAGACGAAAACTCTACAACCACTCCAAGTACCCAATCACAGGTTGATTTTGCAACAAATGTATTGATCCCTGAGATGAAACGCGTGGGTCTTCAAAACGTCTACTATTTGCCAAACGGCTATGCTATTGGAACGCTTCCAGCTAATGATCCAAGCTTTACACGCAAGATTGGATTTATCTCTCACATGGATACCGCTGACTTCAATGCCGAAAATGTCAATCCACAAATCGTTGAGAATTATGATGGGGGTGTCATTACCCTTGGTGACTCTGGTTTCACACTCGATCCAGCCGATTTTGCTCATTTGAACAACTACAAGGGACAAACCTTGATCACGACGGATGGTACTACTCTTCTGGGTGCAGACGATAAGTCAGGTATCGCTGAAATCATGACAGCTATTGAATACCTGACAGCTCATCCTGAAATCAAACACGGAGAAATCCGTGTTGGCTTTGGTCCAGATGAAGAAATCGGAGTTGGGGCAGATCAATTTGATGCAGAGGATTTTGACGTAGACTTTGCCTATACTGTCGATGGGGGTCCTCTTGGAGAGCTTCAATACGAAACCTTCTCAGCAGCTGGGGCTGAAATTACCTTCAAAGGACGCAATGTCCACCCAGGTACAGCCAAAGGTCAAATGATCAACGCTCTTCAATTGGCCATTGATTTCCATAACAAACTCCCTGAAGGAGCACGTCCAGAATTAACCGAAGGCTATGAAGGCTTCTACCACTTGATGAACATCGATGGAACTGTCGAGGAAGCAAGTGCTAGCTACATCATTCGGGACTTTGAAACTGAAAGCTTTGAGAAACGCAAAGACCTCATGAAATCTATTGCTGATCAGATGAATGCGGAACTCGGTATCGAACGTGTTCTCCTCACCCTCAAAGATCAGTACTATAACATGAAGCAAGTGATTGAAAAAGATATGACACCGATTACCCTTGCTAAGGAAGTCATGGAAGATCTTGGAATCACTCCAATCATTGAACCGATCCGCGGTGGTACAGATGGATCTAAAATTTCCTTTATGGGGATTCCAACACCAAATATCTTTGCCGGTGGCGAAAACATGCATGGTCGCTTTGAATACGTTAGCCTCCAAACCATGGAACGCGCAGTTGATACCATTATCGGTATTGTGACCAAAAAATAAGAAACAAAAAAGGATTCGGATTATACATCCAAATCCTTTAAATATAATTGAGAATGTACCGAAACTTTCCGCTGTGAGAAAAGTGCCTGAAACAATTACGTTTCAAGCACTCGGAATTATTGAGACCTTAGGCTCAATAATTAGTCATGGAACTTCTACGAAGTTCGCTGACGTCCGTCCTCACCCAAGGAAAGTTTTAAAATATAATTTTATTTTCAATCTAAGGATTCGGATAGGTTGTCCGGATCCTTTATTGTAGGTTAGAAAGCTTGACAATTTCTTTGACCTGATCAATGGTCTGAATCAGGCGAAGGCTTGTCTCATTGATCGAAAGATAATAAACTTTATCTGCCAATGATTCTGTAAAAGGACGATTTGTGAGTAAGATCACCTGTTGTCCTTTTTCTTTCAGCTCTTTCGCCTTCTTTCGCACCTTTTGGTAAAAACTCTCATCGCAGATTTCTAGATCATCCACCAAGACACAAGCAGCATCCAAACTCAATGATTCATTGGTTCCGTTTTGGGTCAGATAATAGGCTGCTCCCGCTTTGACCTCATATAAGCCAGCTGATGGCTCAACTGGAAAAAAGGCTGGACTTGTCTCAGCCTCTAGTCCTTTATCTAACTCCACTAGATTGGCCAAGACCTGCAAATAAACAGGTGCTAATTTACTCAAATCCAAGAGTTCCTCAAACTCAAAACCACGTTTCAAAGCTTCTAAGATATAGAAGAGCCGGTGTGGCATATGACGAGCAATTTTCTGGATTAATTCATCATCGCTCATTTCCTCAGGAAGGATGGTCAGCAAGTTCTTATCTTTAATGGTTTCTAGGGCTTGTTGATAAGCTTCATCGATTCTCTTCCCAAATCCATAAACTGCCCCATAAGAGTGAATTTGGGTATTGAGACGGGCATTTTTAGCAGCATCAGAAAAAATCGGGATCTTAAAGAAGATATAGTCCAAACTCGGTTCGTAAACGGCCTTTAAATCCTTTAATAAGGGATGAGGCAAATGCTCGAGAGAGCGCCCTAATTGTAACTGAACTCCTTGCTCAAACAAGGAATAGCCCAAGCCCATAGAGGCCATCGAGATACTATCGGAAGCAAATGGATTAACCTCTAGAATATAAAAAGCATAACTCGTCGGATCAAGAGCAAACTTGATCGAAATGGCTCCTGTCAGCTTCAGATAGCGACTGATGTGGATTGCTGCTTCACGAAGATTTTGAAACTCCCGGTCAGTCAGGGTAACCGCTGGCATGAATTGGTAAGAGTCACTGGAGTGGATCCCAACAGGATCAATGCTTTCAATAGAGGCCGCCAAGTAGTGATTGTCTTCACGATCCCGCATGACTACAAAATCCAGTTCCTTAAAGCCATAGGTCGAAAACTCCAGCAAACACTGCTGACTTGGAGAAACCGAAAGTCCCATTTCTACAGCTTCGCACAAGTCATCCAGGTTATGAGCGATCTTTCGCCCTTGCCCTTGCTTACTCGCTACTGGCCAGATCATAATAGGAAATTGAATGCCTTCAGAAAACTCGATAGCTTCTCGAACTGAGCTCACCAGTGCTGAAGCAGGTACCTGATAGCCCAGCTCTTGAAAGAGACGTCGTTGATCTGCCTGCTGATAAAAGGTCCGGTAGCGTTGGAGGCTTGGTCCGACAATCATGATCGATGCATCTTTGAAAAATCCAGTTTCTTCCAAACGAAACAAGAGATTCAAAATCTGTTTGTCCGCAAAAGGTAGGAGCAAGCGAGATCCAGTATAAGAAAGAAGAGTCGTCCTAAGAGCATCCAGCTTGAGCTTACTAACTACAACTATATCTGCAGCTTCTTGGGTGATAGCATTTTCTTCGCCCAAGTAAAGGACAAGAGCATTCCCATCCTTGGCATTGAGTTTTTGTGCTTCATTTACCGCAGCCAAAAGGCTAATATCCTGATAAGAATCTCCACACAGGAGAAGCAATTTCTGGTTTTGTTTCATCATTCCTTCTCCCTTCTACTTTCGTGAATTTTGGCATCAATCAACTCTAAAAATTCATCGTAAAAATAGAGATTTTCTCTTGGACCTGGACTAGCATCTACTTGGAATTGAACCCCTAAAATTGGTTGGTAACGATGACGAAAAGCTTCAATACTATGGTCATTGACGTTTTCATGCGTGACCAATAAATCATGGGGCAGGCTATCGCGTGCTATACTATACAAGTGATTTTGACTGGTTATCTCGATTTTTCCTGTCGCAATTTCACGCACGGGAATATTTAAACCGAAATGCCCAACTTCCATAGGGGCCAGCTCAGCGCCGTAAGCTTGTGCCAACAACTGAGCTCCCAAGCCCATACCCCAGATCGGAATCTGACCGTTGAGCTTTTTGATCAAGCGGCAAAGTTTTTTCACCTGATGGGGATCGCCTGGCCCACTGGATAAAATAACCCCATCTGGTTGCTGCTCCATCAGTTCAGCATAAGAGATATCATAGGAATAAACTGTCACATTACAGTCCCTTTGACTCAGCTGACGTAAGACAGAGTGCTTGACCCCTAGATCAATCAAGGCAATACTCTTTCCAAAACCAGGTACAGCATAGGCTGTTTTGGTCGAGACTTGACGCACTTGGTCTTTTGGAAGGACTGTCGCTCGCAACTGATCCAAGATATGCTCGATCGAATCCCCCTTATTAATAACAGTTGCCTTCATCCGTCCATACTTGCGGACAATTTTTGCCACCTGTCTCGTATCAATCCCTACAATACCAGGAATTTTTTTTCGCTTCAAGAATTCATCCAAAGTCATCTGCTGCCGCCAATTGCTCGGCATCTCCACCAGATGCTGAACGACTACTGCTAAACAAGTGGGCGTAATCGATTCAGAATCATCCCGATTGATCCCTGTTGCGCCAATAACTGGAAAGGTAAAGGAGAGGATCTGGCCACTAAAAGCCTGATCCGTGATCAATTCTTGATAGCCTGTCATGGCTGTCGTAAAGACCAATTCACCAGTCACATATAAGTCTGCACCAAAGGCTTCTCCTTCAAATACAGTCCCATCCTCTAGGACCAATAAACGTTTCATCGAACCCCTCCCTTCTTTTACACTAGTCCAATTTTATCATAGTTCCTCAAAAAAAGGAAAGTCAGATTCCATGTAGCTCTCTACTCTGTCCTCTTTCTTTCCTTTCAATGAATTGTCAGTTATCTTATTTTGCACCGCGACCTTTAAGGACGGCTTCAATGATGGCCATACGGACAAAGACACCGTTGGTCATTTGTTCTACGATGCGTGATTTAGGAGCTTCTACCAAGTGGTCCGCAATTTCAACGTCACGGTTGACTGGTGCTGGGTGCATCAAGATCGCTGTATCTTTCATACGGTCATAACGTTCTTGAGTCAAACCATGAAGACGGTGGTAGTTTTCTTTAGAGAAGAGTGATTCGTAATCATGACGTTCGTGTTGCACACGCAAGAACATCATCACATCCACATCTTCAATGACTTCATCGATAGTGACGAAGGTTCCATAGTCTTCAAATTCCGCACTTCTCCATTCGTCTGGACCTGCAAAGTAGAGGGTTGCTCCCAAACGTTTCAAGATTTGCATATTTGATTTTGCCACACGTGAGTGATCCAAGTCCCCAGCGATACAAACTTTCAAGCCATCAAAGTGACCGAATTCTTGGTAGATGGTCATCAAATCAAGCAAGCTTTGGCTTGGGTGTTGACCTGAACCGTCCCCACCATTGACGATAGATGCAGTGATCGTTGGGCTTTCAACCAATTCTTTGTAGTAGTCCACTTCAGGGTGACGGATGACGCAGACATCTACACCAAGAGCTGACATGGTCAAGATGGTATCGTAAAGTGTTTCCCCTTTGTTCACAGAGCTTGTCTTCACATCAAAGTCAAGGAGATCACATCCCAATTTCAACTCTGCCACTTCAAAGGCTTTGTGGGTACGAGTTGAAGGTTCAAAGAAAAGGTTTGAGATGATGTGTTGGTCTTCGTAGGTTGCTTTAGCTCCGTTTTTGAACTCAATCCCACGTTTGATCAATGCCATTACTTCTTCATTGGTAAGAGTTTCCATTGAGACAAGGTTTTTAAGAGCGATTTGATTTTCAGACATGTTGATTCTCCTTTTATAATGTGAATACAAAAAATTTACAATTTGTTTAAGCTTCTTTGATGAGGACGCGGTCTTGACCGTCTAGCTCCACCATCTCGACAATGATTTCCTCTGACTTACTTGTCGGGATATTTTTCCCAACAAAGTCCGGACGAATCGGCAACTCCCGATGCCCACGGTCGACTAGAACCGCCAGACTCACTCGAGCAGGACGACCGTGACTGACCAGATTGTCAATGGCAGCGCGTATCGTGCGACCCGTATAGAGGACGTCATCGATCAAGATAACTTCTCTATGAGCAATATCAACTGGTAAGACCGTTGTATCTTCTGTCGCCTTCATGTCATCTCGGAAAGGCTTGGTATCTAGTTCTGCTACAGGGACATCGATTTGTTCCAGCTGAGAGAGGCGTTCTTGGATCCGGCGAGCGATGTAAACACCACGCGTCTTGATCCCCACCAGCACAATCTGGCTCAAATCTTTGTTTCGTTCAATGATTTCGTAGGTGATCCGGGTAATGGCCCGTTTCATCGTCAAATCATCAACGACTTCTTTGGTTTTCATTCAGTCCTCCTTAGTTGTAAAAGAAAAACCTCCTTTTTCAAGGAGGTTCAGCAAATGGATGGTCTAAGAGGATAGAGTCTCGCCCTATGGTCCTAGCCATTGTTTTTCACAGTCTCCTTGCCTGCCTCACGGGACAGGATTAAAGGATTTATTTAATTGAGATAACTATATCACAGTTTCAAACGACATGCAAGAAAAAACTCAACATTTTTCAAAAAAATTTAAAAACATGACTTTTCATCCGAATAATGTTCGGTTTTTACTAAGAAACAGCCGATTTCCGCTTGATATTTTTAATCCCATAGAGCACATAGCCAGCCAAGAGGTAAGCGATAAAGATGATCACCACCCATTTTCCAACAAAGGCCCAGCCGTATTTATTAACATTGATAAAGAAATAGGCAAACGGACTATCTTTTGCACCTGGAATTGGCCACTTCAAGACCAAACCATTGAGAAGAGCAAAGAGCATGTAAGCCAGTGGAATCAAGGTCCAAAAGAAAGGATCGAGCTTACGGTATTGCTTGGCTTTATCAATCACTAGGGTATCAAAGAAGAACATCAAAGGAACGATGTAATGACAGAGGAAGTTTTCCAAACGATAAAACTTCTCGGGTGTCGCGATAGGCGCCAACATAAAGTGGTAGATGACACAGGTGATCATAATGGACATGGTAACTGCGCCTTTCATACGAAGGTAACCCTGAGTCTGGGTCGAACGACCTCGAACCATGCGCCAAACCATGTCTCCCATAAAGAACATGACCAACATGTTAGATAAAATGGTGTAATAGAGCATCATGCCAAAGCCACCATGCTTAGTCAGTTGCAGATAAACACCGAGCACACTTAAGATAAATAATAGAAAACGATAGCTAAATAATAATTTGAATTTCATAGTATTCTCCTGAAAGAAAAGGGGGTAGCCCCTTCAGTTTAATCAGGAACTTTCCTTAAGTGAGGACGGACGTCAGCGAACTTCTACGAAGTTCCATGACTTATTAAGATACAAAGGGCGTATACGGATAAAGTCAAAATAGGAAGTTTGACGCAGAATCTTTCGATTCTAGGAGAACTTATCTTTTTGACACAATCCGTAGCCCGTGTTCAATTAGTTTTGAACCTAAAGTTTCAAAACTCCCGAGTACTTGAATCAATACTGTTTCAAGTACTTTTCTCACAGCGGAAAGTTCCATTATAAACTTAAACAACTCTATTAATTTGTGTACTTTTCTTTAGATTTTCTTCACAAATTCTGATTTGAGTTTCATTGCACCAAAGCCATCAATCTTACAATCGATGTTGTGGTCTCCTTCAACGATACGGATGTTTTTCACGCGCGTACCTTGTTTCAAATCTTTCGGTGCACCCTTCACTTTCAAATCTTTGACCAAGGTTACCGTATCGCCATCAGCCAATTTGTTTCCGTTGGCATCAATCGCTACGACACCCTCTTCTTCTTCGACCTCAGCTGGGTTCCATTCATACGCACACTCTGGGCACACCAAGAGCGCTCCATCTTCATAGACGTATTCAGAGTTACATTTTGGACAGTTTGGTAAGTTATTCATTTTTATCTCCTTATTCAAATTAACTTTCATAGTATACCATGAAAGCGAAAATTTGACAAATCCAGCTCGACTGTAGCATTTTCAATAAAAAAGAGGCGACTTGGCCTCCCTACATGGATGATATTTCTCAATCTTCCTGCAATTCTTGAATGTCTCGAATCACGCGCACACCTGCTTGATTCTTCTCGCGCAGTTCAGCTTCAGAGTATGGGAAGGTATTGATCAAGATACTCTCCATCCCGATACTTTGGGCCACGGCGACATCTGTCGTAAAGTCATTCCCCACCATGACCGTTTTCTCAGGGTTCAACTGGTGTTCTTTCACCACTTCCAAGAGAAACTCTGGCTGAGGTTTGCGAATACCTGCGTTAGACGACAAGTAAATGGCATGGAAAAGTTCTCTCAAACCAACCAAATCAATCTCCGGATTGGTAAAATCTGCTTGGGCATTGGATAAGAGAAAGATTCGGCAACCTGCAGCTTTCATATCCTCTAATACTTCTTTCGTATGAGGATAAAGCTCCAACCGCTTGCGAGAAAGGACACGGAAAGTCCGCGCAATCAAACGTCCCCACTCTTTGAGATGGGCAACACTATTCCCACTTGGATGACCTTCTAAATACAATTGTACAAAGATAACCGTCAGATCAATCTCTGGGTAGGCAACTTGTTTTACCTTAGCCAAGTCTTCTTCGGCTTGTTGCACCAACTCTCTATAACGCAGGCGCAGACCTTCTCCTGAGTAGCTTGCCCCGTAGGATTGGTAGATCTGAGCCATTGTATCCCATAAAATGGGACTCGACTCATCGGTTTCGATGTCGACTAAGGTTCCATAAAAATCAAAAATATAGTTTTTAAATGCGTACTTGTGCGGATTCATCTCTCACTCCCGTAACAAACATCGTAAAGGTTGCCTTACAGACATTGGCACCGTCTTGATTGGTAATATCGACATCCACAACTCGAGTCGTCCGTCCACTATGGACACATTCGCCATGGATCGTGAGGACATCACCCAGACGCCCTGCTTTTAAGTAATTGATCGAGGATTGCAAGGTTACCCCATCGACCCCTTGAGAAACCACGACCAAACCACTGACTTGGTCACACAGGGTAAAGAGATAGCCTCCGTGCGCATTTCCATAATAATTGAGCGATGATTCTACGACCTTAGTTGTCACCACCACATGGCCATCTCTCATCTTTTCGATTTCGTAATTTTCAAATGCAGCAATTGCATCAAAGTGAAAATCTTTCATATACTTGCCACCTTTTCTAGCATCTTTTCAACTCCTCTATCATACTACAATTAAGAAGCAGATACAAGCAAAGGGGCAATTCCTTAGAAGCAGAAAAGGAGACTCCAACTAAGTAAGAAGACGATACTAGGAACAATGTATTTTCTTGGGTGCTTCCAACATTCTCTTTTTAAATTCCATTTTCTTAAAGGGAAATAGATTTCAATCAGTAAGTGCAAAACAGCTTCAACTACTGCTAGAATCATCACTCCTAGTAAAAATAGAATCCCCAAGTCAGGCATGACCACCATTTTTAATAACAGAGCAACAAATAGATTCACAGATAGGAAATAGGTCAGCAATACACGGTAATACATCAGGTAAAAGAACCGACTCTTAGGTAGGGACTTGACATGATCGATCAAATCTTTATCAACAGAAATGAGAGTGGTTAATGGCGTATTGACAGAAGCAATTGTTAAAAGAATGATGATTTTTAATGGAGCCTCATAATCCTGTATCAGAATGAGTAAGAGGAAGATGAGGGTAAAGACAAAATTGATGGAAAAATAGCGCTCTTGAAACAAGGAAATCCAAAAATAATTGCCGCTTCTTCTCTTTGCGACGAGTAACTGATCATGTTTTGAAATCGCGATCAAGTCCTCATTTTTAAAAATAAAGACAGCAATGAAGGCTGAAAGTAAGATCATATAGGACACTTGTTGGACCCATAAAGAAGATACTGTGAGAACAGTCGTTACAGAAATGAGTACTCCTCCTAGAAAACTAGGCCTGGTATTGAACTGGATAAAGACATAAAACACACTCAATACCACCAGTAAAGAAAGGAGGACGAGCTTAAAGGATTGTAGCAGGTCTAACCTGACTCCCAAAAAGAGGATCAATAACAGCACGCGCTCTAGTAAATTGAGAAGAAAGGTTACCGTCAGAAAAGACCCTTTAAAACGATTTAGAGACAAAGGAAGCTGGTAGTAGGCCTGAACCCTGTCCATCGAAAAGTAGGAATAGAGTAATTGAAAGGTTGATAGAGCAGTAACAATAGCCGTACTGATCAGCAAGACTTGAAAGCTCGTAGAAAATTTTGCCCCAACAAGATGGTAATAAAGAGCAAAAGCTAAGGAAGTTAAGAACAAGAAGAGCCGATTTTTGGACACCAAATCTCTAAAAATTGCTAGTAGCATGCTCTACCCCCTCTGACGATTAACGTCATGAAACCAATCTTCTAAATTCAATTCGATCGCGTCTAGGTGACCATCTTCAATAGAATAAGCTGTATCACACACCCGAACGATACTCTCTGCGATATGCGAACTCATCAGAATAGAGCCTTCTTCTTTATACTGCAATAGCAAACCATATAGAAATTCTGTCGCATCAAAATCAAGGCCATCAAATGGTTCGTCCAAAATAAGGAGGGGAGGTTTGAGATAAAAAGCTGTGATCAAGAAGACTTTCTTCTTATTTCCCGTTGACAAACTACCAATGTCGGTGTTGAGATACTCTTCAAAACGAAAGCCTGAAATCAAGTCCTGCAATACCGTTTCATCTCTCTTTCGATGATACAAACGACAGACAAAATTAAAATAATGAACAAAATCCCAGTTTAAAAAACTATTGTTTTCAGTAAAAACTGTATAGGTACGGCTCTTATAGAAATTCGTATGAAAAGAGGTTGCCTTGTCTTCTATAGTAACAGTCTCAACTGCATACTGCCGATGATCAAAGACACTACTTAAAGCTTTTAGCAAGGTTGTCTTCCCAGCTCCATTTCGACCAATCAACCCTACTACAGAATGATTGGGTACAAGCAAATTCGTGTCTTTTATAACGGGCTTGTCTTTTTTATACCAAACGTTTAGCCCCTTGATGGTTAAACAATCACTCTTCATCGACGCACTCCTTTATAAAGGTAAGAAACCCCAACCAAAAGCAACAGCAAAGCGTACAACCATTCCTTTTGAAAGGCAAAGACTAAGGCACCGATCAAGAAGCAAATTCCTATAAGGATTCTAAATTGTAATTTCATATCTTGCCTTCTTTCTATTCACAGTATGAAAGATTACAATTGTATTTTATGCTTATACTATAGTACTTTTTCTGAGCAGATTCAAGCACGAATGGAATATTCTTACTTCTTTTACCTTACAAGCAAAAAAAGCTAGATACCTCTAGCTCTTTGCTTAAAATCTTAATTTTTCCCAATCATCATCTGTCCGTTTGCGATAATAGAACTCAGACAAGTCCGGGTCTTCCATCACTTCCAGCAGAGGAAGCATGTCGTAGGATAAATCCAACTTTTCTAATTGGTCTTTCTTAACCCAAGAAACTTCTCCTTCTTCGGACGATCTGAGCTGGCCTGAGAATCTTGTTGCCTTGTAGCAAAAGACAATATAGCGACCTCCCTCGTCTAGTGGCCAGTCTTTGACTGCGACGAGTTTTGGATCTGTAATTGTCAGTCCTGTCTCTTCGTAGACTTCACGAATGACGGATTCTACTAGACTTTCTCCTTCTTCAATATGGCCACCTGGAAAAGCATGGCCAGCCCAGTGAGTCTTTTCAGGTGAGCGGTATTGGAGGACTACTTTCCCATTTTCAAGATCTTCGACCATGCAAAGATTGCACAGTATAGTAGGCGTTGTACGTGACATATATTTCCTTTCTATGGATTTACCATCCATCTTCTCTGTATTTCACTTCTAGCTTCATGATGAAGGGATTGACCAGTTCATAGTAATCACGACTCCGTATAGGGATCGCTCCATGTGGGATTTCAACATAATTCCCTCGTATTTCCGAATTATGATGGATTGGAGGGATTATGGTATTAGCTGAATCTGTAAAAGACACTTGGAGAATGAACCAAATGAAAAATGCTAGAATGACACTCAAAAATTGTAAGATTAGATGAAAAAACTTGAACTCTCTCTTTTTATAAAAGATAGACCAAAGATTGAAAAAAAGAACTAGAAATAAGAAATCAAACCAGAGACAACTAAGTAGAGGGGTAAATGATAGACCCAAAAAAACTAGTATTACTTCAATAACGAAAAAAGCTAAGAAGAATAAATATAAATTTTTAAAACCATTTAACTGCTTCAGCATAGAGAAGGCTCCTTATTTAAAAATGCTGTAACTAACCATATTATAAAGCGAATCCATAACTACGTCAATGTGCATTGAATGGATACCTTCATTTAAGATTTTTCACTTCCGTCTCTGGTGGGTTGCAAATCTCAAGGGACAAAAAACTAAACATTCAGGACTGAAAGTGGAGTTCTTGCCTTAAATAATGATCAGTAGAATATGAACCCCCAATCGTAACCAATGATCAATGAGAGGCGTTTCCGGATTACTATTTTTGCTATCTAAGAATAGGCTAAGAGATAACAAAAGCAAAGCAAGGGCAATAACTAATTTAAGAGATAGCATCATACCTCCAATAGCAAGAGCCGCTAGAAAGCCAAAAAATGGCAATGGACTAAATAAAAATGCCAAAAATCTGAAATAGAACATAAACAAAGAGAGAATCAATAGGCCGTAAACAATCACCCTAGTAAAAATAGAGACCCTTTTTCCTTCATTTTTCATTTTGGATAGTGAAAGAACGACATAGATCATATAGATAAATAGCAGCATATTGAATCATCCCTATGTTTTATAGATTATATTAATAGTTTAACTAAAACCTATTCAAAATACAACTAAAGACCCTAACTTATTAGTATTCTCCCATCTCTGATCAAAGCTTCTTCACTTCTTCTGCGACCTTTTGGAGATGCTGTTCCCGGATGCTAGCGGTATTTACATCGCGGCCGACTTCACCTAAAATACAGACACGCTTGGTTTTGATCCCACAATGGTTCAAGACGGCATTTTTCAAAACAGAGATACCATAACTATCAGGAATGTTGAGAGGGCCTGAAAAAATCTTGTACCACCAAGTAGGCGCCATGGAGGTTGCATAAATACTAGCTGTTTTGCCTTTAAGCAACTTCTTAAATTGCTTGCCTCTAAGGTAATTCCAGATAAAGCTTCCTTGATCATTGGCCGAGTAGGCAATCCCCGGTGTAAAGACCCGGTCGATCCAGCCCTTCATAAGGCTCGGCATACTACTCCACCAGATGGGATAAACAAAGATCAGGTGATCCGCCCACTGGATCCATTCTTGAGAACGAAGGATAAAGGGATCTTCTTCCATCCGCTTTCGATAACCGTAGCGAAGGACCGGGTCAAAGTCCTCTTCATTGAGACTGATCACTTTAAGCTCGTGGTGATTTGGATCAATCGTTTCGACGATGGTTTGAAAAATAGCCTGACAGTAACTTTCCTTATCCGGATGCCCATTGATGACTAAAATCTTCATTCGTCTTCTCCTTCATTTCTTTGGTTCATTCTATCTCTTTTATTTTTTACTTGATTAATTGATAATGGTTCAAAGATTGATAGATAGGTCCTTTAGGAATTTTTATTTGAAGAATACATCATCCTCAATTCCTTAACAGGTTTTCCAAGTTTAAGTATTTTTTCTTGGCCATCAAAAGTAAAACCCATTTTTTGATAGAAAGCAATGGCTCGCTTATTCTCTTTCAATACCCATAAATAAATCTCAGAGAAATGATCGAGAGCAGCAAATGCAGCATGCATTAACTGTTTACTCACACCTTTTCCATAGTAATCTTTTAAAACATATAAGGCGATGATTTCACCAGCTTGAATGGCTTCATCACAAAAATTTCCATAGCTGATAAATCCAATGACCTTCTTTCCATCCATAGCAATCAAGGTGTTTTCTGGATACTTTTGACTAAAGAAACGACATTTATCTAATGTCATTGTCTCCTGAAATTCCGCGGGTAAAAGATCGTCATAAGCCTCTCTCCACGTTTGCCAATGAACGAGAGATTTTCCTTCTATCTCTTCAGGAGTTTCCATTGTTTTAATGATAATCTTCATTCGCTTTATCCTATCTAATCCAAGGCCTTGACTTCCAACATCATATCGCGGATTTGCGCTGCCAACTCAAAGTCAAGCACTTCGACAGCTTCTTGCATTTGGCCTTGCAGTTTCTTGACCAGTTCCTTGCGCTCTTGGCGGTTGAGACTGGTGATATCCACTTCCTTGTCCTCTTCTTTGGCCACCGCCTTGGTGACAGAGATGAGGTCACGGATTTCCTTCTTGATGGTTTGTGGAACAATACCATGCTCTTCATTATAAGCCATCTGGATTTTCCGACGACGGGCTGTTTCATCGATGGCCTTTTGCATAGATTGGGTCATGGTGTCCGCATACATGATCACGTGCCCCTCACTATTACGGGCAGCACGACCGATGGTCTGAATGAGGCCACGTTCGTTACGGAGGAATCCTTCCTTATCCGCATCGAGAATGGCTACTAGACTCACTTCTGGTACGTCAATCCCTTCCCGAAGAAGGTTGATCCCGACCAAGACATCAAAAACGCCCAAACGCAAATCACGGATGATTTCTGTCCGCTCCAAGGTCTTAATGTCCGAGTGCATGTATTTGACCTTGACCCCCATTTCCTTGAAGTAATCGGTCAAGTCTTCTGCCATCTTCTTGGTCAGAGTGGTGACAAAAGTCCGCTCTCCACGTTCTACACGCGCATTGATCTCACCCAAGAGATCGTCCATTTGTCCCATGGTCGGACGCACTTCCACCTCGGGATCTAGAAGACCTGTCGGACGGATGATTTGCTCGATGACGGTATCCGTTTGTTCCATCTCATAGTCACCTGGTGTCGCTGACACATAGACAATCTGGTGGACATGGCTTTCAAACTCTTCACGACGCAGTGGCCGGTTGTCCAAGGCAGACGGCAAACGGAAGCCATAGTTGACCAGCATTTCCTTGCGCGAGCGGTCTCCATTGTACATGCCCTTGATTTGGCCCATGGTCATATGACTTTCATCGATCATGATGAGAAAATCTTCAGGGAAGAAGTCCAAAAGGGTGTACGGTGGCTCTCCTTCACTCCGGCCATCCATATGACGTGAGTAGTTTTCGACACCATTGGTGTAGCCCATCTCTCGCAACATTTCAATATCGTACTCGGTCCGTTGTTTCAAGCGTTGAGCTTCCAGCAGTTTTCCTTCCTTCTCAAAGATAGCTAACTGTTCTTCCAGCTCAGCTTGAATCTTGGCAATGGCCACTTCCATATGGTCGTCATTGGTCACGAAGTGAGTGGCTGGGAAAATCGCTAAGTGGTCCACATCTCCTAGAACTTGGCCCGTCAAAGCTTCAATCTCACGAATCCGCTCAATCTCATCTCCGAAAAACTCAACTCGAAAGGCATGCTCATCACGCGAAGCTGGGAAAATCTCGACCACATCCCCACGGACACGGAATTTCCCCCGTTGAAAGTCGATATCATTGCGTTCAAACTGGATATCCACCAAGTCATTGAGCAAACGATCACGAGAAATCTCCAAACCTGGACGCAGGCTGACCACACTGTCGGAATATTCCTTAGGCGAACCCAACCCATAGATACATGAAACAGACGCGACTACAATGACGTCATTGCGCTCTAAGAGGGCTGAGGTTGCTGAATGACGAAGCTTGTCAATCTCATCATTGACCGAGCTATCTTTTTCGATATAGGTATCACTCGATGGCACATAGGCTTCAGGCTGGTAGTAATCGTAGTAAGATACGAAGTACTCGACCGCATTTTCAGGGAAAAATTCCTTGAACTCCCCATAGAGCTGGCCCGCTAGGGTTTTATTGTGGGCGATGACCAGGGTCGGCTTATTGACCTGGGCAATGACCTGGCTCATAGTATAGGTCTTCCCCGTACCAGTTGCCCCCATCAAGATTTGGGCCTTTTCGCCACCTTCGATGTTATCCACCAACTGTTCAATGGCCTGCGGTTGATCCCCAGACGGTTGGTATTTGGATACTAGTTTAAATTTGTTGTCTGTTACTCGATTAATCATCTCTTTGTCCTCACATATATAGACCTTATTTTACCATAAATCATTAGAATTCTCTGATATGAGGAATGAAGAGAGAAGACAACATGTTACAGAACGATCCATTAAATTGGTACATGAGCGAATTACAATCTAATTAATTGGACACGCATTAGCATAAAAACTAAACAAGACTCTCGCAATTACTTCGAAAGTCTTGTCTTTTATTCTAAAACCATGCAATACGTAACAAGAGGCTGGGACAAAAGTCATAGCCTCTTAATTGTTTTTGGATTGTCGAACAAGATGCAGGGGTTGAGTGGGCTCTACTACGCTGATTTCATCAGCTTTTACAGCCCTACTCAACTGTGCGGAGGTGGGACGACGAAATCGAATTCTAACGAATTACCGATTTCTGTCCCACTCTCCCAAAATTAGAAAAGTTTGCTCATCAGTATCATTTTTATTTACTACTTAACTTCTTGATTCCTTACCAAGAAGTAGAGAGTTGCTCCAAGTGAACATACAAATCCAATAATGTAAGTACAGAGTTGCAAATAGGAAGCTCTCCCTAATATTGTATCTGCAATAATATTATAAAATAGGTAACTAGTCAATGGTTCCACTACTCTTTCTATGAATGGTTGTACTAAAATAGGAAATAGCAATAAAATAGCTAAACTCCCCATTGGACTTTTGAAAAAATAACTTAAAAAGTAAGAAATCAAAAAGTATTGGATGGAGCCAATCAAATAGAAGCTGAAAATTTCTAAACTGACACCATTTTCGCTACTAAAAAAATGAAACCATATAAGCAATACAATGAAATACAAGGTTGATTGTAGTACTACATCACATAACTCTACGAACAGGATCCTAATTGAACTTAAGATCCTTTTTCCACTTACCAAATAAACTAGTTTTGTTTCGTGTGATTGTAACTCAACAAATGCATTAACACACCCTATACTAACAGAGAGCATTGAGGCAAAAACAAGAGCTTGCTTTATAGATAATTGTACAACAGTATCATTGATTGAAACTGGTAACACACCGAAGAGACACACAAAACCTATCAAAAGTGACTGTATAGCTATCTGGTACTTTACGGGTTTTAAACTATATTTTTTGACGATAAGACTAAATAATATTCTTGCCATTCTTCCTCCTCATTCGAATCATTTCTACAACCATTATGAACACCAAGAACAAGATCCCTTCTACTACTAAAAGTGTAAAGCCGTACAATTGGCTCGTTTGAGTCCCTTCAATTCGACCAAATGCAAATGACTTTGCTCCAATCAAAGGCAATAGTTTTTCTATTTTAGAGGAAATTCCTCTTAGAATACCTGATAAGGTGATTACCAATAATAAAACGTCTGCAATTAATGCAGTCATTGATTTTTTCGTTATGATTACGAAAAGTAAAGCTAATAAAGTAAGAACGATTGCAAATATCATAACTCTTACCGTGACATCTAAAAACAATGTCAATTCTAATAAATTCTTTAGAGTTGAATCTAGAAAAACGAATAAAATAACAGCGTTTACTATAGAAAATATTAAAGTAGAAAGTAACGATAGGACAATCGAACTTGCAATAAACCCAGTAAGACGAACTTTCCAGTTAGGAATCAATAACTGGCTAAAATAATCATCACCAAATTGATAATGGGTTGAATAAACAAGTGAAACAAGAATTGGCAAGAAAATAACACTTGCTTGGTAGGGTGAAGATAAGAGAGCATCCCTGACTGTATACACTGGATTCGATGATAACATAGATGGATCAAGGTTAACCGCTTGTCTATTTCCTTCTACTAAGGCATTTATCACCTGGATATTTTGAATTGAAAAAAATATGCTAACTCCCAAAATAAGAAAAAAAGTAACTTTAAAAGTAGGTAAACTACTATATTTATAAAGGTCACTAAAAAAGGAACGCTTCAACAAATTATTCACCTTCTTTCCCTTCGAGTGCTTTAAAATATGCTTCCTCAAAAGAGCCAAACTGTTTCAAAATATCTTTTGTAGGAGCATCAATAACAATTTTGCCATTAGAAATACCAACCAAATGATCTACAGTTAATTCTAACTCACTCATATAATGACTTGTCATTAAGACAGTTTTACCTTCATTGACAAAAGATTGTAAAAAATTACGTACCCAGCGAATTCCTTCTGGATCTAGTCCATTGATTGGTTCATCTAAAATTAAGATGTCAGGATTTGCTAATAAGGCTGTTGCTAACCCAAGACGTTGCTTCATTCCTAATGAATAGTCTTTTACCTTTTTATTTTTAGCTTCACTTAACCCCACCAACTCTAAACATTCCTTGCACCTATTTCTATCAACCCCACAAGCCAACCCAATCCACCGAAGATGCTGAAATCCTGTTCTGGTTGGGTAAGGTTGGCAACTGTCAAGGAACGATCCAACAATACAAAAAGGATTATCTCCCAATTGAGAGTATTTTTTGCCATTGATCAATGCCATTCCCATTTGACTATTTTCTAAGCCAAGTAAAATTCTGATTAAAGTTGATTTTCCAGATCCATTCGGTCCAATCAATCCAGTAATCTCACCTTTCTTAGCTTTGAAAGACACGTTTTGAAGGACAATTTTATTATTATATTCCTTATGTAGCTTTTGAATTGTTATCATTCATTCTTTTTCCCTTCTGACTTTTAGTGAAATTCCACCTTCACTTGGAGCAAGTATAACAGGAGAAAATCAGGAAATTCTCAGAATAATTATTTTTTTTATTTTCAACAAATTACATTCTATATTTGCTATAATATGCTCATATAATTGGAGGAACTATGAAGTATAAAATTTTAGCCATTGACGATGATGAAAAAATCTTACGATTAATAGGGAATGCATTAGAAGCAAACAACTTTCACGTGGAAACTCGTAAAAATATAGAGGAGATCAATATCTGTGACTTTACTGGATTTGATCTAATTTTACTTGACGTCATGATGCCTATTTCTGGTTTAGATATTTGTCGTTCCATTCGTCCACAAATTGCTACTCCAATCTTATTTCTAACCGCTAAAGATTTTGAAGAAGATTTACTAAAAGGAATACAAGCCGGAGCCGATGATTACATTACAAAACCATTCAGCATTAAAGAATTGATTGCAAGAATTCAAATGCATCTTCGGAGAGAAGAAAGATCTCACCCTGCCTCTAAAGAAGAAATGAATTCAGATATTACTTTTTATCGAGATCGTCAAGAAATTTATTATCAATCAAAGAGAATATCACTAACTAAGCGAGAGTTTGATTTACTTTATCTTTTAGCCAAAAATGAAAACCGAATATTTAGCATAGAAGAACTTTACAATTATCTTTATCCTGTAAGCTCTGATGCTCAACTACGGTCAATCACCGAATACATCTATCAAATTAGACAAAAATTTAAAACTCATCAAATTGATCCAATCAAAACAGTATGGGGAGGAGGATACAAATGGAAAAAGAATTGACGATCAAGCAACTCATTAAGCGTACCTACCTTAAAATCATTTGGCAATTTCTTCTATGTCTTATACTTTTTTACATACTCCCCGCTCTTCTATCTTCTGTATCTGGAATCAATGAGAAAAATGCCAATCGCTTTGCTTTATTTTTTAGCGTCAGTTCTTGGATTTATCTTTGCATCATTTTAATTGTTATCATTGTAATAAATATTAGACAGTTATTAACCAAGATTCAAAAAGAAATGAACATGGTTTATCATAGTGGTCTATATTTCACAAAAAATGAACATCACCATTTGCAGATTAAAGAATTTATTGAAACAAATGAACTGATCGAAAAAATGCAATCTGATATAAAAAATAGGATTGAACATGAAAAAGATCAAAAAAAAGAACTCATGTTTCAAGTATCTAGCGCTGCACATGATCTTCGAACTCCTCTAACTGTCATCAGAGGAAATGCTGAATTCTTACAATCTACCAAACAAACACCTCAAGTAATGGAATGTCTAAAAGATCTTGAGCAAGCTAGTATTCAATTAAACGATTATTTTAACCACTTCATCCAATACTCCAAAACCTTTTACGACCATGATATTCAACTTGAAAACATATCAATTAAACAAGTAACTTATCAATTACAGGAACATATCTCACCTTTACTCCCTAAAAATACACAATTTGTTTTTACAAACACAGTAACTCCATCAACACAAATTGCAATTCATTCCAATCTATTTTTCCGAGCAATCACAAATATCATTAATAATTCAATACAACATCAAAAAGAAAATGATGCACAAATCCAGCTAACAATTTCACAAGAAAATAGTCAATTAGTTCTAACTATATGGAATAACCAATCTAATTTTTCAAAAAATATATTACAGAATGCTGGAAATCTTTTCTATAAAGATGACCAAGCAAGAACACCCTCTCAAGAAAGTCACTATGGACTTGGTTTATCTTTCGTAAAACGCGTCATGAAACTTCATAATGGAACGATGCATTTAGAAAATATTCATAATGGTGCACAAGTCAAGCTAATTATTCCTATTATATAAAACAAGCCGAACTCATCAATATGTGTTCGGCTTTCTTTCATTTATAATTTATAAAAAAGACCGGCACTTTTGCCTGTCTTCGTATTTATCATTATTTCCTATCAGCCATTTCACACTTTTTCATGAACAACTTTTTCTCTTCTTTCCCCTAAGCGATAAACAATCACGACGGATACTAGAAGAACCAGAGTTGTGATGATCGATCCTTCTGCTCCAAATTCCCCTCCAGTCAACCAGTCAGGTCCTGACCCCATGGTAAAGCTGAAGATAGAGGCATCTGCGCCCGTCCCACTGACTTGAAAACCAAGGAGATTTCCTTGTACATAGTTCCAGGTCCCGTGCTGAGCGACCACTAGCCAAATACTATCGGTGTAGATAAGGAGCAGACCAGCTAGCACCCCATCAAGGACAATATTCAGTAGAGATATGAAGGTCACTCCTGAATTTCCCAGATGAAGAATGCCAAAGAGACTACTAGAAATCCCGATTGCTAAGGGAAGATTGGTTCTTGCAGCAATCCGAGTCAGGAGCCAACCCCGCGTCGCTACTTCTTCAGTCCCTCCTTGAAGGAGCCAAAATGGGAATAAACCTAGAATAAAGAGGATGGGTTCTAAACTTAATTCATTAAGCTCAAAAGTTCCGATTCCACACACTTGGTAGACAAGGGCAATCACACCCATTTGAAGCAGAGAAAGCAAGATCCCCCAAGCTAGATACTTGAGCCAATTTCTTTTTACAAAACCTAAGCTTGATAAGGAATTCTTCTCTATTACTTTCACCCAAAAAATAAAGAGTAAGAGAATAAATACAAAACTGAAGAGCTCATAATAGAGAATATAATGGAAGAAAAACTCTTGAATACTTGCAACCCCATTTCCTGGTGAGAAAAACTCGGTTAGATAACCTATTGCAGTCGAAAATGGTCCCACCAATTCACTACTGAGCCATAGTCCCCCTTCTATAAAGAAGGAAGCTAAAAACACGTAGAATAGTGTAGAAACGAAAACTGACACAGAAGTTTTCGTTTTGATACCTTGAATGATCAACCCTTTCTTCATCTAGTAACCTCCATTTATCTGAATAGGTCCATTGTAGCAAAGAAAATCCAGACCTGCAACACCACCTCATGTCAGAAAATCTGACATCAAAAGTTGATTTTTCTTGCTAAACTGATACTTTTCTGATATAATAGCTTTTATAGAAAAACATAAGATCATTCATACTCTATTTGGTATGAATGTTTTGTTTTTTCAGGCCATCCTTTGGTCAATGCACTCATAGGTCAATGCACTCATGGGTCAAACACCCAAAGAGAAATGAAGAAAAAGGAGACAGAAATGAAGAAAAAATTACTAGCCTATTTGCTTTTCTTATTTCCACTGGTAGCATTCGCTGGTCATGCTCATGCTGAGACGATCAAGGTCGTTTTCGACACAGCTTATGCACCATTTGAATTTAAAGATTCAGATCAAACCTATAAAGGAATTGACGTAGAAATCTTGGACAAGGTCGCTGAAATCAATGGCTGGGATTTAGATAAATCCTTCCCTGGATTTGATGCTGCAGTCAATGCTGTCCAAGCTGGTCAAGCAGATGCCATTATGGCCGGAATGACCAAAACAACTGAACGTGAAAAAGTCTTCACCATGTCTGATACTTACTACGATACAAAAGTTGTCATTGCGACGAAGAAAGCTGACAAAATCACGAAGTACAGCCAATTAAAAGGGAAGACCGTCGGTGTCAAAAACGGTACTGCAGCTCAACGCTTCCTCGATAAAAACAAGGACAAATACGGCTACAAGATCAAGACTTTTGATACGGGTGATCTCATGTACAACAGTTTAACAGCTGGTGCAGTGGATGCGGTCATGGATGATCAACCCGTCATTCAATATGCCATCCAAAAGGGTCAGGACCTAGCTATCAATATGGACGGGGAAGCAGTCGGTGGCTTTGCCTTTGGTGTTAAAAAAGGTGGAAATCATGAAAAGTTGATCACTGAATTTAACAAGGCCCTCGCTCAAATGAAAGCTGATGGAACACTTGATGAGATCATCAAGAAATGGACAGGTGAAAGCCAATCATCAGGGAACAGTGCTGTTCCAACAACAACTACTCCTGCTGGAAAAAAAGCAACGCCTAAAAAGTCAAAATATGTAATTTCAAGTGACTCATCTTTTGCACCATTTGTCTTCCAGAATGGGAAAAATAAGTATACAGGGATCGATATGGATTTGATCAAGGCCATTGCCAAAGACCAAGGATTTACCATTGAAATTGATAACCCTGGATTTGACGCTGCGGTAAGCGATGTCCAATCTGGTCATGCGCAAGGAATGATCGCAGGGATGACCGTGACCGATGCTCGGAAAGAAACATTTGATTTTTCTGAACCATATTATACTGCTAACTCTATTCTTGCAGTCCAAAAGGATAGCAAGATTGATTCTTACGATGACTTAAAAGGTAAGACGGTCGGTGTTAAAAACGGAACCGCATCGCAGACCTTCCTTGAAAAGAATAAAAATAAATATGGCTACAAGATCAAAACTTTCTCTGACGGAGCTTCTATGTATGATAGTTTGAATTCTGGTTCGGTTGCAGCGATTATGGATGACGAATCCGTCATCAAATACGCTATTAAACAAGGACGTAAATTCAAAACACCTATCGAAGGAACTCCAAGTGGTCAACTAGCATTTGCCGTTAAAAAAGGTGAAAATCCTGAATTGATCGAAATGTTCAATAACGGTCTTGCAAACTTGAAGAAAAATGGCCAATACCAAAAGATTCTCGATAAATATCTTAAGTCAGATAGCAAATCAAGTACTTCAAGTACAGCCGTAGATGAAACAACAATCTGGGGCTTGCTCCAAAACAACTACAAACAATTGCTAAGTGGTTTGGGTGTAACCCTTGCCCTTGCACTTCTCTCTTTCGCGATTGCTATGGTGATCGGTGTTATCTTTGGGATGTTTAGTGTTAGCCCTTATAAATGGCTCCGCTGGACTGCTGAAATCTTTGTCGATGTTATTCGTGGGATCCCACTCATGATCCTTGCCGCCTTCATCTTCTGGGGAATTCCAAACTTGATTGAATCGGTCACAGGTCATCAATCCCCAATCAACGACTTTGTTGCAGGTACCATTGCCCTCTCTCTCAATGCTGCTGCCTATATCGCAGAAATTGTCCGTGGGGGGATCCAAGCTGTACCGATTGGACAGATGGAAGCCAGCCGAAGCCTTGGGATCTCTTATGGCAAGACCATGCGCAAGATCATCTTGCCACAAGCAACCAAACTCATGCTTCCAAACTTTGTTAACCAATTCGTCATTGCCCTGAAAGATACGACGATCGTATCTGCGATCGGATTGGTAGAACTCTTCCAAACTGGTAAGATCATCATCGCTCGAAACTACCAAAGTTTCAAGATGTATGCGATCCTTGCCGTCTTCTACCTCGTGATTATCACCTTGCTAACACGATTTGCAAAAAAATTAGAAAAGAAGGTTAACTAATGGCTAAATTAAAAATTGATGTCCATGACCTCCACAAATACTATGGTGAAAATGAGGTCTTAAAAGGAATCTCAGCAAAATTCTACGAAGGGGACGTGGTCTGCATTATCGGACCATCCGGTTCTGGTAAATCGACCTTCCTTCGTAGTCTCAATCTCCTCGAAGAAGTTACAAAAGGTCAAATTACAGTTAATGGATATGATCTAACCGATCCAAAAACCAATGTTGATTTGGTCCGTGAAAATATTGGGATGGTTTTCCAACACTTCAACCTCTTCCCTCACATGAGCGTCCTTGAAAACATTATGTTTGCGCCAGTAGAGCACAAACTGATGACCCGTGAAGAAGCTCAAAAAGTCGGGATGGAATTATTGGAAAAAGTTGGACTCGCAGATAAAGCCGATGCCAATCCAAATAGTCTTTCCGGTGGTCAAAAACAACGTGTGGCTATCGCACGTGGACTTGCCATGAATCCAGATATTATGCTCTTTGACGAACCGACTTCTGCCCTTGACCCTGAGATGGTTGGAGATGTATTGAACGTTATGAAAGAGTTGGCAGAGCAAGGAATGACCATGATCATCGTTACCCACGAGATGGGATTTGCCCGCCAAGTAGCCAACCGCGTCATCTTCACCGCAGACGGTGAATTCCTCGAAGACGGTAAACCAGACCAAATCTTCGACAACCCCCAACACCCACGCTTGAAAGAATTCTTGGATAAGGTTCTAAACGTTTAAAAAGATAAAGTTTCTGAAACATCTAGCAATTTTGCTAGATGTTTTTTAGACCCAAAAAATCATTTTCAAATCTGAAAATGCTTAGATTGAAGATAAAGACATATTAAAAACTTTCCTTAGGTGAGTACGGACGTCAGCGAACTTCTACGAAGTTCCATGACTTAGTTTTGAACCTAAAGTTTCAAAACTCCCGAGTGCCTGAAACTAAATTGTTTCAGGCACTTTTCTCACGGCGGAAAGTTTTAATGTTCTCTTAATTCGTTATACAAATTAGGTAGATATTTATTTCTTTACAGAATCACTTTACTTATTTACTTTAAAAATAGTTTGTCTACATTCTAACTAATCTGTTGCTGAGCTGTCTGCATCTTGTAGTATACACCTTGCGCTTGCATCAGCTCTTCATGAGTGCCATGCTCAACAATATCGCCATCCACCATGACAAGAATCATATCGGCATTTTGAATGGTCGACAAGCGGTGAGCAATGATAAAGCTGGTCCGTCCCTTCATGAGCTGATTAAAGGCATCTTGAATCAAGACCTCAGTCCGAGTATCGATGGAGGATGTCGCCTCATCCAGGATCAAAATCTTAGGAACTGAAAGGAAAACCCGCGCAATCGTTAAGAGTTGGCGTTGTCCTTGAGACAAAGACTCTCCAGCATCTGAAAGATAGGTATCGTACCCTTGTGGCAACTGCCGGATAAAGAAATCTGCATTGGCTGCTTTGGCTGCTTCGATGACTTCTTCTCTACTTGCATCTGGACGAGAAAAGGCGATATTTTCATGAATGGTCCCGACCTTGAGCCAGGTTTCTTGCAAAACCATACCAAACTGTTGGCGGTAAGAAGCACGGGTGTAGTCCGTAATTGGCACCCCATCAATCGTGATCTCTCCAGAGTTAACAGGGTAGAAACGCATGAGCAGATTAATCAAGGTCGACTTTCCAGCTCCTGTAGGTCCTACAATGGCAACCTTACTGCCGGCTGGAACCTGAATGGTTAGATCTTTGATCAAAGTCCGCCCCAAATCATAGCCAAATGTGACGTGTTCAAAACCAATCGCACCTTTGACATTCTGACTTTCCAGAACCCGTTGCCCTGTCTCTTCGACCTCAGCTTGATCCAAAACGCTATATAAACGCTCTGCGCAGGCAAGGGCACTTTGGAGTTCTGACAAGACAGAGGAAATATCATTAAATGGCTTGGTGTATTGGTTGACATAATTGAGGAAGGTCACTAATTGACCAACTGTGAAGTGAGAACCTGAAATGATTCGAACCGCACCAAATCCAGCCACCACTGCATAAATCAAGGCATTCACAAAGCGAGTCGCAGGATTGACAGTAGAAGAATAAAAGATAGCAGATTGAGAATACTTGGCGTAGGTTTCATTAGTCTCCTTAAAGGACTTACGGAATTGATCCTGAGCGTTAAAAGACTGGATCAAACTTTCTTGCGTCAAAGACTCTTCGATCAACTGAGTTTGCAGGCCACGCGCCTTGGTCTGCTCTTGGAAAAGCGTATAAGAACGTTTGGCAATAAAACGAGCAATCAAAAGAGACAAAGGAGTCAAGACCAGTACCGCTACCATCATAAAGAAATCCAGCTCTGCCATGGTTACAATGGTTACGAGAATGGTTAAGAGGCCCACAAAGAACTGGTTAAAGACCATGAGAAGACCGCTATTAAGTTGCTCTACATCGGTTGTTAAACGACTGACGAAATCCCCACTCCCTTGCTTATCCAGATAAGACAAGGGCAAGCGATGCACTTTTTCCATCACTTTTTCTCTTAGGGTTTGGCTAAACCGATAGACCAATTGATTGTAGAGAAGAGGATTGATCCATTGGATCAAGGTATTGGCCACAATGATTAGAAGCATCTGGATCAAAACGGGCCATAAGACTTTCATCCCTTGAGGATTAATGACCAAGTCAACCGCATGTCCAATCAAGATCGGTAACCAAACCGTTAAGGCTACTTGAGCAATGGTTCCGATACTGGCTAGAATCAGGAGCCCGGGATGGTGAGCAAAATCTCTAAACAGACGTTTTAAATAACTAGAACGTTTTTGACTCATGCTTCCTCCCTCCCGTGTTGTGATTCATGAATTTCTTGATAAATCTCATTCGTGGACAAGAGGAAATCATGATTTCCCAGTCCTACTTGATGCCCCTTGTTCAAGACCAAAATCTGATCGGCAGACTTGAGACTATTGGTTCGTTGAGATACTAAGATAAAACTTGTGTCACTCAATTCTTCTTTAATCGATTTTAAGAGACGAGCTTCCGTCAAATAATCCAAGGCAGAAGTCGAATCATCCAAAATCAAGAAAGGGGCCTTTTTCAAAAGAGCACGCGCAATGGTCAACCGCTGGCGTTGGCCACCTGAAAAATTTCGACCAAAGGCTTCTACCGGCTCATCCAGCTGTCCTTCTTTTTCACGCACAAAATCAGCCGCCTGAGCTGTTTCTAGTGCCCACCACAAATCATCCTCCGTCACACTTTCATCCATTCCTAGTAAGAGATTGGAGCGAATGGTTCCTCTAAAGAGCTCTGCCTTCTGTGGGACTACAGCTACCCACTCCCGCCACTCCTTAAGAGTTTTAGGAGAATGTCCTTGATGATAGAGGGCTAATTGGCCTTGACTAACGGCATATAAATGACTTAACAGCTGAACCAGAGTCGATTTCCCAGAACCAGTACCACCAATAATCCCCAACATCTGTCCATGATCCAGATCAAAGGAAATATTTTCTAGAGCTGGGCTTGAAGCCGTTGGATAAGTGAAAGAAACTTTCTCTGCGCTAATCGCTTCTTGCTCTCTTGCAGTTTCTTCCGGCAAAGCTTCTAGGAGGTCTTCTTCCTTCAAATCAAAAATCTCTTGGACACGCTTGGCTGAAATATAGCTGACATTTAAAGACGTGACCAGCATAGCCAGCTTGATCAATTCTGTTAAAATTTGTAATAAATAATTGACCAAAGCGACCAACATCAGTCGGTCATTTTTTGCGGACAGTTCAATACATGCCCTTCGGTTCCTCTCCCTACTCCTGCGTTTGCTCTCGTTTGATTTCTCCCTCTGTATCCTCTTAGCACAAGCGGGACAATACTTTGATATTCCAGAGCTGGGGACGTATTCAACACCGCACACCGTACAATTTTTAGGCTTTAACGCCGTCCACCGCTTTGTGGGTGTGATATGTAATTCACCGACAAAGCCGATGAATTTATAGTAAATCTTGATTTCCTGCCTTACTGTCCCGTCCGCAAGTTTCTCACGTTCCGAAACAAGTATCTTGTCTATGAGTGCGTTTATGATGGTTGCGTCCAACTCTTTCAGCCCCTGATAGTTGCGGATTAGGGATAGAAAGTCCCTCACGCCCTGCGATTTCTCATAGCTGTCATTGAGCGTTTCCGTTACCTCTTTCAGCCGTGCTTCAATTTCAAGCTGCTCTTTCTGGTATTTCCCCGACATCATCTCAAAATTCCGCTCCGTGATACGCTCCATTACCTTGTCCTCATAGAGAGAGGAAAACAGCCTGTCAAGCTCCGCAAGGCGTTTGTTCAGCTTCTTCTTTTCTTTCTCTAATGATTTCGCCCTGCTCTGGTCTGTTTCCGTGAGCCGCCTTTCTATGGCTCTGACCGCCTTTTCATCATTGACCGCCATATCCGCAAAGCGGTTGATGTCGGCAAGGACGGCATTGAATAAGTCCCTCGCTTCAATGCTGTGTGCGGTACACATAACATTGCCATATCTGCCATAATTATTGCAGGTGTATTGTACGCAGTCGATGATGTCGGGGCGTTTCCTCCTGTTGGCACTCGCCGCCCGCATCGCATAGCCGCAGTCCGCACACTTGATAACGCCCGAAAAGATATTCTCAAATCCCCCTGCGTTCTGCTCCCGCCTGCGGCTCGTCATAAGCTGCTGTACGGTGTCAAATTCCTCCTGCGTGACTATCCCCTCATGGGTGTCTGGTATCACTTCCCATTCTTCGGGCAGCTTAGAGGGGCGTTTCTTGCTTTTCATGTTGGCTGCAATCCGCTTGTAGCCTGCAAGGTTGCCCGCATATATCGGGCTTCTTAAAATGCCCCTCACGCTGTTCTCGCTCCAAATATAACGGTTTTCCTCGTTATCCTCAAAGTACCGCTCATAGCCTGTTGCCCCTTGCTCCACCGCATAAGCGGCAGGGCGTAGGATATGCTGTTTGTTGATGTGCTTGCGGATTTTGGCGATGCCGTTGCCCGCTAACGCAAGGTCGAATATCTCCCTTACCACATGGGCAACTTTGTCATCTATCAGCAGATGGTTGTGGTCGGCAGGGTCTTTGACATAGCCATAAGGGGCTGTTGTTCCCATGAATTTCCCCTGCTGAAACCTCGCACGGTACGCCGATTTTATCTTGACTGACACATCGGCAGAATACATTTCGTTTAGGATGTTGCGGAAAGGCGTGATGTCCATAGCGGATTTGTTTAAGGTGTCCACGCCGTCATTGACCGCTATATACCTCACGTTATGCTCTGGGAAAAAGACTTCCAGATATAACCCACAATCAAGATAGTTCCTCCCCAGACGGGATAAATCTTTTGTAATCACGCAGTTTATCAGCCCGTTTTCAATGTCCTTAATCATATTCTGGAAACTTGGTCTTTGGAAATTTGTTCCAGAGTAGCCATCGTCAACATACGTTTTTGCTAAATGCCATCCCTGCCTTTTCACATAATCCGTGAGGATGGATTTTTGTGTCGCAATGCTCGCACTCTCGTTATCCGTGCCATCGTCCTTTGATAAGCGGCAGTAAATGCCGACTTCATAAATCTTGTTCTCCGTTCTTATTCCTGCCATACTGTAAAACCTCCATATCTGTCCTAACGTTTTCATGTTCCATTGCGTACATTCTAAGCGGACAGCCCCTCATTGTCGAAGGTGTCGCCCTCGGCAATCTTCTTCCGAATATCCTCGGAGATAATCGGGACAAACGCTTCTGCAACGGTCTGTGTGCCGATATATTCTCGACTGATAATCATTTGTACTTGCCCTTTTGGCACAATACGCTTTCTTCTTCCAGTTGTTTTCCTATCCTCGCCCATACTTAAATCTTCCTTTCCAGACAGGGCAGGAGAACGTCTGGAAACGCCCCGCCCTGTCAATCAGATACCATCAATCCCCGCTGTTTACTTCTTTCTGTAATGCTTCAAGGAGTGCCGCTGCTTCATCAGCGTTCAACGTGATACCCTTTCCGCACTTCTCACGGTTCGGGGAAAAGCTGCGGATGTCATATTTCGGCTCTCTCCCGTTCCATGAAATAAGATTGATTTCCTTTGTGTAGCCGCTGTCACTCGCAGACAATACGGCGATTTCCTTTACAATCTCATACTGGATTTCTTTCATTCCTTACCTCATTCTCCTTAAAATTCTGTCTTTCTTCTGTTCCAAATTCCTGCATTTACTTCCCGAAAAAAGAAGGTTAGCGGCTGTCCCTGCTCCGTTTTCTCTGCAACTCACGTTCCAGAAGTCGGATGATGGTTTCCTCCATCTGCTTCGGCGTTGTGTCCTTCGGAAAGTATTTTTTCAGTTTGCTTGTGTTGATTTTCAAGGTTTCTTTCTGGTTTCCCTTTTCCTCCGTCATAATGGAAAATATCATATCCATGTCAAGCTGCCCGCTCTGGCTCATGCTTTTCATCCGCTGTGCCTGTGAGAGTGAGGGCGTTGCTTCTTCGCTCTCCATCGTGGCAAAGAGATTTTCCTGCTCGTCTTTCTTCAAAAAGGACAGTTCCACCGCAGGTGTGAGGGCGATTTTCCCCTCGTCCACCATCTGCAAAATCGGCGGTATCAGTTCCGTCAGGCGGATAAAACGCTGGACGGTCATCCTGCCCACGCCGAAGCCCTGTGCCACTTTGTCGTCCGTCCGCAACTTCGTCACAACTTGTGACGAGGTTAAGTCTGTGCGGAAACCCTGCCGCTTCATGGCTTCGGATTTCATCCTGTAGGCAAACGCCCGCTCCGATGGCAGGATATTTTCACGCTGTAAATTACTGTCTACAAGGGTGATGATGGCTCGGTCACGGTCTAAGGGCAGGACAAATGCAGGCACGGTATTTATACCTGCAAGTTCGGACGCACGGACACGCCGCTGCCCCGCAATCACTTCATAACCGTTCCCGTCCTCTTTCGGGCGTGTGATTATCGGCGTGACAATGCCAAATTCCTTGATGCTTTCCGCTAACTCTGACAGCGTTTCATCCTCCACAACATGAAACGGATTGTCGGGAAACGGGTATAAATCTTTGGTCTTTAACACCTTAAAATCCTGTTTCTTCATTCACTTTTTACCTTTCTCTTGATTTGTTTCTGCCTGTTCTCTGTAATTCTTCCAACACTTCTGGCGGTATCTTTGAGAGCAGCCGCCCCATCTGCTCGTTGGTTCTCTGCAATTCAAATATCCTCTGGTTGGCTTTCTGCACCTTTAATTCCTGCTCGTACTTTTCATCACGCATACGCCCTGCATAGTCGGCTTCCTGCCCGATTTGCTCCTTTAAGCTGTCGATATACGCCTGCTGTCTGCCGATTTCCTTAGAGAATTTCTCCACTTCGGGCAGCCATGCGGCAACCAGTTCCAGAGCCTTGTCACGCTTTTTCCCTGCGTTAAAGGCGTTGATGTCGGACAGGGCAGACACGATTTCCCCATACTGCTTATCAAGCCTGCCGCCCAACTTATAGAGCCATGTGGGGACGTGTTTCCGCTTGGTTTCCATCGAAGATTGACCTCTCTCAAGCTGATTCCAACGTGAGGACATCCGCTCATGGTAGGCGGTCTGCCACTCCGACAGGCTCTTTTGATTGCCTAAAATTGTTTTGGCGGACAGCTTATTGTCTGGTGTAATCGGCACAAAGCAGAGGTGCATATGGGGCGTTCTCTCGTCCATGTGGACGACTGCGGAGAGGATATTCTGCTCCCCGACACGCTCCGAAATGAAATCCAGAGCCATCGTAAAATACGCTTTCTGTTCTTCGGGCGGTAACTGGTTCATAAATTCTGGTGAAGCCGTGATGAGCGTTTCCACCATCATCACGCTGTCTTTCCTTGTCCTGCACCCTGCTTCGGCTACCTTTCGGTTAATCTCTTTCTTATAGGTGTACTTTGGCGGTGCGACAAGATGATAGTTATTTTTAGAGCGTTCCATGTCGATATCTGGGTTGCTTTTGTAGGCTTCTTTCTTCCGCTCGTTGTGGCGTTCGCAAGCCGCAACGCCGCCCGCTTTGCGTTTCTGGAAACGCAGGATTGCATAGGGCATAATCCATCATCTTCCTTTCTTCGGCGGGTAACTGCCCGTTACATACAGCTTGGCGGTGTCAGATGCCCGTTTCTCCTTTTCCAGAACAAAGGTAGCGTCCGCACTCCCCGTTAAGCCTGTCGTCCCAGACACCTTGTTGAACACATCGCTGTCATTCTGCTTTCGGATGTGGTGTACGACAATGACCGCCAGAGAGTGCCTGTCGGCAAAATCTTTGATTAGGGAGATGTCCCCATAGTCGCTTGCATAGGCGTTGTCTTTTGAAGCTGTACGGACTTTCTGCAAGGTATCAATGACAATGAGCCTGCTGTCTGGATAGTCTTTCAGATAATCCTCAAGCTGCACGATAAGACCGTCTGACAGCTTGCAGCTTGCCACGGCAAAATGAAGCCGCCCGCTCGCTTCGTCCGTCAAACGGAACAGCCTGTCCTGTATGCGGCAGAACGTGTCCTCAAGGCAGAGGTAAAGCACATCGCCCTCCATTGTCGTCATGTCCCATAAGGGGATTCCCTGCGACACGCATAAGCACAGCTTCAGCATGAGCCAGCTCTTGCCTATCTTCTGTGAGCCGCAGAACAGCGACAAGCCTGTGGGGATAAGGCTGTCCACCACAAAGGACGGCTTCTCAAGCGGCTCATAAAGGAGCGTTTCGGCGTTGACTGTCTGTAACTTCTGCATGGGTTTCCTCCTTTCGGGCAGTTATCTTGTTTTTGTTGCACATAGGCGTTGACCTCCTTAAAAATAGATTTACTCCCACGAAAAAAGTGAGAGTATGTAATACCGCCAATCCCACACAAATAAAAAACAGATTTCTTTTTCGGGCGGTGTCGGTCATGGTTGGAGATATTTCCTCATTTCCGCTTTTACTTTCTTCTTTGCAACAGCAACGGATTTCTGTATTGCAGAAGCGGTGCAATGCTCCATAGCGGCGATTTGGTAAAAATTGAACTCATACTCGTAGTAGAGCAGGAAACGTCGCCTTTGTATCTCTGGCAGTCTGTCAACCGCCTTACAGAGCAGTTCCGCCCGTTCTGCTTCAATCATTTGTTCCTCAATGCTCTTAGGCAGCTTTAACGCCCGCCTGTTCAGCGTTTCGTCCCATACTTCCGAAAACTCCCTGTGCCGCTCGTCCCATTGGAGAAGATTCCTGTTCCTGCGTTCCATCTGCCGAAATTCAAAGAATAACTGCTCGGATACTTCCAGTTCGTGGTGTTCCCCCTGCCCGTCCTTAAAACTGATAAAATACCTTATACCGCTTTCCGTGGATTCCTCCCGAAGCGTGTACGCCTTAGCTTTATATGCCATCCCGTTTTCCTCCTGCCAAAAATAAGCGGGGAGATTCCACTCCCCACCCAGTAGCCCGCAGAATAATGGGATGTATTAGACGCTTACAAAATTTTCCGAAGCTTCTTCCGCAGATGGTCTAACCTCGCATAGATGGCACCAGTCGTCAAATGCACAAGTGGGGCAATCTCCTTTGTGGAATACCCCTGCATTTTCAGCAGGACGATTTTCAAGGTACGCCCGTCCACCGTGACTAATACTTGATAGAGATTTTCGCTCTCAATCTCGTCCAGTAACTCCGCAACTGTATTCACCTCCGCTTGCCGCTCCCTGTCTGCCATGTCCTCAAGGTATTCCGCAACGTCATTCGTCCATCGGTAAAACCGCCTGTTGGAATTGAAGTCTGCCCTGTCCGCTATGCGTATCTGCTCAATGGTCACTTCATCAACGCCGCACTCACGCAGCAGCTTTTCCTCCGCTTCTTTCCAGATACGCCATTTCCTGTCCTCCCGTCCGTGGTTGTATGCCATTCTTTCTTCCTCCAATCAGAATTGATTGAGAGGGCAGAGAAAAGCCCCCTCATTTTCCCAAAGGAAAAAACAAGGGGGCTGAACGCCTTAAATTTTAATTTTCTATTATCTTTCTTAGTTTTCTTAGGATTCTGGCTTTGCGTTTGTTCACAACGCTCTGGGTTATGCTTAACCTCGCCCCGACTTCACGCTCGGAAAGTCCGTCAAAAAAGATTGCCTGTATCAACTCCTGCTCACTATCCGACAACAAAGGCAGGGCGGCTTTCAGCCTGTCCACCATAACAGCATTGACAACGGTTTCCGCAATGTCCGCCGCTTCATCAGCGATAAAGTCCAGAGGATTCCCCTCGCTGTCCGTAAATCCGTCCAGAGATAGCAGGCTGTTCCTCGCATCTAATTTTTGCAGGTAACGCCACCGCTCCCTGTCACGGTAGAAGTCCGCATATTGCTCCCTTACGACTTCAAGCAGACAACCTTGGACGGGGATAAACAGCTTGTCCATATATCCCTTGTCGGCTTGCCTGCGGCGGCAGAAATCCGTATAGGACAGTTCCACATAGCCGCCGCTTTCTTTGATATATACTTTTCTTGGTGCGTATTTCACCGCTAATACCTCCAATCTGAATTTTTGAAATGTAAAAATCCAGATGGAGAGGCGGGGAGCGGCAACGCACACCAGAAACAGCCCTGCGGCACTTTCCAACAAAAAACGACAAAAGAAAAACCGCAAAGGCTCTGTGACCTTCACGGTTATGGGAAATACAAATTCTGTTGTATGGAGATTGTACTTCCACTTTCAAGGTGAGAAGTACCGCTGCACTGGCAGAAATTTTTTTAACTGGTTTCCTGCCATTCTCTGATATGCTATGTATTGATAAATTTTACTTCGTATGAGCAGATGAATAACCGCCCGAAAAAAGAACATAAAAAAATCCCTCCAAATTTAAAAACAAATTCAGAGGGTAATTTAGGGTATAACAAAATAACCCACCCGAATATCGTTTTTTTTATTTGGTGAGTTTGTTCTTTCAAATACGAAACAAAAAGAGCCGATGATTCGTGAATTGTTCCACAATTTCATCGGCTCTGCGTCTTAAGCGTCTGGCTCTTTGATGACAGTTATCTTCAAGTTGTCAACTTTAATCAAGCTTTCTTGTCTGCATTTTGGACAATAAAGGGGATAATTCTCCAAAACAGTGTCCTTCCTAATTTTATTACGGGTTTTGCTCCCACAAACAGGACACAATATCCATTCGCATTTCATCATAATTAGTCTCTAATCCTTTCAAATCTCATTTTATATGACTTTTGCAAGCTGTTAAGCTAACTTGTGGAACATATGCCGAACCTTATCTATACGGCTATTCGGGCGGCGGGGTTGGCAAATAAATTTACCAATAGCTGGCTGGTATCCTTTTAACTCTGTCAAGCAGACTCCCTGCCCATTTGTGAAATAAGTTAAATCGTTCCTGTATTCTTGAATACATCTGGCAGGGATTTCTCCTTTCAGAATGACCTCGTCATTCTTTACCTGAGTACTTACAATATCTGCACAATACCTTGGGGCATCATGATACGCCCGTGAGAGATATTCCTGCGGTGCATAAATTTCAAAGTGGAGATATGGCTCTAATAGTTCTGTCCCTGCTTTTTTTAAAGCCTGCTCCAATACGATAGGGGAAAGCAGCCGAAAGTCTGCGGGGGTACTTACAGGACTATAATACAATCCATATTCAAAACAGATTTTACAGTCTGTCACTTTCCATCCATACAGCCCCTGCTCGCAGCCATAAAGAACCCCCTCCATAACCGCATTTTGGAACGATTGGTTTAAATATCCAAGTGAAACTCTGCTTTCATACTGCACTCCGCTTCCAATAGGGAGCGGCTCTATGGACAACCCGACAGAAGCCCAGAAAGGATTTGGCGGGACTTCTATGTGGATGGTATATTCTGCTTTTCTAAGCGGTCTTTCCATATATATAACAGTAGGCTCTTTTATTTCTGCCTCCACATGGTATTTTTCCTCAAGGATGGCACAAATGACTTCCATCTGCACATTCCCCAAAAAAGAAAGTATAATCTCATGCGTTGTAGTATCCACATAATATTTTAAAAGAGGGTCGCCATCTGAAATTTCTGTAAGTGCCCCAAGCAATATTTCCCGCTGTTCAGATTTCTTTACTGCAATCGTTGTTTGGAGCATAGGGAGAGGATTTTCAATAAATTTTCTCTGCGGCAACAGCATTTCGTTCCCCAAAATACTGTTTAGCTGCAAAACATCATTTGGTAAAATTACAATATCACCAGAGCAGGCTGTATCGGATGAATATAATTCACCGTTTGTCGGAACACACATCTCTGTGATTTTTATTTTCTCTTTTTCAGATATTTTAATAACATCCCTCAAATGCAATGTTCCGCTATATATACGCACATAAACAAAACGCCGCCTTTTCTCTGAATATTCAATCTTAAAAACCTGCCCGCATAGTTCAGATTGACCTTCAGGCGTTGATGAATAAAACTTACTGGCAATCACTTCTATAAGCTGCCGAATCCCCAGATTGTTTTTAGCACTTCCGTGATAAACGGGAAATAACGTTCCGTTTTGGAATCTCATGTTTTCTTCCTGTTCCAGTTCTGACATTTTAAACGGTTTCCCTGACATATATTTCTCTAATAGTTCATCGTTTCCCATAATTACCGCATCCCACTGTTCCATATCGTCATTGTCCGTTACATTTATATGGGGATGCTGCCCAACCTTTTGCTTCACTATAATTTCCGAAGAAAGCTTTGCTTTCATTTCTTGATATACCATTGGCAAATCAATCCCCTCTTGGTCAATTTTATTGATGAAAAAAATTGTCGGAATCTTCATTGTCTGTAGTGCATGAAACAGTATACGGGTCTGTGCCTGTATGCCATCCTTTGCAGAAACTAATAATACTGCTCCGTCTAATACGGATAAAGAACGGTATACTTCCGCCAAAAAATCCATATGGCCTGGCGTATCTATAATGTTGACTTTTACATCCTCCCACTGAAAAGATGTCACTGCTGTCTGGATAGTGATTCCCCTTTGACGCTCCAAATTCATTGTATCTGTCCTTGTTGTGCCTTTATCTACGCTCCCTGGTTCTGCAATTGCACCACTGGTATACAATAAACTCTCCGTTAATGTTGTCTTTCCTGCGTCAACGTGAGCCAGAATGCCTAAGTTAATTATTTTCATGTGATTTTCCTCCTATCAACACCCAAAAAAGGGCATAAAAATACCCAGTGATAAATACTCCTATCACTGGGTAAATAACTCCAATAGCCCCAAAACACTTATATGTTTTCGGGCATATAAAATTACATGATAAAAGTATTCTTAAACTGGGTACAAAAAACTAAGCCCCATATTAAAAGTGAAACGGGACTGCTACTTTTTGTTCCCACTATCAAATTGACAGTTTATTTAAGAATACCTTGCCGCATATTTATTAACTCCTTGTATAATACTGAATCTAATTATATTCCTTAACCCTTTATTTGTCAAGCTGACAAACTAAAGCAGAAAAAGCGGCAGGATTTCCCCCTGCCACTAATCATCTGTTTATGCAAAAATAATTTCCTTTTCCACAATCTCCCTCGCACAAGCCCTTATGTTATTGAGGCATCCTGTCCATTCTAAGGCGTTTTCTGCCTTTAGCTGTTCCGTTATGCCCTGTGCCTGTTTCATACCCTCTATGAGCCTTTCAAAGCGTTCCTGTGCCTGTCTGTTGATGTCGGCAAGGTAAGCGTTAAGTCTGCCGCTTGTAAGAAGATTGGTGTATGTAACTTTGCAGTGATGCTTCAGATAATCCAAATGCCGCTGTCCCCAGATGCCTATCGGCTGTTCTTCTTCGGCGGGTACAGTTAAGCACGGTATTAAATAATCGCCTTGCCTTTCGTATTTGCCGCCCATTTCCTCAAAAATTGTCTTTGCCATTGTCTGTTACCTCCACATTCTTTTTTATTTTGAATGTCCGCAAAATCCGTCCTACATCCCTTGGGTTAGAAGACCAGCAGAGATATTCAATTGTCCTTGCCAAATGACACAAACCAAGGTCGTATTGACCACAAGGAAGGTCAAGGGACTCACCAAACTAGACCAGATACCAGCGCGAATTTGCCAGATCTTGTAGTCCTGATTGACCTCTCTAAAATCCTCTAATTCACTAGCATCTTGTCCAAAGGCCCGAATCACCCGCATCCCTTGAAATTGCTGACGCGTCACCGTGACCATTCGGTCTGTGATTTTCCGAATCTTGGCAAAAAGAGGATTGACAATCCGAGACATGATCACAATAATCAAGGTTAAAATCGCCACCATCCCCAAGAACCAAAGGGTTAGTTTAGGACTGATGGTGAAGGCCATGATGATAGATCCAAAGACAATGATCGGTGCCCTCAAAAAGAGGCGCAAGAATTGGTTGATCCCAACCTGGATTTGATAGGTATCAGAAGTGAGACGGGTTACCAAACTAGAAGTCCCGATCCTATCTCGCTTGTCCTTTGGAAGTGATAAGATCTTATCATACAAATCCTTGGTCATCTCGCGGGTAAAGCCGACAGCTGCTTTAGAAGAAAAATACTGGGCCGTAATAGCTACGACAACACCAAAGCTCGCAAATAAAAACAAAACACCGACCGTCATCACCACTGCGCTCGTTTCCTTTTTCGGAATGACCTGATCGACTAAGTGGGCGATGATTAAGGGGACACACAATTCAAAAATAGCTTCTAAAAGCTTAAACACGGGCCCTAGAAAAGTTTCCCATAGATAACCCTTAAAATACTTCAATAATGATTTCATACTACTCGATCTTTTCTAAATAGAATAAACTAATTTTACCACAATTTTTAAGATGAAAAAACTCTCCCTGCCAAGCAGAGAGAGTTGAGTCGTTAGACAAGTAACAAAAAACTTGTCTATTTGTTAAGCAAGAGTTTATTCAACGATAGTTTCTCTGCTATTCTTCTATTTAACCTTGTTAGACTAATGAACCTAAGGAGTTTTATTCAGTCTTTGGCACCTTGCTTAAGGTCTTACCCATTTTCCCCAATCCAATCATTAGTAGTGGGAAAGAAAATAGTGTTATAAGGCCTAATACAAGAAAGACTGCTACAAAGCCACAGCTATCAATGAACCAACCAGTCAGTGGGAAAATGACAATCATAGATAGACTAAACATCATGGAATTGATACTCAGCATGGTTGCTCGCACACTGGAAGGCAGATAAGCTTGTAAATCATTGTAGTAGATGGGTTGATAAACGGCATAAAGGGCATTGGTCAAGAGATAGACACTCAGATAGGCGAATGGAGTCTTTACACCTACCAAAAGCAAGGCCAACCCTGTCAGTGCAACCAGAATCGGAAAGACTTGATTACTATTCCATTTTTTCCCGATTTGACTGGCCAAATAAACCGCTAGGAGATTGAATCCACTACCAATTAACATGATGAGCGAAACTTGCCAACTAGCTAAGTCACTAATTTTCTGTTGGTAGTAAAAATAAAACATACACATGATGGTCCCTACCAACTGATAGATGAGCATCCAGTAAAACAAGACTGGTTTTTCCTGCCATTCTTGTTTCACTACCTCCAATATCCGCTTTAAGGTCAAATGATTTCTTTCATCACTCTTGCTCTCTGGCTCCTTCATCAGAAAGATCAAAAGAATAGAAAGCAAGGAAAGCCCAATAGCAATATAATAGGTCCAAGCCAATGCTCCGTGAATAAAGAAGCCTGCCACAACTGTACCTAAAGTTCGGGTGACTTCGGCCACACCAGACAAAAAGCTGGATATCTGAAGATAACGGTCCTTTTGACCCGCTTCCACTGCTGAATCAAATAAGAAAGCTGTACTGGTCCCCGAGTCAAAATTATAAGACCAAGCATTGACCATCATAGCAATGGCATAGATCCAAAAATTCCCTTGACCAAATAAAATCAAGATAGAAGATCCAATACTGGACAAGCGAGCCAAATAGAGATTGGTCTTATAACTAAATCGATCGGCTAACATACCAGACGGGATCTCACACAAGAGACTCGTCCCATGAAAGATACTCTCTAATAAACCAATCTGAAGCAAAGAAAGACCATTTTGAATAAAAAAGAGAATCCAAAAACTGGTGATTCCAAAATAAGATGTAAATTCCAAACCTGCTAGGAGTGAAATATTGCGTTTGTAAGTTCTTTTAAACATTGTTTTTCCTCTTTCAATAGATTATATGAGTGTTTCTAAAAGACTTACTTAGAGTTGCCTACATCTTCTCCACCTCCTTCAGTTTTTCTTGATTCATTTCTTGACGCAGCTGGGCCACTTGATTAGACAAGGACACCAACAATTCGGTTTGCAACTTTTGAATTTCCAGTAAATCCGTCTGGTCTTGTTGCACCATATGGTCAATCTTCGTATGCAGTAAGCGAATTTCTCTTTCTGACTCCATATTGACGTTAAAGTCATTTCGCGCTTGCAGGCGATCATAATCTGCTGCCCTGTTTTGGCTCATCATAATCAAAGGAGCTTGAATCGCCGCAATCGTAGAAAGCGCAAGATTGAGCAAGATGAAGGGATAAGGATCAAAATTCCAGCCAAAGGGATGCAAGACATTGATCAACATCCAGATAGCCATCATCAGGATAAAACTAATGATAAAAGTCCAAGAACCACCGAAGCGCGCAACAGAATCCGCTACCCTCTGACCGAAGGTATAGCTGGCTGTCAAGCGGTCTTCAACGTTAAAGGGGCGCTCGCTTTCGGGCATGACACCTGTCACCTGCTGTTTAATGGCTTCGTTTTTATCATTGGCACGCTCAATAATCTGACCTAGATAATCCATGCAATATTGGCTCAAATTTTTATACGTGATAAAATCATCCATTTGACTTTCCGGGTAGGATGTCTTGAGCATCTGTTGAATGCTATGGTCTAGATCTGCGATCAAAGCCCCCTGACCATCCTCGTATTCTTTCCCATCGATGATATCTATTTTCAGCATTGAGTTTCCTTTCATAGTTTTTGGAGCAGATAAAAGTGAAAAACGCCTAATGGCGTTTTTACGTCTATTAAGGTTTGATACGGTGCAACATGCGTGGGAATGGAATGGCTTCACGGATGTGTTTTGTACCAGCTGCGAAGGTTACCATACGCTCGATACCGATACCAAATCCACCGTGTGGAACTGTACCGTATTTACGAAGGTCAAGGTAGAATTCATATTCTGTGCGATCCATGCCAAGTTCATCCATTTTTGAAACGAGGGCATCGTAGTCTTCCTCACGCATAGAGCCACCGATGATTTCTCCATATCCTTCTGGAGCAAGCAAGTCTGCACAAAGCACGCGCTCTGGATTTCCAGGAACTGGTTTCATGTAGAAGGCCTTGATAGCTGCTGGGTAGTTCATGACAAATGTTGGCACACCAAAGTGGTTTGAAATCCAAGTTTCATGTGGTGAGCCGAAATCATCACCATGTTCCAAATGCTCATAATCCGCATCTTCATCATTTTCATGCTCTTGCAAGAGATCAATGGCTTCATCATAAGTGATCCGTTTGAATGGTTCAGCAATGTAGCGTTTCAAGAGCTCAGTATCACGCTCCAATGTTTCCAAGGCTTGAGGAGCACGATCCAAAACACCTTGAAGAAGGGCTTTGACATAAGCTTCTTGCAAATCAAGTGACTCATCGTGTGTCAAGTAAGAGTACTCCGCATCCATCATCCAGAACTCAGTCAAGTGACGACGAGTTTTTGATTTTTCAGCACGGAATACCGGACCAAAGTCAAAGACGCGACCAAGGGCCATAGCACCTGCTTCCAGATAAAGCTGACCTGATTGGCTCAAGTAAGCTGGTGTTCCAAAGTAGTCTGTTTCAAATAGTTCTGTAGAATCTTCCGCCGCATTTCCTGAAAGAATTGGGCTGTCAAATTTTATGAAGCCATTCTTATCAAAGAATTCATAAGTTGCATAGATGATAGCATTACGGATTTGCATGACAGCGACTTGTTTGCGTGAACGCAACCACAAGTGACGGTTATCCATCAAGAAGTCTGTTCCGTGTTCTTTTGGAGTGATTGGGTAATCTTGAGACTCACCGATCACTTCAATATCTGTGATATCAAGCTCATAACCAAATTTTGAGCGTTCGTCTTCTTTGACAATACCAGTCACAAATACTGATGTTTCTTGGCTCAAGCGTTTGATGGTATCAAATTTTTCAAGCCCCACTTCTTCGCCGAATTTTTCGATAAAGTTTGGTTTAAAAGCTACACCTTGGAAAAAGGCAGTCCCGTCACGCAATTGCAAGAAAGCAATTTTTCCTTTACCTGATTTGTTGGCCACCCAAGCACCGATGGTCACTTCTTGACCAACATAGTCTTTTACTTCGATGATAGTAATCCGTTTTGTCATCATTCATCTTCCTTTTCTCGTTAAACTTGTCCGAAGACATTATCTTCTTAATTGTATCATAAAAAGGCTTTCAGTGCTAGGCTCTACCTGTGAAAACCAGATTTTTTTTTAAAGAAAAAGATCCTCAGCTCATTACTAAGGATCTTGTATTTTTATTTTTCCATAAAGGCCTTGAGGCGGCGAACAGCT
>NZ_JVEE01000016.1 GCF_001073155.1 Streptococcus parasanguinis
CTAATTCAGTTGTATCAATTGTTTAGCTCATGTTAAGTCAATTGTACATAAACTTTTAGTTTTAAAAAATTTATTTATTAGAATTACTCAGTCATCTACTAAAACTTTCCGCTGTGAGAAAAGTGCTAGAAACAATCATGTTTCTAGCACTCGGGAGTTTTGGAAGTAAAACAGTTCGGGGAACTGTTTTAGCATGAGCTTAAAATTTGAAAAGCGAATGGGTCCAAAACTAATTGAACACGGGCGGCGGATTGTGTCAAAAAGATAAGTTTTCCTAGAATCTAAAGATTCTTCGTTAAACTTCCTATTTTGACTTTATCCGCAGACGCCCTTTGTATCTTAATTAGTCATGGAACTTCTTTGAAGTTCGCTGACGTCCGTACTCACCTAAGGAAAGTTATTTAGATGACTTTATCTTACAAAAAAGAGGTTCCCATCGAAACCTCTTTTTTTGTATTCTTAGTTGTTAAGAGCCGCTGCCATTGTAGCTGCAACTTCTGATTCAAAGTCATTAGCTGCTTTTTCGATACCTTCACCAACTTCAAAGCGAGCAAACTCAACTACTGAAGCATTTACTGATTCAAGGTAAGCTTCCACTGTCTTGCTGTCATCCATGATGTAAACTTGTGCAAGAAGAGTGTAAGCTTGGTCAACTTTAGTGTTGTCAAGCATGAAGCGATCCATTTTACCAGGGATGATCTTATCCCAGATTTTTTCTGGTTTACCTTCAGCTGCCAATTCAGCTTTGATATCTTCTTCAGCTTGAGCGACAACTTCGTCAGTCAATTGAGCTTTAGAACCATACTTCAAGTGTGGAAGAGCTGGTTTACCAACCATTGCACGGCTTTCGTTATCTTGGTCGATGACGTGGTTCAATTGTGCCAATTCATCTTTCACGAATTGTTCATCCAATTCTTTGTATGAAAGAACAGTTGGTTTCATCGCAGCAATGTGCATTGAGATTTGTTTAGCAAGTGCTTCGTCTCCACCTTCGATCACAGAGATAACACCGATACGTCCACCGTTGTGTTGGTAAGCACCGAAGTGTTGTGCATCTGTTTTTTCAAGCAAGGCAAAACGACGGAATGAAATTTTTTCACCGATTGTAGCTGTTGCAGATACGTATGCAGCTTCAAGAGTTTCGCCTGAAGGCATTGTCAAAGCAAGAGCTTCTTCGTTGTTAGCTGGTTTACCTTCAGCGATGACTTTCGCTGTTGCGTTTACCAATTCAACGAATTGAGCGTTTTTCGCAACGAAGTCAGTTTCAGCGTTTACTTCAACTACTGCTGCAACGTTACCATTGACATAAACACCAGTCAAACCTTCAGCGGCAACACGGTCAGCTTTCTTAGCTGCTTTAGCCATACCTTTTTCGCGAAGCAATTCGATCGCTTTTTCGATATCACCTTCAACTTCAACCAATGCCTTTTTAGCGTCCATGACACCGGCACCAGATTTTTCACGCAATTCTTTTACAAGCTTAGCTGTAATTTCTGCCATTTTTGTTCTCCTATATTTTTTTAATAAAATAAGAGGGTCGGGCTGAGCCCTGCCCTCTTAGGTTCGTTACTTATTGAATGAATTAAGCGTTGTCGCCTTCTACAACTTCAACGATTTCTTCGATTGAATCAGCTTGACCTTCAGTAGCTGCCAATTCAGCTTCTACTGTAGCAACACTGTCTTCACCTTGACGTCCTTCGATAACAGCGTCAGCCATTTTCGCAGTGATCAATTTAACAGCGCGGATAGCGTCATCGTTCGCTGGGATGATAACATCGATATCATCTGGGTCAGTGTTAGTGTCGACCATCGCTACAACTGGGATACCCAATTTCTTAGCTTCTTTAACAGCGATTTGTTCTTTATGTGGATCCACAACGTACATTACGTCTGGGATACGAGGCATGTCTTCGATACCGCCCAAGAATTTTTCAAGACGAGCGCGTTGTTTGTTCAACAATGCAACTTCTTTCTTAGGAAGAACTTCAAAAGTTCCATCTTCTTCCATGCGTTTGATTTCTTTCAAACGAGCGATACGTTTTTGGATTGTTCCCCAGTTAGTAAGAGTTCCACCCAACCAACGGTGGTTGATGAAGTATTGACCTGAACGAACAGCTTCTTCAGCAACAGCATCAGCAGCTTGTTTCTTAGTACCTACGAACAAGATCACTGCATCGTTTGCAGCTGCATCACGCATGAAGTCGTATGCTTGGTCTGCATATTTTACAGTTTGTTGCAAGTCGATAACGTGGATTCCGTTACGTTCTGTGAAGATGTACTTAGCCATCTTAGGGTTCCAGCGACGAGTTTGGTGACCAAAGTGTACACCAGCCTCAAGAAGTTGTTTCATTGAAATTACTGCCATGAGTAAGTTCTCCTTTTTTGTTTTTTTCTCCTCTCTCAGACGTCAACTTGCAGCACGACCACAAGGGCAACGGCGCCACAATGGATCCGAGATGAGTATTTTGTTGTTTTAGACAACTGTATAAGTATAGCAGAAATCCCTAGAATTCGCAAGCTATTTGAGAGATTTTTTCAATCCCTACGATGAAATGGTTTTCTAAAGTTGTTTGACGTAAAAAGTTTTTCTTGACCTATCTTTATTTTTAGGTTACAATATTATATGTTATGGCGGTATAGCCAAGTGGTAAGGCACGGCTCTGCAAAAGCTTGATCGTCGGTTCAAATCCGTCTACCGCCTTGATAATAAAATTTTTTATCATCTTTTATCTTTTAAAAATTCCCCTAGCAATAGGGGGTTTTTTTGTTGCCATTTGCTCCTTTCCTTGATTATTGATATAATAAAACCTCGCCTGATTGGCGAAGCACATTAGAAAGGGTATTTATGAAAAACATTCGTTTCTTTGCGATCGGCCTTCTTTCACTAGTGACACTAGCCGCTTGCTCACCTGCCAATTCTGCGCAACCAGCAAAAACAGCTTCTAGCTCTAGAAAACCGATCAAACAATCTTCTACCAAAGCATCATCTAGTAAATCGTCGAGCACTTCTTCAGACAGCAGTAGCTCAGATGATTTTTCAGGTCGCTTCAGCTTGGATCCAGATGATGGCGCATCTCTCCAATATGTGCCAGGAGCTGCATCCATTCCTGAGATCGAAAAACTCAAGAACCTCCACCCTACCACCGGTTTTGTATTGAGAACCGAAGATGGACAAGAGGTTGGTGGGCCAAAAGAAAGAAACAGTTACGATGACGTAGTTGCAGCCTTTGGTCAACCCGTAAGTAGCACAGACAGTGCGAATCCTGGTGATGGAGTCAATGTTTGGGCAACAGACAATGGCGATATCATGGCTTTCTTCCGCAATAATGTGTTAACAGATATCACCTTCCGACTAAGAGGGGGCGATGCCAACCACCAGTCTACTGGCAGCATTTCCAAATCCGATACACCAAAAACGGCCCTCGAACGTCTCGGAAAACCCTATGCCATTATGCGTTCAGAAAATGGGACCAGCTATGTCTATAAAGATAGCAACGGGGACGAATCTAGCTTCTCTACACAAGGAAACAAGATCTTCAATGTTACGTCTGCTGCAGAAACCAAGCAGTTAAAAAAGATCACTGGCCTAGATAAAAATCAATAATAAGCAATCAAAAGAGGCTGGGACAAAAGTCCTAGCCTCTCAATTATTTTTGGATTGTCAAGCAAGACGCAGTGGTTGAGTGGGCTCTACTACGCTGATTTCATCAGCTTTTACAGCCCTACTCAACTGTGCGGAGGTGGGACGACGAAATCGAATTCTAACGAATTACCGATTTCTGTCCCACTCTCTCTTTCTTACAATTCTGCAATTTGGTTCAAATTCACTTCTGCAACTGTATCGTTACCGAACATAGAAATGACCATTTTCACCTTGTTGTTATCAATTTCAGTGATCTTACCAGTATAGTCTGTGAAGGCACCGTCGATGATGCGAACTGTGTCGCCCACCTTGACATCCAAATCAAACTCTTGAACAGTTTGACCCATAGAGAGCAAGATGCTGCGGATTTCTTCTTCCAACAATGGAGTTGGTTTTGAACGGTTCCCGTGGGATCCAACGAAACCAGTAACGTTCGGGGTGTTCCGGACAACAAACCAAGCTTCATCTGTCATGACCATTTCGACCAAGACATAACCTGGGAAGCGGTTTTCTTCGATTTCTTTTGTTTTACCGTTTTTCTCAACTTGTACGGTTTGAGTTGGAATCTCTACGCGCAAGATGTTTTCTAACATATTATAAGTTTGCGCACGTTGCAAAAGATTCTCTTTTACCTTGTTTTCATATCCTGAGTAGGTTTGTAGTACAAACCAGCCTTTATCAAAACTGTCCATTTGGGCATCCTTTCTTTCTGTTTAGCCTGCTCGAGCTTTTGTGAACATACTAAAAAAAGCCTCTTGGCTTTCCTTTTCCTAGCTTCATTATACCACATTTTGCCAGAATGCAAAGAGGTTTGCTGATTTATTTTTAAGAAAAGACCATAAAAAGCAGGACCCTTGGGATCCCGCCTGGCTTCTTTTCTTAAAAGAAATTGATCATGTGCAATAGGCCACGTGCAATGACTTTGTCAAACAAATAAATCAATGCAACAAAGAAAGCGGTGTACTCAATCACTGAGATAAAGTTTTTCCATCTTTCCTTGCGATTTGGCCAAGTTGTATCTTTTAGTAAGACGAAAATATCTTTAATGAATTTCACAACTCTCTCCTATCGTGTTTCTTTATGGATGGTATACTTGCTGCAATGTTTGCAGAATTTATTGACTTCTAGACGTGTTGGTTTTGGCGTCCCACTCAACTTAATGGAGTAATTGCGTGACCCACAAACCGTACACGCTAGACTTGCTTTTTTTAATGCCATAACGCCTCCGTTCACCCCATTATAGCAAGTTTTCCACGTTTTGACAAGGACAGAAAATCTACTGTCAATAAAAAAGCAAATCTAAAGCGTTATCACTCTAGTTTTTTCCTCATTTTTGGTAAAATAAAACAAAAGGAGACGAATATGAAAAGTGATAACTTAAAAGAAAGTAGAAATATCGAAGATCGTCGAGGGCAAAGCTACCCCCAGTCTTCAGGCAACAGTAACCTTGGCGGGGGAATTTTACAAATTTTGCTATCGCCTGGTAGCTTCAAGAGTAAGATCATCATCATCCTTCTCATGGTCCTTCTTGGAGGGGGAGCTAGCCTTGGAGGCCTCTTTGGAAATGGGACTTCACAACCTTACCAGTCCACCCAAGTCACGCGCACCAATAAGACCCATGTCGACGATGCAGACGCCCAGTTCGTCAGCAAAGTCCTTGGGACAACAGAAGATCATTGGCACAAGGTCTTTCAAGCAGAAGGACGGACCTACCAGGAGCCCAAACTAGTCTTCTATACCGGACGGACAAAGACAGGCTGTGGGGTTGGGCAAGCATCGGCTGGCCCCTTCTACTGTCCAACCGATAAGAAAATTTATTTGGATATGAGTTTCTACAAGGAATTGACTACCAAATACAAGGCTAGCGGCGACTTTGCCATGGCCTACGTCATCGCCCATGAAGTCGGTCACCACGTACAAAATGAGCTGGGAATCCTTGGCAAATACCACCGGATGCAGCAAGGACTTTCTGAAAAGGAACGAAATGCCATCAGCGTCCGCATCGAGCTGCAAGCAGATTACCTAGCAGGTGTCTGGGCCCGCTCCATTCAAGACCGAAACCTTTTGGATATCGGTGATATCGAAGAAGCCATGAATGCGGCCCATGCAGTCGGTGACGATACTCTCCAAGAGCAAGCTTACGGCTACTCGGTGCCAGATAGCTTTACCCACGGGACTTCGGAGCAACGCATGCGCTGGTTCAAACGGGGCTACCAGTACGGAGATCTCCAACACGGCGATACCTTTAGCTTGTCAGATAGTGAACTCTAATTAAAAACGATTCAGAAGAATTTCTGAATCGTTTTTTTTTGATTAGAAACCAAGCCAACCTTTGAAAGTATCCCAAGCATTTTTCGCTTTTCCTGGGATATCGGCCTCGTCGATTGCTTTTTTCGCATCATCGACCATATTCGACGCCTTTTCTTTGACATCCTCAAAGAAACCTTTGTCTTCTTTGCTGTCTGTTTCTGTCGTTTCTTCTCCGACTGGCGCAATGCCATTTTCAGCATAAGAGTTCTTCACCGAATCAAACTGGGTACCGTCTGTATAAGGCAGGACACTGTTGGCAACATTCCGGAAGATCTCTGACGCCGTTCCGGCACTACTATCGGTCAGGTAATGACCTTCATCGGTCGTTGGGAAACCAAGCCATTGACTGATGACCACATCTGGCGTGTAGCCGATCACCCATTGGTCTCCAGAGAGGTCCTTGTTAAAGCTGGTCTCTGTCGTACCGGTTTTTCCTGCCATGGTATAACCATAAGGCGCAGCGTTAACCCCCGTACCATTACTGAAGGTTCCCAACATCATATTGGTCATCTTATCCGTTGTGGATCCACTAAGCACCCGGGTTGATTTCTGACTGTGGCTCTTGACCACTTGGCCACTTGCATTTTCGATCTTAGTAATGAGGTGGGCATCATTCATGACACCGCCATTGGCAAAGGTTCCATAGGCTTGGGCCATCTGCATCGGATTGGTCGTCACACCAGCACCCAAGGCAACAGCAAGCGACTTGTCCACCTTGTCCATGTTGAGTCCAAATTTTTTCCCGTATTCAAAGACCGTATCGAGCCCCAAATCATTAGCGGTCGCTACGGCTGGAAGGTTAAGGGACTCTGCCAGGGCCTGGTACATCGGTACCGTTGGGCTAGACTGGATTCCCGCGTAGTTATTGACCTCATAGCTTCCATATTGGGTGGTACTATTGTCCAATTCCTTATTGGTCGACCAACCTTCTGCAACAGCTGGGCTATAGACAACCAAAGGTTTGATGGTTGATCCTGGACTTCGAGCAGCCTGGGTGGCATAGTTGTAGGTACGGAAACCTGGATTTTGATCGCTTCCAACACGCCCTACGAGGGCCCGAACCCCTCCGGTTTTAGGATCGAGGGCGACACTACCAGACTCCGCGCGCGTGCCGTCTTCCGCTACTGGGAAGAGGGCCGTATTATCATAGATTACCTGCATGCTTGCTTGGTAATTTTGATCCAGCTCGGTGTAGATCCGGTAGCCATTTTTGACAATGTCTTCTTCGGTCAGGCCGTATTCATTGACCGCTTCATTGATGACCGCATCAAAATAGGATGGGTAGCGGTAATCCTCCGACTTGCCTTCATAGGCATCGACCAGCTGGCCATGGATATCGACAGCAGCCGACTGATCAGCCGTTTTCTGGTCAATATAGCCAGCCGCCACCATATTTTGGAGGACCGTATTGCGGCGATTGGTCGCATTCTCTACTGAATAGAGCGGGTTATAGATTTCCGGTCCCTTGAGCATACCTGCGAGAACCGCAGACTGATCCAGGCTTAATTGACTGGCTGAAACTCCAAAATACTTCTTGGAAGCATCCTCAATTCCCCAAACCCCATTTCCAAAATAGGCATTGTTGAGGTACATGGTGAGGATCTCTTTTTTACTGTATTTCTTATTGATTTCAAGTGCCAGGAAGAATTCCTTGGCCTTGCGCTCCACCGTCTGATCCTGGGACAGGTAAGCATTTTTAGCCAGCTGCTGGGTGATGGTCGATCCACCACCTGAGCGACCCAAAGTCAAAATGGCTAAGAAGAAGCGACCATAGTTGATCCCACTATTCTTGTAAAAGCTCCGGTCCTCTGTTGCGACCACGGCATTTTGCAGATTCTCACTAATGGCATCGAGTTCGACATAGGTTCCTTTTTGCCCGGTCAAACTTCCCGCCTGGTCCCCATTCTTATCATAGATAATGGTCGTCGCCTTCAGTGCATTCTGCAAATCCTTGACGTTGGTCGTCTTAGCAAGGTAGAAAAGATAGCCCCCTGTCAAGAGGCTAAAGCCTAGCCCAATGATCAGGAGAATCTTGGTCAAATGGAATCTGCGCCAAAAACGACGGAAGGGGTGTTGAGAGAGAGGCTTGCTTCTGTGCTTGCCTGAGCGACTATAGGTCGGCTCTACTGTCTCTTCCGGTAGTTCCGTGTCTGGCACTTCTTCTGCCACCGCTTTGGGTGGATGATCCTTTCTAAAAAAAGTGATCAGGTTTTCAAATAATTCTTTTATTCTATTCATACCTGTTATTGTAACACCTTATCCTTGTCCTAGCAAGAAAAGATAGCTCATCCCCTTCTCCCATTTAGTTTTCTTTAAGCTTAGATTTTGCTACAATAGGGTCATGAACTATCAATTTACCATTCCACAATCCTTTCCCCAGATGACTGTGAAAGAGTTGCTTGAGGACTACTTCCTCATTCCCCGTAAGATCCGGCATTTTTTACGAACCAAGAAGCACGTCTTGGTCAATGGCGAGACCATCAACTGGCAGAGCCCCGTTCAAAAAGGAGACCAGATCCAGCTAATCTTTGATGCCGACGATTACCCTGAAAAGGAGCTCCCAGCCGGAGACCCGAGTCTGGTCGAAGAACTCTATCAGGATGAGCATGTCATCATCGTCAATAAGCCTGAAGGTATGAAAACCCATGCCAATGAGCCGACAGAAATTGCTCTTCTCAACCATGTTTCCAGCTATGTTGGATCCACCTGCTACGTTGTGCACCGCTTAGATAAGGAAACCAGTGGGGCCATTTTATTTGCTAAAAATCCTTTTATCCTGCCCATTCTCAACCGCATTTTAGAAGATAAAAAGATCCAACGGGAGTACTGGGCCTTGATCCAAGGCAGCTTAGCACAAAAGACCATCGTCTACAAGGATAAAATCGGACGCGATCGCCACGATCGGCGCAAGCGCCTGGTCGATCCACGCAAAGGGCAGTATGCAGAAACTCAGGTGACGCAACTGAAAAAAATCGGGCGAAACAGCCTGGTCAAATGCCAGCTCAAGACGGGCCGTACCCATCAGATCCGGGTGCATCTCTCCCATCATGGGCACCCGATTGTCGGGGATCCTCTCTATAACCCTGCACGCGGAGAGCGACTCATGCTCCATGCTCACCGCTTGACCTTCACCAATCCATTAACCCTTGAAACCATTCAAGTTGAAACGACTTCCAAGAGTTTCGAAGAAGGGTTGAAAAAATGAGAAAAGAACCGAAATGGTCTTCTTAGAGACTTTCCTTAAGTGAGTACGGACGTCAGCGAACTTCAAAGAAGTTCCATGACTTAGTTTTGAGCCCCAGGTCTCAAAACTCCCGAGTGCTTGAAATTCTAATATTTCAAGCACCTTTCTCACTGCGTAAAGTCTCCAGTCATAATCAAATATTTCAAAAGATAAAAATCATTTTAAACAATTGACAGAATCTCTCATTTTATTTTAAAAACTTATCTGCATTCAAAAAAGAAGCCACAGGGCTTCTTTTCTTTATTATTGATAGCGTGGGGTTGCAAATCCACGGATATTACCATGTCCGATTCGGTAGGTATTGCGACGGACTTGGTTGTTGGAGTTTCCTTCAATGGTATGAATAATGCCATTTGAGACGCTCTCAACAATTCCGATGTGATCCGCAAAGCCATTATTTTGTTGGCTATTTTGATCCCAGTTAAAGGTGATGATGTCCCCTGCTTTTGGTGTAGTGGTCCCATCTTCATTCCAAATGCCCAAGCGTTTGAAGATCTGGATGTGACGTTCGACTCCACATTCACGACCGATCAAACCGCTCAAACCTTCTCGCTGGAAGACTGTTGTGACAAAGATATCACACCAGTCATCGGTCGTCTTCACTGCATAACCAACCGGAAGTGGTTTAACACTGTTATAATCATTGACCAATTGATGGTGAGCTGCAGTTCCGCCACGAACGCCCACTAGACTAGCTGCTGCCCGTAAGACACGGTCCCGTTGTCCATTCGTTACACGAGGAGTGAAAGCTGTTTGACCAACTGTCGCACGGGGATGAAGGGCTGTTTGACCAAGGTTAAAGCCTTCAACGCCACCATCGACATAATCCACATAGACGTGAGTGGTATAGTTGCCTGATTGGTACTGGTGATTTGCTGCAGAGACCTGCACTTCTGTGTGCATACCAGAAGGTGCTGTTGAATACCAGAAGAGATTTTCTTGGTGCGCTTGAGACCAGGCTGCAACACGGATGTTCTTAATCTGACGACCTTGAGGCGCTTGATCCACCGTTACTGTATAAGTTCCAGCACCAGAATTAACATTCTTGATGTAGGCCTGTGTTTTTGTCTTAGCATTACGGAATTCGACGTCTGTAGTTGTCCCACCAACACCGACTCGTGTGCCATCATTCTGAATGTAGTATAGGTGAACAAAGTACTTCCCAGTAGAATTTTTATGGTCACTAACCTTCACAGAAACCTTGTAGTCTCCGTTCGCTTGGCGAGTTGCTTCGTACCAACGAAGATCGTCCTGACCATCCTTGTCAGACCAAGTTGGGACTTGAACTGTTCGCACGCCTTTAGGGCTGTAGACATCTTTAATAATGACGTCAAAAGTTCCCGTATCTTTGTTGTTGTTAACTATTGAAATCGTACCAATTGGTTTGTTATGCTTAACATCCACCACCGTTTCAGTGATATAATGGTGTTGATTTTTGTTATCAACGATATAGAGGTCAGCACGATAATTGCCAAGCGAATTCTTGTGCTCATCGGACTTGATGGTAACACGATAGCTACCGTCTGGTTGTCGAGTCGCTTTGTGCCAAATAAGATCATCTTGGCCATTCACAAGACTCCACGATGGAACTAAGACTTCTTTAATCCCATTTGGAGCGGAAATATTACGAACAACTGCATCAAAAGTTCCCAATTCAGCATTATTATTTTCAATAATGAGACTTGCAGTCGGACGAGTTTGGGTAACTTCTACCACTTTTTCCGTTAGATAAAAAGGAGTATTAGAATTATCTACAAGATAAGCATCAGCACGATATCTCCCTGTAGAGTTCTTATGATCTGTTGCCTTAATCGTCACGCGGTAAGAACCATCGGCTTGACGAGTAGCCTTATGCCAGATGAGGTCGTCCTGACCACCAGCAAGACTCCATGATGGAACCAAGATGTCTTTAACGCCATTTGGCGCAACAATGTCACGAACAACTGCATCAAATGTCCCTGCTACAGTATCGTTGTTTTCAATTGAAAGGACACCTCTTGGCCGTGTGTAATCAACAGCTACTACTTTTTCAGCAATGTAGTGACGATTATTTGAGTTGTCTACAACATAAGCATCTGCTCGGTATTTCCCTTTATTCCCTTTATGTTCGGTTGCCTTAATGGTGACACGATAGCTACCATCACTTTGCTTAGTTGCTTTATGCCAAATGAGGTCTTCTTGACCATTCTCTAAACTCCATGACGGAACCAATACCTCTTTCACACCATTTGGAGCGACAATGTTTCGAATAACCGCATCAAATGTCCCTGCTACAGTATTGTTATTCTCAATTGAAAGGGCACCACTTGGTCGTGCATAATCAACAGCAACAATCTTTTGAGATAGATACTGGGCTCTCCCTTTTTTATCAATTACATAAGCATCTGCCCGGTAATTCCCAGTGGAATCTTTGTGATCGGAGGCTTTAATTTTCGCACGATAAGAGCCGTCAGGCTCTCTCATAGCTTTATGCCATATCAGATCATCTTGACCGTTTTCAAGGCTCCATGTTGGAACAAGAACTTCTTTCAAACCATTTGGGGCTTCAATATCACGAACAACTGCGTCAAACGTTCCTGCCACCGGATTGTTATTCTCGATTAAAAGTGTCCCACTGGCTTTTGCTTCTGTAGTGGGAATCGTTCCACTTGTTGTAGCACTTGTATGTTCTTCTTTTCTATTGGAAGAGAGACTTGTAAACACAGCGGAAGATGGAGATTCTGTTTCGATCTTTTCTTCAGCAACATATTCCGCAAATTCAGCGTTATTTTTAGCAGTTTCGTTCCGGTATGCTTCTGTATCAGCCTTTTTCTCTATTGCCACTGATCTTTCAGCATGTATTCCTGTATTCTCTGTATTTGACGAGGTTTCTGCCTTTAAAACGATTGTGGCAGTTTTTTCAAATGTTTGGTCAGATGAAGTTTGTTCATCAGCCTTGACCTGTTGCGTTGAAAAGGCCAATAGTACCGTTGCACTCGCATAAAAAATAAGATCTTTCTTTTTCATATAAACTTCCCTTTATACAAATTTTATACTTTAATCATTTTACCACACGGTTTCAGAGATGAAAAGTTTTAAATGGCAAATTTTTAAAATTAGTGATTTTTTTTGAAACACAAAAAAGAAGTCCTTCTGACTTCTTCTGACCTTATGCTAAATGCTCTAAAGCTGTCTTTAAATAGTGACCCTCTCGGATTTCCTGACCGACACGCTTGGCATTGTCCACCAAGTCTTGGTAATCAGCATCTGAAAGATTGTCGATTGTCTCCTTCAAGTCATGAAGCGACTCTACTGCAATCCCACAGCCCTTCTCAAGCACAAAATGAGACAAGGCTGACTGTTTCCAAACCACAAGCGGGAAGCCCGATGCCAAGTAAAGAGACGCCTTGTGAGAGTTGTTGTAGCGAAGGTACTCACCAAAGACGCCACTACAAGTTTCCGAACTATCCCCATCCCAGACCAGTCCAAAACCACCCTCAAGGGCTGCAGGCAGTTCATCCGGTAAGAAGGAACCAAAGTAAGTCTCATTTTCTAGTGCCCTACTCTCGTCAAAACCTACACCATAAAGGTTATAAGACGGTGCTTCTGGAAGAGTATAAAGATAACCAGCTTTTTCCTTGGCCAAATTACCTGCCACAATTATCGGCTGGTCTTTTGTTTGGCCACTCTTTTCTTGAAAATCTGGAATCAAATAGTCAAAAATACCAAGGCTGACAATCTTATCTTCTACAACCCCCTTATCCACTAAAACAGATTTCATAACCGGGTTGTGAGCAATAATTCCTGTAACACTACGGAACGTATCACTTTCAGTTAGTTTCATCCGTAACTTCATTCTAAATGGTAAGGTTTTATCATTCACAAAACGCAGTGTTTCCAAATCATGAACTAAAAAATAGACGTCCGTACCCCTGTTTTTAAGTTTTTTTAGTAAATGGTTAAGAAACAAAGAATGATGTAACAAAGGAAATTGAATTATGATCTCATCATTTTTCTTTAGGTCTTTGAAAGCTCTAAAGAGAGCTCTATATTTATGAATCTGTGCCCTAAGAACATTCATTTGATACCAGTCATCCACCAAAACTTTCAACGGAGAATAACCTAATTTATTTAAAATTGCTTCAACGTCATTACGTGCTTTATTTCCCGCATTTTTAGCATTATTGTCGTGTAAAAATTCTTCTTTTAAATAGTATTTCATCTCTTACTTCTCATTTTTCATACGCTGATTTTTTAGGATAATATTCATTTAAAATTTGCTTGAAATGAATGATGTTTTCTTCCCTAAAGTCACCATCATCATTGACACAAAGCAGTTTTTTACGTCTATCTGTAAAGATAGATTCCAGCTTATCCACTTGATTTAAACCAATTGTTTCTCCGAAATTTTTAGACATAGGATAAAACTGATTACTTTCAATTTGCCAGTTAGAACAAACGTATTGATTGACATCTACCCCATAATCTCTAATCTTATTTCTGGATGTTCTATCCAAAGTTTCACCTTCGATGTCCCACAAATGTGACAAAGTACTCTTCTTCATCGGTACAGGCAAATGCTGATTCACATAACCCGTCGGTCCCCATGGTAAGAGTAACAAGTTTTTCAAAACCAAGGAACCATAACGAAAATTAAAAAATTTCCAAGGAGAGGATTTCATAGCCTTCTTATTAGGAAAATGGCGATAAATCAACTCAACATTATTGTGATAAGTATTTGTAAATGGTGACCATGGAACTAAAGCATCGTATACTGCTAAAAGCTTGGGTTGTCCATTCTTATAAAAATCGGAAGGTTGAGTATCCTTTATCATGAACATATCATCATTGAAGTAGATAAAATGTTCTGATAAGCCCTCAATACGATGAAGATTTAGCTCAATTGCTGCTGAATTATATGAAGGAAGGTAAGCTTCAGGCATAAATTCCCTATGAGTGATCAACTTAAGTTTTGGATGCTCCAAATTTAACCAGTCAGGCTTTTGCCCATTGGTAATTAGATAAACATTATTCACCCAAGGAGCATGCTTTTCAATCATTCGAAACCAGTAATTAAAAATACCGTAATCACGATAACGTTGCTCTCCGTCGATTTCTTGGTCTATTTTTGACATTTGACCTGTCACGGCTTGTTTCTCGCGGATAAACTCCGTATCACTTCCGTCGACCCAAAGAACCACGATATCAATTTTTTCTTGTGTCATTTAATAAATTCTTTCTCAACGACTTCTAGAGCACGCTCAATAACCACATGCATATCGTAGTATTTATAGTCTGCTAGGCGTCCACAGAAGATAACCTTGTCATTTTTCTCAGCTTCTTCTTGGTACTTGGCAAACATCGCATTATTCTTTTCATCATTGATTGGATAGTAGGGCTCATCGCCTCGTTTCCAATCAGCTGGGTATTCACGGGTAATCACCGTCTTCGGTTGTGTACCATACTCGAAGTGCTTATGCTCAATGATTCGAGTATAAGGAATCTCACGCTCTGTATAGTTGACGACCGCATTCCCTTGATGGTTTTCCTCGTCCAAGACTTCGTGTTCAAAACGAAGACTGCGATACTCCAACTCACCATGTTTGTAATCAAAGTACTGGTCAATCATCCCTGTAAAGACAACTTTATCAGCTGAAGCTTCAAGCTCTTCACGATTGGCAAAGAAATCAACCCCAAGTTCTACTTCTATATCACCCAGCATGTTTTCAATGATGACGTTGTAACCACCGATTGGAATCCCTTGGTAACGGTCATTAAAGTAGTTGTTATCAAAGGTCAAGCGAACTGGAAGACGTTTGATGATAAATGGTGGAAGGTCTATTGCAGAACGTCCCCATTGTTTTTCTGTATAGCCCTTGATCAACTTTTCATAGATGTCCGGACCAATCAACTTGATCGCTTGTTCTTCCAAGTTCTTAGGCTCAACATCTTTCATATCCGCCGTTTGCTCCGCAATCTTGTTTTTGACTTCTTGAGGAGTCTTTGTCCCCCACATGGCATAGAAGGTATTCATGTTGAAGGGAAGATTGTAGAGGCTGCCCTTGTAATTAGCTACCGGTGAATTGATATAGTTGTTAAATTCAGCAAATTGGTTGACATAATCCCAAACCTTTTTGTTTGAGGTATGGAAAATGTGGGCACCGTACTTATGAACATTGATTCCTTCAACTTCTTCACAATAGATATTACCACCAATGTGGTCCCGTTTATCAATCACTTTTACTTTTTTGCCACGCTTGGTTGCCTCATGAGCAAAAATTGCCCCCGATAGACCAGCACCAACAATCAGATAATCGTACATAGTTGTCTCCCTATTTTTTTATTAATTGCTGTTTCAACTCTTTCACATTCACTATTTTGAGGAGCAAAATCAAGGTCCCATAGATGACCCCACCTAGGCCAGCATAGAGAACGACATTCAGCGTCGGCGAAAGGTGGACGATGAACTTGACTAGTAGCAAAAGACCATACATGAGGCCTGAAGCGAACACAATCTTCATCATTGAGCCCATAATCGGCACTTCTTTAAGATAAGTTCGTGTGAAGTAGAGTTGAATCCCCCATACCAAAGCTTCTGTCAACACTGACACAATCGCAGCTCCAATAAAGCCCAGTTTTGGTAGGAAGATGAGATTCAATCCGACACTGACAATGGCAGGTACAGTAGTCGAAATCATAAATTCTTTATTTTTATTGTGAGGGATTAGAATTTGAATCCCCATGATATTGGTCCATCCGATAAAGAACATTCTAAAAATCATGATGGCAATGGCATAACGTGCATCTTGGAAATCCTTCCCTAGGAAGAATTGAACAAAATCATCATTGATAATCAGCATGCCGGCAATAATCGGAAAAATGACCAAATTGTAAATCAAAAAAGACATTTGGTGCATCTTGTTGACAGCCTTGTGGTCCCCTGAGGATAAGAGGCTCGATACCCGAGGCAACATGACACTCCCCAGTGAAGTCACCAAGGTTAACAAAATATTGACCAATTTTAAGGCCTGGTCATAGATCCCCACATCCTTTGTAGAGGCAAGAGCCCCAAGCATAGTCCGGTCTAAGGTGACATAGAGGGAAATGGCAATCTGAGGTAAAAAGAGCAAAATGACCGGTTTTAAATGCACCCGTGCATAGGCCATATCAAAATGGACTTTCCCAATAAATTCACGTGCGGGCAACCACATGCTAAGCTGACCTAACAGTTCAAAGATGGTGAGTAAGAATACATAGAGATAAAGATCATTAGCAGATTTGACAAACAAGAAGATGGAGATGACTCCAACCAGTTTGACCGTGATATTTCGAACCGTAATCTTGCGGAAATCTTCCAATCCTTGAAAGAGCCAGGAGATGTCTAGTCCCTTTGAAACTAAACTGAGCCCCAAAATATAGGCCACAGGGTTTTGCATAGAAGGAAGGGTTAGACATAAAAGAACATAGAGGGTAAGGGATAAAATCGTAGCCCCCAACTGAAGGGTATAAATCCCCCAGAAATTCTTTTGGATGTCTTTTCGGTGTCCTGAAATCTCCTTAGTTCCATAATTGGCCACTCCTAGCGTCGCCAAAAGGAGAAAATAGGTAACAATGGAGTTGAAATAGCCATAGGTCCCCAAGTCATTTGAACTAAAGACCCGCGTCACATAAGGGGTGGTGATAATCGGCAAGATAATCACCAATAACTGGTAGGAGAGATTATAGGCGTAATTTTTAAGAACTTTCATGATCATTCAATTCTATATTTTATTTTGTATTGAACTGGCACAAGGCTAGCAAAAAGTGTAAAAATAAAAATATTATATCCTGGTCTTATCCAAAAAGCTTCTATCATACAATTAATTGTAATAAGCGATAATAAAGCTAAGAATAGGAACATACCCTGTTTATAAATTCTCTTTGATGCAAGTACATAAATCAATACCAGTAATACTACAGGAACAACTCCGTAGTAAAATAACATTTGAATATAAGAGGAATCTACATAGTTATAACTGTATACTGATTCTGTTGTGCCGCCATATCCTATAAACTTAACCCCGGTTGCTCCAAACAAATGTAATCCATAGGTCTCTATTGCATTTTTCCCTAAAAATAACCTCATACTGAATAAGTTGTTCAAACTCACAAATAATGAAGAAGACCAGGTAAAGAAATACGATAAGTAAAACATTAAGAAAGAAAATATAGCTGCAAAATAAGGTAGGATCCCATAAATTTTAAATTTTCTTTCTTTAGTAACATACATAACAATAAAAATGACAGTTGCTACAAGTACAGAAAGGGCATTTAACCTAGCATCACAAAATTTGATGATAAAAAATGCTAAACTAATACCTACCAAGGTTCGTAGTATGATGAACTTTTTCCGTAGTACATATCCCCAAGCAATAAATAAATAAAAACAGTGAGACGCAAAGTCAGTTGGATAAATGAAACCAAAGGAATTTCTAATCACAAGGCCAGACGAACGGACCTGAGCAAATTGTAAATTAGGAATAACTCCTAGAATTGAAAGTAAGAACACTCCGAACACTATCGTTCCTGACACAATAACGTATGTTTTTAAGATAACATCAATATCTGCATCATATAATAACAAAATCAATAATGAATAAAGTAGGAAATTAGTCCCGCCCGTATGCATGAATACGATAGAACTTGTTAGTAGTAATAAAATAGCAGTTAAGATATAAAAGAACGTGAATTTTTTTATATACAAAAATCTAAAACATAATAATAATGAAAAACAGATTAATAAAACAACCGGAAGATTTGGGATTATTCTGTTTAACATTGTTGTCATAAGAGTATCGTACCCAACAATAAGAGTCAATACTAGAATAACCAAAAGGTTCTCAAACTTAATTTTTAACATAATACCTTTTTACTCTTAATAAAATAGCTACACCTATTTAAAAGCAATTTTACGTAAAATTGGATTCATTTTCATTTTTTCAATAAAGATGACTGTCCGAAATTTTTTTTGGGTGAGAAGATCAATACTCAATCTTCTAATAAAAGAAGAAATATCTCGCTGTCTTAATAAGGTCTTATAAGACCCAATCATTTGATTCCTATTTCCTGAAAAAATATGATCAAAAGCTTTATTAGTAATAACAGATTGCAGTAATTCTATCTTTTCTTTCCTTCTCGCATTTAAATTAGAAATTTGAAAGGCTGCACTTACAATAATTTTTGTCTTAATTTCCTGAATTAATGTGGCATCTTCTATTTGGAACTTTTCAAGTAATTCTTGCAATGCTTGAAGTTCATCTAATTGTATTTCGATTCTTCTAGGATGAAAACTGGTCAATGCTGAACCGCTTCTACCAGCAATATAATTATAAAGAATCGAATCAATAAATTGAATGGTATTTAAATGTCGATAAACTTGAAAATTGAATGAAGTATCCTCTCCTATTGGTTTACTAGGAAACTGAATATCGTGTTTTAAAATAAATGACTTGTTATAGATTCTTGACCAAACATTGTACATCATATCAGTTTTGAATAACTCTATAAATTCATTTCTAAATTCATTCTTTCCAAGAAGACCACAACGCGTATACAAATGAGGGCGACAAGACAAAATAGTGTCCTTATTTTCTTTAATTTCATTGTAGCCAAAACAAAGAACATCCCATTTATCATTGAGGGTAGGAAATATTTTTTCAAAGAAATCCTCAGATACGAAGTCGTCAGGATCCATAAAAAATAAATAATTACCTCTCGACAAAGAAATACCTAAGTTCCTAGCTTCTGACACTCCGTTATTTTCAATATGCCTAACACAAACGTTAGAAAAATTATTTTGATACTTATCACAAATCGCACCGCTATTATCACTTGAACCGTCATCAATTAACACAATTTCATAATTGATTGGCGACGATTGCATAAGTATGGAATCTAGGGCTCTTTTTAAATAACCTTCAACATTAAATACTGGAACAATAATACTCAAATCTATATTATTCATTACTCTTCATCCTTAATTTATGACGAATAAATTCTAGTGTCCATTTTTCTTTTTTTAATTTCTTTAACATTGTTGATCTAATATATTCCCAATAGAATTTATTTCTTGTCACCTCTACTAGCTCTTGCTTAGAAATTTTCTCTCCAATAACTAATTGATTTGGTATAACATAAAATGAATCAACCAATTTAAACTCAGGACATTTGATCATCCTCTTTTGGAAATGTGCATATAGAGGACGCTTAACCACTATATCACTATCGATTAAATTTATCGATTCCAAACCATTTTCCTCTGACCAAAAATAGTAGCGTTTCGGTTCGTTTTCACCATATTCCCGAAATGAGAAATGACTAATATCAATATCATCAAAAAACTTATCTTGCAGTTGTTTGAAATGACTTTTTTCAAAAAGCTTTTGGATACCTTCTGCCTCATCAAAAATAAAATTTTGCTCACTAGTAAAGACATTATGATAATCTAATCGATAGTTTAAACCTTGCCCAGACATAAATACATGATTAACATCTTGTGTATTTTTAAATATTTGTAAATGACCTAAAAGACCATATCGAGCATAATCTTTCTCAAAAAATCTATGCTCTTCTAGAAATTGGTAAATATCTCCAAGTAAAACATCTGTGTCACAAAAGCCCCAGTAATCATAACCCTTTAATTCTTCTTCAAAGATAAGCCCATAAGCAACTTTATAGTCACATAATTTATAAGGTGTTTTAAGAGAGATTTTAAAATCAAACTTAGACTGAACTTTCTCTCTTAACTCATCAAAAGAAAGAGTTACAAATTCTATATTTTTAGCATTTAAAATGTCAAATTGTTCAACCTTTTGATCCGTATAAATTAAGAAATCAATCTTTTGATTACGTTTGGCGGTTAACAAAAAATAAGGGAAAAATTTTGGAAGTCTTCCGAAATATGGAATAATAAGTCTTATTCTTTTCATTTAGTTAGATCCTCTCCACCCTTATTCAACCAAGTAACAGCATTAAAATAACGGTGGTACGTTTTCAAATCGATGCCAACGTGTCCTTGCTTTTCAGCTGATTTAAAGTGGACCAATGAAGGTAGGTCACTATAATTCTTTGAAGAGAAAATCACCTTACTCTTGTATGGAAGCTCTTCAAACTCTTTCATCAGCTCATAAGTACAAGCATCATTGTCATTGAACTTGAAATACAAATTATCCCAATGCATTCTCTTCAAACGACGATTCCATTTTTTAGTAGCTTCTTCTTCATCTGCATAATGCAAAAAATGAAGTTCAATATCATCAAGAAGTGCGAGTGGATAGGAATTATCAAAGTCTGTGATATATTTCGATTCCTTAACAAATTTCAAGGGAATGTTTCCGCTCAAATAGTATTTGATATTCTTGAGCATTTTGATGTAATCAGGCGAAAAGACAAACAGTCCAACAAACGGTGTTTGATAAGGTAGTCCTAACTCCTGATAAACTTTCCCAGCCCAACAATTATCACAAATGATCGTGAAATTTTTATTCTTGAGTCTTCGCCGAGGAATAAAGTTAATAATTGGATAAACGATTGGTTTTAATTTATTCTTAATTGTTTCAGTATTCATCTTAATAGTTCTTATACAACTCCGAAAAATTCCGAATATAACTTTGTAATGAGAATAGTTCTTTTTGGCGTTTAACAGATGCCTTTCCAAATTGTTCTCTCTTCTCAGTGTTCTCAGCCAATTCTTGAATAGCCTTGGATAATTCAGAAGGTTGATTTGGTGTGGCAAGAAGGCCGTTTTCGCCTTCCTTAACCATTTCACAGACACCACCATGACGGTAACCGACTACAGGTTTGCCACAAGCCATGGCTTCTAGGACAACTGTTGGCAGTGGATCTGGATTTGTACTTGGCAAGACAAAGATATCAAACATATTATAGAGTTCTGTCGTCTTGCTATAATAGTCAATTCGCTTGATTTGGCTAGCTACTGGTGATTCTGATATAGCCTTTTCCAACTCATCCACGCGCCACTCTTCACCTTCAAATGCACTTCCTGCCAAAAAGGCTACTGCTTTTGAATTGGCCTGTAAGATTGGCGTCACAGCTTCTAAAAAGTCGCCTTGACCTTTCCAGGCATTCACACGACCAACCATACCGATAACCAAAGCATCCTGCGAAATTCCAAACTGATCACGAACCGCACTAGCATCCATCACCTGATAAACAGCATTGTCAACACCATTATAGATGACTTGAACATGATCATCTTTGACATAACGAGACTGCTTGACGTGGTTGGCTACAGCATTTGAAACGGTCACAATCGTATCCGCATAGCGACCCATTAAAAAGTTGATGAAATCAGAAATCGCTTTAGGTTTAACGATGATTTCATGCACATGCCAAATCAGAGGAAGTTTCAACTTCCGTTTGAGGTAAATTCCTTCAAGAACCGCTGTGGTGTTGTTGTGAATGAGGGTAATGCCATTCTCCTTAGCGTATTGAGCAATTTGTTTGGAGTAACGGTTATAGGAACCAAAGTACTCAAGGATTCCTTTTGGATTAAAATATTTCCGGCGCAAGATTGGGTAATCAATGACTTTAACCTTAGCACCGACCTCTTCCAATGCACCAACTAAGACACCATCATTGGGTAAGATAACGTGTGCCTCAAAAGCATCTTTATCCAAACCCTTAATAAGCTCCAACAAAACCTTGTCAGCACCATACATTTCGGCACCAGCGTGGAGATATAATATTTTCTGCATTTCTAACCTTTAAATACTTTCTCGTAGTCTGTGACAATCTTTTCCCAAGTGAAGGCTTCTGCGATCCGTCGGCTTGATTTCTCATTGAGGTCTGCGATGGCTTGAGCGTCCAATTGTTCAGCCTGATCAATGACATGTGCCAATTGATCTTTCTTCCAATAAAGCGCCCCATCTTCACCAACTTCTCGGTTGAAACCAACATCTAACAAGAGGTTGAGTTTAGTAGACTCGAGCGCCTCAAGAAGAGATGGATTGGTCCCGCCTACCTCATGACCATGGAAATAAGCAAAGGCATTCTCACGAATGTATTTAAGTAATTCTTGATCATAGACAGTCCCCACAAACTTCACTCGAGGATCTTGATCAAATCCTGTATCCTTGCGCAACTGTTCATAGAACTTGTTTTGCTCTACATTAGTAATCAGGACAAAATCTTTTTTAGAATTGGACTGCATAAAGCCACGAATCATGGCCTCATAGTTATTTTCAGGTACAAAACGTCCCACAACAAGATAGTAATCTCCTTCGGAGACTTGCTTGTCTGCAAACCAGGTCCGTATTTTCTCATCTTCTCTACTCAGGCTAGACTTGCTTGTATCCGTTCCATAGGCAATATAGGTCGTCTGTGGCTGATACTTAGCGTAATCCTTTTGAATATAGGCCTCGATATTCTTGCTATCGCAGATTAACAGGTCGGCATGTTTAACCATGAGTTGTTCAGAAAACTTCCAATACTTACGGACTGGGAGACTCCATTTCGCGCGAAGCCATTCATGACCATCTGGATTGACCATGAGGGTCCCACCGATCGCCTTGATTTTCTTTTTAATTTTTGAGATAAAAGGACCAATCCGGCAAGCCAAGACATAGAAGATCGGAGCTTGATCCTTATTTTCTTTAGCCATTTCAATAGCCTTATTGAGGGCCGCAATATCATAAGCAATAGCACGCGCAGGACCGATATTAGGGACGTCAATATTGTAACAGATTGCTCCATTATGCTCGAAAGTATCTGCTGTAATGTCTGATTTTGCAGAGTTTTCCCGCATACAAGCCACATAATACTGAATTTCTTTGTCTTTTTGGAATTCTGTCAATTTCTCAACAAAGGTTTCAAAACCACCATATTTTGCTGGAATACCTTTGGAACCAACGATATAAATTGATTGTGTCATTTTTCTCCTAACATGGAAAGGACGAAGTAGGCAGTCTCCTACTTCGCTCCTTCTTTTCTAAGTACAACCTTCACGGTCTTGAGCAAGATCTGAATGTCTCTCCAAATCGTCCAATCATCCATGTACGCAACGTTCAGTTTGACCACTTCGTCAAAGTCTGTAATCTCACTGCGTCCGCTCACTTGCCAAAGGCCTGTAATCCCTGGCTTGAAACTGAGTCGGCGTTTTTGGGCTGGCGTATAGTCTTGGTATTCGTCTACCGTTGGAGGACGAGTTCCGACTAGACTCATGTCACCGATCAGAACATTGTAAAATTGTGGCAATTCATCCAGACTGGTCTTACGGATAAAGCGTCCGATTGATGTTACCCGCGGATCGTTTTCCATCTTAAACATCCCACCTGTCATGGTGTTTTGCGCCATCAGATCTTTTTTAATCTCTTCGGCATCCACGCGCATGGAGCGGAATTTATAGAAGTTAAAATACCGTCCGTTCTTTCCGACCCGCTTCTGTACAAAGAAGGCAGGGCCGCCATCTTTACGGATCAGAGGGACTAAGACAATACTTACTAGTCCACAAATCAAGAGACCAAAGAGGGCTCCCGCAATATCCAAGAGACGTTTGGCCAATACGTGGCTCGGTTTGTAGAAATTGGTTGAGAAAGTGACGACACTTAGTCCCCCGACTTCTCGAACCCGTTTATTGCCCAAAGAAGCGAAGTTAAAGGCATTGAGATTGACCGATACATCGATCCCCATACTCTCAAACTCCGAGACGAAGTCACTAATATTGTAGTCCTCACTTGGCAGATTGATAAACACTTCATCCACCACTTCCTTGGTCACAAAGTTCATCATTTGATCCGGCTGCACCACCCGTACACCCGAATGGGTAAAATCCGTATCATCCATGACAGTGACACCGATCAATTCCCCATGATAGAGGCTGGGCGAATGCAGAATATCAAATACCCTTTCCATCCGACTGGTCGCTGTGATCAAGAAAATCTTTCGCGAACTTTTCCGCCGTGGTGAAACAGACTTCCGGTATCTCTTGAGCAAGAGATCCATGATGTAGACGGAAAACGTATTGAAAAGAAAGAAGTAGATCATCCCCCGACGAGAAATGGAAAAGACCCCGTCGAGCATAAAAGAGGTAAAGGTGATCCCAACAGCGAAAAATACATTGTATTTCAAGACCTGAAAGAGCTCATCCAGATAGCCTCTGCTGTAAAAACGATAGGAGACATTGCTAATGTAGAAGGCTACAAAATGCAAGAGATAGAGAATGGCGATCGTCTGCGATGTGTATTCTGCATCCTTAAAAAGACTCACAATGTAAGCTGAAAATAGGACAGCCAAACTTTGAAAGAGAACAATATTTAATTTTTCCAGTTCGATTCTTTCTTCTCCCATTTTCCCTCAATCCTATTCTTTACTTTTTCCCGTACTCTCCGTAAGATCCGTATCCACCATACGAACCATACTCAGCAGCTTTAATGTTAAATTTATTGAGCACTACTCCTAAGAAAGGTGTGCCTGTTTGTTCTAATTGGTCCTTGGCCTTTTGGACAGCCTTGCGTCCATTGGCACCAGATTCTGTGATCAAGACAGTTCCATCACAGCGTTGGGCGATAATGGCTGCATCGATCACGACCCCGATTGGAGGCGTATCGACAATGATGTAGTCAAAATGCTCACGCAGGGCATCCATCATCACAGTGAAGTTCTTGCTTTGCAAGAGACCTGTTGGGTTTGGTGCGACCTGTCCAGACTCGATGATATCCAAGTTTGGAAAATCAGTCGCATACAAAATTTGGTCCAATTGGCTACGACCAGATAAGAAATCTGTTAACCCTTGAATCTTAGTACGACTACGGAAAATCCCTGTCATGACAGAGTTCCGGATATCACAGTCGACCAAGAGGGTCTTGTAACCCGCACGCGCAAAAGCAACGGCCAAGTTGGTTGAAGTGGTTGATTTTCCTTCATTTTCTTGAACAGATGAGACAGCGATGACTTTTAGATCCACTCCACTCAATTGGATATTGGTCGCAAGAGCATTGAAGTACTCTTCCACTTTTCGAATTTCTTGCAATTTGTTTTTTGAAATTTCTAACGTATTCATGCGATCTCCAGTCTATAGTTTCTTAATATCTGGTACAACACCAAGTAAGGTCAGACCCATCAGCTCTTCAACGTCTTCTGGTCTCTTGACACGATCGTCCAAGACTTCTACTACGACCATGAGAACCACCATCAAACCAGCTCCAGCAATAAAGCCAAGAAGGACATTGCGCTTGATATTTGGTGAAGAAGGTGATTGAGGCACTTCGGCTTCATCCAAGGTCGTAACATCTGACACCTTGGTCACAGAAATGATCTTTTCAGCTGCTACATTCCGAAGACCATTAGCAATACGAGCCGCTTCTTTTGGATCTCCGTCCTTAGCCGTGATCGAAAGGATACGAGTATCTGTTGGAACGGACACACTGATCTTTTTCAACAATTCAGCAGGTGTCATATCGAGTTTCAATTCTTCGATGGCTTGGCTCAAGACATTCTGAGAAAGAATGATCTCACGGTAGTCCTTAACCAAGTAAGAACCCGCCTGCAAATCAGAGTTTGTCAAGGCATTGTTGTCTTGGTTTTGACGGCTGACCACATAGATCCGGCTAGTACTTTGGTATTCTTTCTTGGCTAAAAAGGCACTGTAGCCAAATGCTGCAATGGCAAAGACAAGAGCGACCAAAACGATCGAAAACTTGCGTTTCCATAGGGTCTTCAGCATAGCGAAAACATCAATTTCCACTGCTTGATTTTCTTGATTGTTCATTTCCTAATTACTCCTTCATGTGGATCTCTCCACCTGTTTCCTGGTTAGATTAATTCATCCGCTAACAAGAGTTCTTGATTGCTGACAAAGAGAGCTTGTGCTCGTTGTTCTCCGTATTCTTCCTTGATCAAGCGATAGGCTTCTGCCATATAAGGCGGTCGTTTGTCCACATTGTGCATATCACTGGCCACAAAGTGCACCAAGTCTTTTTCTAAGAAGTACCGAGCTCGTTTTTTCAGTTGTTTTTGCTCATCCCCAAAGAGGCGAGGTTTGAGAACACTGGAACTATTGATCTGCATGTAGCAGCCCATGTCAATCATCTCTTGCACGCGCTCCTCATTTTTCTCCAAGCACTTGTAGCGCTCGATATGGGCCACCACCGGTGTCACACCTAGATGGAGCAAACGGTCCAAGGCGGTATGAATCTCCTTGTAAGGCGTTCCCATGCTAAATTCAATCAGCGCAAAGCGCGTCTCAGCTAAACGTGGAATGATCTTTTCTTCCAGTTTTTTCAAGACATCATTGGTAAAGTAGATCTCTGCCCCGTAATGAATCGTCAAATCTGGCGCGACCTCTGCCGCAATTTTTTTCACTTCTTGAAAATTTTCAGAAATCTTTTCTTCGGGAGTTTCAAACATCCCCTTGCGACGATGAGAAGTGGAGATAATTGTCCGTACCCCTTGGCGATAGCTTTCTTCCAATAAGGCACGTGTATCTTCTCTTGTCTTTGGTCCATCATCCACATCAAAGACGATGTGCGAATGGATATCAATCATTTTTCTTTTCCTTCCATTACTTTTTGAATGGTTTCCTTAGCCTTGGTCAAGCTGGCTTGATCCAACTCCATGACATAGAGGTTGTAACCAGGCATAGCATAAGACGGCAAGTCATTTCGTCCTTGACCAGTAATCGCTTGGGAAGTCACCTCATAAGAACCACCCGTTTCTAACTGGGTATTGATCAAGTTCATCATAGTCGGCAACTGCATATTGGTTTGGACAGAATCTTGGAGGTTTCCGATAATCTCGTTGTAGTTACTTAAGACCTTAGTTGAGGTCAACTTTTTGATAATGGCCGCAATGACTTTTTCTTGGTTTTTCCCACGGTCATTGTCGCCACCTTGAAGAGAGTAGCGTTCTCGAACAAAACCGAGTGCTTGCTCTGAATTCAAATGAACCTTACCAACTGGGAAATGGAACTTGCCATGCAGGCTCGTAAATTCTTGGTCATTTTCCACATCGATTCCCCCTAGAAGGTCAATCAACTTGAGGAAGGAGGTGAAATTGAGACGAACATAATAGTTGAGCTTGATATCATAGAGATTCTCAAGGGTATGGATCGAAGCATCCACTCCGTAGATCCCTGCATGGGTCAACTTATCATTTTGGTTGTTGCCACCATCTGCGATTGGCACATAGGCATCCCGTGGTGTCGTTGTCAATAGGACTTGCTTGGTCTTCCGATTGACAGTCATGATGATATTGACATCTGATCGAGAAACCGAGGTTACTGGGCCATAGGTATCGATCCCGCTGACATAGATGTTAAAGACATCCGCATCGGCAGACACCTTGCTCGTCGCTGCCACTTCTTTTCGGATCTTGTAGGAATAGATTTTCTTCAACTTCTTCGCATAGTCCGCATCTTCTGCAGCGATGGTATCTTCAAAGGTACTGTTGAGGACCATAGCAGAAGAATTCCCTTCTTGCAGGCTCTTATAGGCATCTAGATAAGTTGGTGCATCCACTACAGAAATTTCCTGACCCTTGGTCTTTTTGATGTTGTCCAAGAGGGCCGTGAGATTGGCTTCGTTATTGTTGCCCTTTGGTGCCACCACTTCCTTGATTTCTTTGATATCTTTGATGTCACTGTCTTTCTTGACATAGACAGCCATCTCAAACTCTGTATAGTTAGAGTGGCCGTTGACATTACTGGTCAGATTCAGCAATTGTTGACTAGCAAACAAAACTCCTGAACTAGCCAATAAGCCGACAAGAAGCAGGACCAAAGTTGTCTTTTTGGCCTGATTTTTAATCACAAAACAAGCTGACAAGAGCAAGAGAACAGCTAATAGTGCCATCACGAGAACATTGACATAGCGAAAAGCCAAGATGTTATTGGCCAACATGGTATAGGTCGCCCAACTTGCAGTCATAAGCAAAAAAATAAGCAATACGGAATTAATGATTCGCAATTGCCCCCACTTATATTCTGAACGACGACTCCGTCTCCTTTGTGACATAAATACCTCCAATTAGTCCTAATCATATTTATTGTAACATATTTTTAGCAAAAAATGCATTAATTATCACTTTTTTGTCCATTATGGGTATTTGAAAAGTAAGCGTTTTCTGAAATAAGCAAAATCCCTTGTATACTTATGCAGAGAATCAAAAAAACCGGGCGAAAAACCCGGTTTTTTTGAAGATCCTACAAAAGATCATCTCGTTTGACCTGCTCAAAACTTTCTTTGCCGTCATTGAGCTTGTCCCAGATGACGACTTTTCCTTCTTTGAGGGATTTTTGAACATCAATGATCCGCTGGTTAGAAGAGCCACGGAACTGCAACATGAGGTTGCGCTTGCTCTTATCATAGCGCCCATCGACTAGTATATCAATCAGAGATAAAAGTTCTAGTTTGTCAGGGGTCTCCAACATCATTTCTTCCCAAGTGTAGCCTGTCCATGACCAGATGTCTTTGTCGGGCAATTCTTTTCTCACGCGCTTGGCCAAGGGCAGAAGGATGCCGGTGTTAAGAAAGGGTTCCCCCCCAAGCAGGGTCAGGCCCTGAACATAAGGTTGGGCCAGATCTGCCATGATCTGCTCTTCTAACTCTTTGGTATAGGGAATGCCTGCATTGAAAGACCAGGTTGCTACATTGTAACAGCCCTCACAGTGAAACATGCAACCCGCCACATAAAGGGAGTTGCGCACCCCTTCTCCATCGACAAAGTTAAAAGCCTTGTAATCGATGATGCGTCCTTGACTCAGCTCCTCACTCTTCCATTCGCCTGGTTTTGGTGTATTCCATGTCATCCTTCTACTCCACTTCTATCCAATAACGCTCCGTTCCATTTCGAACATCTTCAAATTGGCCGCCATTAGCTAAGATAACCGCTCGGCTGGCAGGATTTTCCGTGCTACAAGTCACCAGAGCACGATGGATGTTCTTTTCTTTAGCTACTTGCATACCTTGATGGAGAGCTTCCTTGGCATAACCTTTTCCCCTTTCAGAAGGGCGGATGGAATAACCGATATGACCAGCATAATTCAGCAATCCCTCATTTAGTCTCAGCCGTAGATTCAAAAAACCTAAAGCATGGCCTGATTCATCAAACAATACGAACTGAATTGATGGGACGCGATTTTCAGGCAAGTTTATTCCCATTTCTTTATTAAGGTTAGTTTCTAGCCAATTCTCATAATCAAAGTTCTCAGCATCCCAAAAGCCGCCGTCATGAGCAGATTGGGTCTCTTCAAACTCTATCATCATGCTTAGAATGGCCTCTTTATCCGCCAGAGTTGGTCTACGTAGTTCCATCTTTACCTCCCCCATACGAGAAAAGCGAGAGCGAACTCTCACTTTTTCTTATTTTTATTTAAAAATTGTTCTCTCAGGCTGGCTACTCGGTCTTTTTTATTGATTCCACCCTTTGAATGCTTCTCGTGGAATCGTTGAACCTGAGCCTTGCCCTTATCATCTAATTGGTATTTTCCCATAATGTCCTTTTCTAATCTGTCACTTGGTGTCCAACTGATTTGATCGTGGATCCATTCATGTGTTTGACCCGCGCCGCGATTTCCTTATGACGGCCATTGACCATCGGACGAGCTTGAGGGTTTCCGAGATAACCACAGGTCCGTTTGACCACATCAACCGTTTTCGGATCGCTATTGCCACAGTTTGGACAAGCAAATCCGCGCTCAGTCGGCGTGAAATCTCCCTCAAAATCACACTTGTAACAACGGTCAATCGGCGTATTGGTTCCGAGATAACCGACCCGGTCATAGGCATAATCCCAAACCGCCTCAAGGGCTTTTGGATTTTGTTGGAGCACAGGGTATTCACAATAGTGGATAAAGCCACCAGAAGCTCCAGCTTCAGGATAAACTTTTTCAAAATCCAACTTCTCAAATGGCGTTGGGTTCTTACGAACATCGTAGTGGAAACTATTGGTGTAGTATTCCTTGTCTGTGATATCTGGAACCTTACCAAATTTCTCCTTATCCAGGCGACAGAAGCGATCTGTCAAGCTTTCTGACGGTGTCGAATAGATAGAGAAGTGGTAATCATATTGGTCAGACCATTCTTCCACGCGCGCTTTCATATCCTTGATGATATCAATCGTGAATTGTTTGGCTTCTGGATTGTGTTCCCAATTTGGACCATAAAAGACAGTTGCGACTTCATAGAGTCCGATATAGCCAAGAGAAACAGTTGCTCTGCGATGACGGAAGAGCTGATCTACCTGGTCATATTTACCCAAGCGTTTCCCGAAAGCCCCATATTGGTAGAGAATCGGTGCATTGGCTGGTGTCGCTTCTTTGGTGCGTTCCACCCGGTAAACCAAGGCATCCTCAGCGATATTCATCCGTTCATTAAAGATTTGCCAGAACTTTTCCTTGTCGCCGTCCGACTCCAAAGCAATTCGGGGTAGATTGACTGTCACGACTCCAAGATTCATCCGGCCAGAATTGACTTCCACACCATTCTCGTCCTTCCAACCTTGAAGGAAAGAGCGACATCCCATCGGCACCTTGAAGGAGCCTGTTAATTCTACAATCTTGTCATAAGACAAAACGTCTGGGTACATGCGCTTAGTGGCACATTCCAAGGCCAATTGCTTGATATCATAGTTAGGAGTTCCAGGTTCTAGGTTGAGCCCCCGCTTGAGGGTAAAGATCAGCTTTGGAAAGATGGCTGTCCGATGTTCCGATCCAAGTCCCTTGATTCTAATTTCCAAAATCGCCTTTTGGATTTCCCGTTCGAAGCGATTGGTTCCAAGACCAAAGCCAAGCGAAGTAAAGGGAGTTTGCCCGTTCGAAGTAAAGAGGGTATTGATCTCATATTCCAGCGATTGCATGGCATCATAGATATCTTTTTGAGTCTTGCTCCAAGCATAGTCCTCTTGCTTTTCAGGAAGCACCCACTCTTTGGCATCTGCCAAGTGTTTTTGGTAGTTCTTTTCTGCATAAGGGGCCAAGACTTCATCGATCCGGTCAGCTGAGCACCCCCCGTACTGACTAGAAGCTACATTGGCAATAATCTGCGAGATTTGAGCCGTTGCAGTTTGGATAGACTTAGGACTTTCTACTTCTGCATTCCCAATCTTAAAGCCATTTCTGAGCATGCCTTCAAAATCAATCAAACAGCAGTTGGTCATCGGTGTATAAGGACTATAGTCCAAATCATGGTAGTGGATGTCCCCTTTTTGGTGAGCATTGGCTACGTGTTTGGGCAACATTTTGAGACCAATAGACTTACCGACGATCCCCGCAGTCAAATCCCGTTGCGTATTAAAGACATCGCTATCCTTATTGGCATTTTCATTGACGACAGCTTGGTCCTTGTTGAGGAGTTTGCCGATGGTAAAGTTGATGTCCGTCGCTTTTGAGCGCTCAAAATCCCGCTGAGTCCGATAAGTAATGTAGCTCTCAGCAATCGCATATTCGTTGGCTTGAAGCAATTCATGTTCAACGACATTTTGGATCTCATAGATCTTCACGCCCTTTGGGAATCGCTCCAAGATCTCTGCGATCACACGATCAACAATGGCTTCTAGTTTGGCTTCCAGCACGGGAGTGAGAGAAGCCACTTCTTCTGTTGCCTTCAACAAGGCTTTATAAATTTTTTCAACATCGAATTGAACACGACGGCCATCTCGTTTTTCAACAAAAATATCCGGGGCCATTCTCAGTTTTTCTTCTCTCAAGGTGATCATACCAAACATGCCTTTCTTCATTCATTTACATACAAGTTGTATTATACCACTCCAAAAATAAAAATCAATATCTTGTGGTGAAAATTCTAAAAAACTTTCCAAAACACAAGATATTGATTTCATTAAGACCGTTGATAGAGTTTGAAATGACGGTATTTCTTCTCAACTAGACGGTAATTTTCTTTCAGCAAGTTCTTCATATCAGAGGTCAACTCTACCTGATTGTTGACTACAATATACTTGGGTTCAGACCGATCGATTTGTTGAATCACATTGGTCCGATTTTCATTTATCCCCAGATAAGACGTCGGAGTCAATAAAGCAGATGCTGCCAAACGATCGCTTTCTTGATAGAGAGTAGCTGTCGCATCCCAAGCATAAATGGTATCTTTCGACTTGGTGTGATTTTTAATGTAGCTGGCAATAGCACTCCGTTCACTCGATTGACCAGACTGAAGCACAACATCTTGAACCACCGGATTCGCCAACAGGTAGACAAGGGCTACTAGCGGTAAGAAAACTTGGCTCGTAAAGTAAGCGGCCCAAACTTCCTTGTTTTTCTTCTTCCGACCACGACGTTCGATCCCATCGTTTTCTTCCCCATCTCGTGAAAACCAAATCGCAAACAAGGGAAGAACAAATGGCAACATTGGCAACAATTGGTAAGCGCCCTGTTCAGGAAGACCAATAGACACGATGAGGACTACCAGGCTACCTGCCCATCCCATAAAGCGGAAGATCCGGCGAGCACTGCTATTTTGCTTAGTAAAGGACATCAAAAAGGCAGAGACTAAGCCAAAGGCAAGCGCCAACAAGCCATAATAAATGGCATTACTGAAGGCCTGTCCATTAGTAAAATTCAAGGCATTAAAGACATAGGTTACTTGGTTAATGGCATAGCCAAAAGTTTGATTCCAAACGGTCACATACCCAATTGGATAAAAGACGAGTGAAAAACCAAGAAGAGTAGCCAGCAATTGATAAAAGCCACGCGCCCATCTTTTCTGCTTGATATTAAAGGCTGTTAATCCAAGGAAGGCCAAGAAGTAGAACAAGGCACTGGTCATTGGATCAATCAGGAAAGCCACAGCTGCAATCGCACCGTAAAGGATAAAACCTTCGTCCTTACGATGCCCAATCAGATAAGCCAAAATAAAATTCATGCTAGCAAATAGGATTGGAAGACTAAAGAAAGTTACATAAGTCCCGCCAAAACCAAGGCCTAGCACCAAGAAATAAAAGAGTAACTGGACATTCTTCGCTGTATCTTTATCAGACACCAGTAAACGCACAACCCGATAGAGATAGGTACCCGAAAAGAAGAGGGCAATCGCTTGGAGAATCATCAAGAGCCAATGGCCACCAGCCAAGCTTCCCAACCAGTTGATCGCATAATAGAGGAGACCATTGGTTCCGTAAAAATCACCAAACGGTACTTGACCCTTGGTCATAGCCCAGCCGGCATACAAGTTTTGCGATTGTTGATTGGTTGCAAAACGGGTTAAAAATGGCACCCCGACATGTAGCAAACTAATCAAGAGACTCAACACAAAAGGAATCGCTAGAGGCACTGGGCGCTTAGTTTGACGATGGATCGGATCAACTGCCGCATCCGCTTCTAGCTCTTCCGTATCCTCTTCTACCTTAGATGCTTCTGCTTTTGTCGCTTCAACTCCCGCCTTACGGGAACGACGACTCATCCGACTGAGCGGTTGCTCCGCTTCTTGTTCCAATTCTTGTGTAGGTTCTGCTACTGCTTCTGGCTTGGCATCACTAATTTTCTCTGATGCCTCCATTGCAACCGGCTCCTCCAAGACTTCTGCCTGCTGACTATGAGTCGGCTCTTCTTCACGAAAGACTGATTTATCTAGCACTTCGCGAATTTCACGTGTATCCTGAAAACTATCTCCCACGTGAAGCCCTAACTTTTTCGAAGTCATTTCTTGCTCTTTTTCGCTCATTCTTTTTCCTTTTCTTCGCTATTCCTCTGCTCTTTCCTTTTAGAAAAAAGCCCATTATCTTCTCTAGTATACCAAATTCTGCCGACCCTGTCAGCCTCTTATCACATAGTCATATGTAAAAAGAGTCAGGCATCTCGATTCCTGACTCTGATTTTCGTTTTTATACATTTACAACATCGGTGCGAACAATTGCATAATTTCCTTGATTAAGCTTTGGTGCCATGTAAAGCGGAAGGTATCTTCTGTAATTTCTTGAGACACTTCAAAGATATGGTCAAAGTCCTCCCGAATCTTTTTCAATGCCGGCGTCCGATACATCCAGACGGCATTTTCATAGTGATGGACCAAACTGCGGTAGTCAAAGTTAATCGACCCTACAACCGCCATTTCGTCATCTGCCAGGACTTGCTTACTATGGACAAATCCAGGTGTATACTCATAAATCTTTACTCCTGCATCCATCAGATCCAAGTAAGCCCCACGAGTTACGATTTGGATCAATTTTTTATCTGGAATATGCGGGGTCACGATCCGAACATCTACCCCTCGAAGGGCTGCATTGCGGATATCTTCTGTCAAATCATAATCGATGATCAAGTAAGGAGTCGTGATATAGACGTAATCCGTCGCTTGGTTGATCATATTTTGATAAACCGTCTTTCCGACCTGCGACTTGTAAATCGGCTTTGGTCCACTCCCATAAGGAATGTAGAGCCCTTCTCCTTCGACTGCCTTGTTTTCAATATGGTAGCGGTCAAAATCCTCGATTTCCCCACGGTTGATGTACCAGTTCATGAGGAAGAGTCGCGTTAAGGCCTTAACAGCTCGTCCATCTAAACGAATGGCACTGTCCTTCCAGTGACCAAACCGCTCAATATGGTTGATGTACTCGTCTGCCAAATTGACACCACCCGTATAGCCGATCTGCCCATCAATGACCAGAATCTTGCGGTGATCTCGGTTGTTATAAGCCACTGTTAGACGGGGGATCACCTTGTTAAACTTATGGGCATCAATCCCCATCTTTCTCAAGCGTTTGGTATAGTTCCCAGCCAAAGTCGCCATACAGCCGATATCATCATAAAGGAGTTTGACCTCAACCCCCTCTTTCACTTTCTGCTCTAAAATCTCTAAGATACTGTTCCACATCAAGCCCTCATCAATAATGTAAAACTCGATGAAGATAAATTTTTTCGCCGCTCGCAGATCCTCTAGTAGTTGCTCATACATGTCCTCTCCTAGAGGGTAAAAGGTCGATGCCGTCCCATTGTAGAGATCTGCATTGTGGTCCATGGACAAAATCGACTTGACCAAGCCATAAACCGCCTTGCTTTCTTGCTTGAGCTCCTTACGCAACTGATGACTATTGTCCTCTCGAAACTTCATGGACTCCATATTTTTCAGCTGGATCATTTCCTTTTTGGACAAACGCCGCTCTCCAAACATGAGGTATAAAAGCGATCCAAAGACAGGAATGACGGCAATCAAGAGCCAGGTCACCTTATTTTCAGGCGGGGTATTTCGATTAACAATAGCTAAGATTGTCGACACATATAAGAGCCCAATGACTGCAACAGATAGCCAATGAGGGAACCATCTATTAAGCCAGAAGAAGGCCGCAAAGGATGCCCATAGTTCAAAGCCCATAAACAAAATACTAAATCCATATTTGGACATTAATAGACGTAATTTTCGAAAGGTCACAGCATCCTCCTTTTTTCTTTCTACTAGTATACCAATTCTTTTTACCCGTTGCAACGACCAACCAAACCCCTTCTAGACAAACAAAAAGAGAGTGGGACAAAAGTCCTAGCCTCTCAATTATTTTTGGACTGTCGAGCAAGACGCAGTGGTTTAGTGGGCTCTACTACGCTGATTTCATCAGCTTTTACAGCCCTACTCAACTGTGCGGAGGTGGGACGACGAAATCGAATTCTAACGAATTACCGATTTCTGTCCCACTCTCCCTCTTGTTTCGTCCCTTATTGCTTGGTCAGAACGATAATTCCTTGATCATCCTCTGCTTGCTCTAAGTCTTCTAGTGACAACTGATCTCCTTCGATCCGATAGCGATAAGGTTCATCCCCGATACGCATGGATTGATTGACCGGATCAATACTAACCTCTTTGGTCTCTTCTTCGCCATCAGCGTCTTGCACTGTAAATGTGCCTTTTTGACCCGTCACCACCAGCAGAATCGTACTCTCCTCATCCTGCCCTCGATAGCTTCCGTCTATAGACACTCCTTGCTCTGGCTTTTCACTGGTCGAAGCCGCTGTCTCAGATGAACTTGAGCTAGCGCTGCTAGAAGTCTGAGTTGCTTTTTCTTGCTGGCTACAAGCAGTCGGGAAAAGGGCTACTGCCAAGGTCAGTATAGACATGATTTTTTTCATTAAGATTGACTCCTTTCGCCATAACCGTATACTATCTACCACCAGTATACGCCAAGAAAGTCTTTAGGTCAATTGTTTACCCCTCTAATAAAAATGCCCTTACTTCTGCAATAAAATACAAAGATCCTGTCACAAATAAGACCTCATCTGGACGACTCTGATTCCTAAATTCTTTGATATAGGCCTTGTAGTCAGCTACATAGGGTAGGTCTTGTCGATCGCCCTGCGCCACTACTTCTCCATAATGGAAGGTCGTCAAAATCAATTCAGCTTCTGGCAAACCTGTTTGAAGGGCTTCGAGCATCCCGCTGTAGTCTTTTCGCTTGAGGGCCCCAAATAAAATCTTCACGCGTTTCCCGGCTAAGCTCTTTGCAAACTCAATCAAACGCAGCATGGCGTGAGGATTATGGGCGCCATCCAAATACAACTGGTCGCCAAATAACTCTAGACGTCCCGGCCACCGCGTCTCTTGTAAGGCCAGTTTGACCTGATCCATATCCACTTCTTGATCTAGGCCTTCCATGTAGAGGAGAAAGGCCTCTAGAGCTACTGCAGCATTTTCCCGTTGGTAATCACCCTTCAAGCCCAGAGACGGCAAGACAAGTTCCACGTTTTCATTCCAAAAACGATCCCGCTCTAAGCCAAAATCTTTCTGAAAGGCATGGAGATCCACAGCCAATTGCTCCGCTTTTTCTTGACAAACAGCTGCTGCTTCATCAGATAAGGGCCCCACCACAGCTTTCTTATCCTTCTTAAAGATCCCTGCCTTTTGCTGGGCGATTTCCGCAATCGTCCCTCCCAGTGTTTCCTGGTGATCCAGGCCAACCGAAGTGATCACTGCGATCTCTCCTGTCACTACATTGGTCGTATCTAGAAGCCCACCGATACCAACTTCCAATAAGACCACATCCACAGCCTGTTCCTTAAAATACAAGAGGGCCATGAGGCAGATAATCTCAAAGTAAGAGAGTTGGTCCTGAGTTTGAAGCAAGGCCTGCTCCATTTGTTGGACTTCTTGACCAATCCGAGTAAAATCTTCATCAGAAATTGGCTGATCCCCAATACAAATCCGATCATGGATACTGATCATATGAGGAGAAGTAAAGGTCCCAACCTTCTTCCCGTGAGCCATCAACAATTGACGCAGAAAGGCGATTGTGGATCCCTTCCCATTGGTTCCTGTCACATGAAGGATCGGATAAGCCTTATCCGGCCTCCCTAAAAGGCTGACTGCCTGCTCCATACGATCCAGTCCCGATCGAAAATTCAGACCGATCCGACTATTCATCCATTGCTCAATCTTATTCACATCTTCCTCCTAAAAGAAAAAAGCGACAAAACCTCTTATGACGTTTGCGCTCCTTTCTTTTGTAGTTATTTCTTTCTCATTTTTACAGCAAGTCCATCGGACATTCCAACTCTTTCTAGTTTCTAGGAGTTGGGCTAAAAACGTCCCCCGGACTTACTTGCGGTCTTTGTTTCTAGCGCAAGGGTAAAAACATCCACTGGATGTTTGTTTCTAGGAGTTGAGGTGATACAGTCTCCCAGACTTACCAGCTCTCTCGTATTTCAAGGAGCTGGGCTAAAAACGTCCCCCGGACTTACCAACTCTTTCCAATTTCTCGGAGTTGGGCTAAAAACGTCCCCCGGACGTTTTTACTCCTCCATAAAGCTGTTGAAGACTTCTTCGATCATATCCCATTCTGCATCTGAGTCTTCTGGGATTGGTTGAAGGTCGCCTTCTGTTCCGTCTTCGTTTTCTGTAAATGAATAAGCTTGGATTTCAACTTCGCCGTTTTCATCTTCTTCTGCATTTGCAGGGATCAAAAGGACATAGTTCTTTCCAAATTCTTCTTTGCCATCAATGGTCAAAAGAATTTCAAACAAGGTTTCATTTCCTTGTTCGTCCACCAATGTGATTAATTCACGTTCTTCATGGTCGTGGTTATGATCATGTGCCATACTATTCTTCCTCGTTTTCTTTCTAAAAATTGCGATCTAAATAATTTTGTAAAATAAGCTGCGCTGCTAACTTATCAATAACTTTTTTACGTTTGCTACGGCTAATGTCTGCTTGCTCAATCAACATCCGCTCTGCAGCAACTGTCGTCAACCGTTCGTCTTGGTAGTCGACAGGCAACCCAAACTTTTCAGCAATCATGGCGCCATAAGCCTGACTAGCTTCCACACGCGGTCCGCTGGTGTTGTTCATGTTTTTCGGCAAGCCTACAACAAAACGGTCCACCTTATATTGAGCCACTAATTCGGCCAAGCGCTCCAAACCGAATTCTTTTTTGTCTTCATCGATTTGGATGATTTCAAGACCCTGAGCTGTAAAACCGAGAGGATCACTCACAGCAACCCCGACGGTCTTTGAGCCAACATCCAATCCCATAATTCTCATTAGAGGTCTATTCCTTGCCCTTTCAAATAATAACGTACCAATTCTTCAACGATTTCATCTCGTTCATATTTACGAATTTGGTTCCGTGCATTATTATAACGAGGTACATAGGCAGGATCACCACTGAGTACGTATCCTACGATTTGATTAATTGGATTGTAGCCTTTTTCATCTAGTGATAAGTACACATCTTTCAAGGTCTCGCTAATTTCCTTACGATTTGAATCATCAAGATTAAAACGTACTGTTTCATCTGTAAATCCCACAAGAACACCCTCTTTCCTTAGAATATTACTATTATACCATAATCAAGAGTTTTCCACAATGGTCAAGCCCTTGATTTTACAGCTTTTTCAAGCATTTTTGAGCTATTTCAGTTAAACTGTTTTTTTATTTTTGCTCACTTGCTCCAGCATTGATAAGATTGTCCGCAAATTGACTCGGTGTCAGCTTCAACAACTCTGGTAAGTGATTGTTTTTGAAGTAAGTCATGCCTTCAGCCTTCTTCACATCCATCGCTTCAAAGTCATAGGTGATGGTCACCTTGTATTCATTCTCATTTTCCAAGGTTAAATCAGCTGCGAAACCTGGCACTGTCAAAGCTTCCTTAAAGGCATCATCCTTGTTAAAGGATTCTCTCAATTGCTTTTGCGCTTCCTCTACTCCAACCTGTTGGATCCCTTTTTTCAACTCCTCATCGGTTGCCGTCACATTGATGGTCTCCAATTTTTTAAAGGTATTCCCCACATAGGTGACGATTTGCGTCTGTTGTGTCCCCTTGTCATCTTTTGGAAAGACAAAGGTTCTAGTGATGACCTTGTTTTCTTCAGCTTTTTGCAGAATATTCTTATTATCCTTTTGCAGTTGCTCTGCTTTCGCTTGGATTGCTTTTTGCTCACTTGAGGTTGGCGTTTTCACTTGCTTTTTTTGACCGCATCCAGTCAAACACAAGGCAAGCGCACCCAATAAGAAGATTTTCCTTTTCATTTTCCATTCCTTACTAGTTATTGTTTTCTAAAATATTGTATCATAGATTTCGTAAAATGGCGCAGTAAACTGCTTTTCATTCCGATTTTTAAAAAGAAAAAATCAGAAACAAATTGTTTCTGATTTTCATTCGCTTTAAAGAGCTGCACGCATCCGCGCTTCTGCATTTTCTACATTTCTAACTGATCGTGGCAAGAAGGCACGAATATCATCTTCTTTGTAGCCCACTTGGAGACGTTTGTCATCTACCAAGATCGGACTTTTAAGAATACGAGGTGTTTCCATGATGATGTCAATGACTTCATTGACACTCAAGTCTTCGATGTCCACTCCTAGATTTTTAGCGTATCGATTTTTTGAAGAGACAATACTTGCCACTCCATTTTCAGTCTTTGTAAGGATATCCAATAATTCTTCTTTGGTGATCCCTTCCTTACCGAGGTTTTGTTCTTTATAAGTTAGCTGGTGAGCGTTGAGCCAAGTCTTTGCTTTTTTACAGCTGGTGCAACTTGACACTGTATAAATTTTAATCATGCATGCACTCCTTTCGCTACACGATAATACTATCGTATTAAATTATAACACAAAAACCATCAGTCTAGCGACCTATTTTGAAAAAAATTAATCTTCAATTTCAATCGCGTCATCTAAATCTAGAGTTACTTCTTCTACGACAGGAGCTGCTTCTTCAGTTTTATCAAGGTTTTTCACTGCTTCGTCTTCTTCGATCAAACCAAAATGAACCCGAACCTTGTGGTCGATTTCGTCAAAAATTTCTGGGTGGTCAGCCAAGAATTTCTTAGCATTTTCAGATCCTTGACCAATTTTTTCGCCATTATAGGAGTACCACGCACCCGCTTTTTGGATGATATCCAAATCTGTTGCAATCTTCACCAATTCACCTGTACGTGAAATTCCTTCCCCGTACATGATTTCGACCATGGCTTCTTTGAACGGTGGAGCTACCTTGTTCTTCACAACCTTGATCTTAGTTTCCTTACCAACGTTGGTATCTTTTTGGTCCCCAGTCCCCTTGATTTGAGTGTTTCCACGAACATCTAAACGGACAGAAGCGTAGAATTTCAGGGCACGACCACCAGGTGTGGTTTCAGGGTTCCCAAACATGACCCCAACTTTTTCACGCAATTGGTTGATAAAGATGGCAATGGTCTTGGTCTTATTGATCGAAGCTCCGAGTTTACGCATCGCTTGGCTCATCATCCGCGCTTGCAAACCAACGTGGCTATCCCCGATATCTCCATCGATTTCCGCACGTGGTACCAAAGCCGCAACAGAGTCGACAACCACCAAATCAACCGCACCAGAGTCGATCAATTTACCAGCAATTTCAAGTCCTTGTTCCCCTGAGTCTGGTTGAGACAAGAGAAGTTCGTCGATATTGACCCCAAGAGCTGCTGCATAAGATGGATCCAAGGCATGCTCGGCATCGATAAAGGCAGCAATGCCCCCTTCTTTCTGTGCTTGTGCTACTGCATGGAGGGCAACGGTTGTTTTACCAGATGATTCTGGACCATAGATTTCGATGATCCGACCTTTTGGATAACCACCAGCACCCAAGGCAATATCAAGCGCCAAGGAACCAGAGCTCATGACTTGTACCTTTTGCTCTGCACGTTCGCCCAGACGCATGATCGATCCCTTACCAAAATCCTTTTCGATCAACTTCAGGGCATCATTGAGCGCTTTTTCACGCTCATCTCCAAATTTCTTAGAGATATCATCTAATTTTTTCTGTTTTTTCGCCATTCTTTTCTCCTATTTTTTACTATACAGGAAATGCATGCAACCCACCGACGTTTTCCGTCATTTGAAAGGCACATTTCCTATCCATTTTTAGAATTATTCTTCATTTGGCACAAGCTTCATTATACCAAATTTTCACCATTTAATACAGCCAAGCGCACCAAATTAAAGGCATGAAGAACTGCAATTTCGCGGACATCCGCCCGGCTACGTCCAGCGATATTGACTTGGACACTATCCACTCCATTTGGAGTCGCAAGTCCGATAAAGACAGTCCCTGCTGGGTGCCCTTCTAGACTATCTGGCCCCGCAACTCCGGTCAGGCTAACACCATAATCGGATCCTGTTAACTTACGGGCCTGTGAAGCCATGGCTTGAGCTGTAAAATGAGACACCACTCCATGTTGCTCTAACTCTTGAGCTGGAATAGACAACATCTTGCTTTTTTCTTCCAGACTATAGGTGACAAAACCACCAGCGAAGATGCTGGACGCACCTGAAAAATCTGCCAAAGTCGCTTGGAAAAGGCCAGCCGTCAGGCTTTCTGCAGCTGTAATGGTCTTGCCAGTCCCTTTCAAGAGATCAAAGGCCACCTTGGCCATCGAATTATCATCCCCATAACCGTAAAACAGTTCATGCAAGGGTTGATGATCCAGCGTGTGGCGTGATAAGATTTCCTTTTCTAAGACATCGAGCTTATCATTCGCTGAGGCTTGATCCTTTGCCTTTGTAGACAGACGCAAGGTCACTTCTCCCGTCTTGGCATAAGGAGCCACCGTCGGATCACTCTGCTCTTCAATGATATCTGCTAGGATCGTAACCAGCTGGCTTTCCCCAATCCCAAAGAAGCGCAAGACTCTTGAAAAGAGCTGTTCCCCTGTTGTCAAATGAGGCACCAATTGTTCATTGACCATGGGTTTTAACTCACTTGGTGGACCAGGTAGAACGACATAGGTCACACCATCGACTTCAATCAAACCTCCAACCGCGAGACCTGTACGGTTTTGAAGGGGGATTGAACCGGCAATCAATTGTGCTTGTCGCTCATTATTGGGCGTCCGGACATAATCAGGGCGACTGGCAAAGAAGGTGTCGAGTTTGGCAAGCGCTGTTGGATCAAAAACCAGTTCTTTCCCTAAAAACTTAGCAAGGGTTTGCTTGGTCAAATCATCCTCTGTTGGCCCAAGTCCACCACATAAAATCACCAAATCACTGCGTTTTGAAGCTGTCTCAATGGTCGAGAAGAGGCGACCTTCATTGTCTCCTACCGCCACATGATAATAGACATCAATCCCTAAACTAGCCAATTTTTCAGACAAGAATTGAGCATTGGTGTTGACAATTTGTCCTGTTAGAATTTCTGTTCCAACTGCAATAATTTCCGCCTTCATGGTGCCTCCTACTTATACTATTCGTAATTTTCATTTCATTTTAACACAATTTCCTAAATTATTAAAAAAACAGATTGAAGATAAAGTCCATTTTGGACAACTTTCTTCAATCCTTTTCTTTTAGTGTATAAAGTAAAAACTCTTAGAAATACCATTACATCAGCATTCCTAAGAATTTTAACTATGTGGCAATCAACTTCTAAAGGGCTATTTTCTATTGTTGATAGAGCTTATCCATATTCTGAAGCAACCATATCTAGTAGTTGCTTTTTTACTACTTTCTTGATCTAAAAGCCTTCTTCTGGCTCTAATTCTTGTTGTTTCCCCTCATTTTTTGTGATACAATAGCATCAATTTTTTCTAGGAGGATGAGATATGGTTTCTACTATTGGTATTATAAGTTTATCTAGTGGGATTATCGGAGAGGACTTTGTCAAGCACGAAGTGGACTTGGGGGTCCAACGACTCAAAGACCTGGGACTCAATCCTATCTTTTTACCTCATTCACTAAAAGGCTTAGACTTTATCAAAGAACATCCCGAAGCTCGCGCGGAGGATTTGATTCAGGCATTTTCTGATGATAGTATCGACATGATCCTATGCGCCATCGGTGGAAACGATACCTATCGCTTGCTACCTTATCTTTTTGAATATGACCAATTACAAAAAGTTATCAAACAAAAGATTTTTCTTGGCTTCTCGGATACGACCATGAACCATCTCATGTTGCATAAACTAGGAATCAAGACTTTTTATGGGCACTCCTTCTTTGCAGACATTTGTGAGTTAGACAAAGAAATGTTGCCATATAGCTGCCACTACTTTAAAGAATTAATTGAGACTGGTAGAATCTCAGAAATCCGCCCTAGTAACGTTTGGTATGAGGAACGGACTGATTATAGTCCCAAGGCTCTGGGAACACCTCGTGTCAGCCATGCAAATACAGGTTTTGACTTGTTACAAGGCAATGCTCAATTTGAGGGAGAAATCCTCGGTGGTTGTCTTGAGTCTCTCTATGATATTTTTGACAACTCTCTACACGCAGATAGCACAGACCTCTGCCAAAAATACAAACTTTTCCCTGACTTGTCAGACTGGGAAGGAAAAATTCTCTTGCTAGAAACAAGCGAAGAAAAGCCTGAACCTGACGACTTCAAAAAGATGTTGCGGACTTTAAAGGACACGGGCATATTCGCGGTCATCAGTGGACTCTTGGTCGGAAAACCTATGGATGAGACTTTCTATGACGACTATAAAGAAGCACTATTGGATATCATTGATAGCAATATCCCGATTGTCTATAATCTGAATGTCGGACACGCAACTCCAAGAGCAATTGTCCCCTTCGGAGTACACGCCCATGTAGATGCAACGGAGCAAGTCATCCACTTTGACTATAACAAATAAAGCTGAGAGGAATTTCTCAGCTTTTTTTCTATATTCTCAGATACTCTAGTTACCTATATTCACTAATCACCGTTTTTCCATTCACAAGCATTCTCATGATCATTGACCAGGCCTACTGCTTGTAGGTAGGACAGGACCGCAACGGGACCTGTAAACTTAAAACCACGCTTTTTGAGGTCCTTGGCTAGCTTCTCAGAAAGAGCTGTCTTCACTGGAGCCTGTCGGTAATCTGGAACATCATTGACGATGGTTTTCCCATCGACAAAAGACCAAAGATAAGCATCAAACGATCCAAATTCTTCCTGGACTTTTAAAAAGGCTTGAGCATTGGCCCGTGTCGCAAAGATCTTGGCACGATTGCGGATGATGGCTGGATTGTCTAACAAAATTTCCAGTTCAGAGTCGGTCATCTCTGCGACGCGTTGAATTTGGTAACCATGAAAAGATTCTCGGAAAGCCTGCCGTTTATTGAGCACCGTTTCCCAAGATAGACCGGCCTGATAGGTCTCCATACAGAGTAACTCAAAAAGTGCCTGATCATCATGCAGAGGCCGACCCCATTCTTCATCATGGTAGGCTACATAGAGAGGGTTATTCATTTTGACCCAACCACAACGTTTTGGCATCTTCTTCTCCTATTTGACCAACATCTTAAGGGCTGACTTGATATAGTTCTCTGCTGTATCGGTCGTTCCTTCAAAGAACTTCTTGATTTTCTTAAGTTCCGTTGCCTTGTAGCCCAATGCTAACATGGCTTCCATAGCTTCTTCAAGGGCTTGGTTTTCTTCTGCAACTTTGGCTTTGGACTGAGCCGGTGCATCTTCTAGATCAAGATTGATCTTACCTTCCAAGTCCAGCACCATCTGTTGGGCTGTTTTCTTGCCGATCTTTGGAAACTTGGTCAAGTAGGTGATGTTCTTGCTTTCGATGGCTTGGACAAGGCCTGCATTGTCATCTGCAGCGATAATAGCCAGAGCTGAGACAGGTCCAATCCCAGAGACTGAGATCAAGTTTAAAAAGAGCTTTTTCTCTTCTTCGGTTGCAAAACCATAAAGAAGGTGGGCGTCTTCCCGGACCACTTGGTGCAGGTAGACTTGCACCTCTTGGTTCATTTTGCCAGAGTAGGCATAGGGATTGGCCACATGCAAGAGATAGCCGATCCCAGCTGTTTCTACCACAATGTATTTAGCGGTGATTTTCGTTAAAATTCCTTTAATGTATTCGTACATAATCTTCCTTTATTGTTTGTTTAATACTTGCCCAATTCCCGTAGACTGGTGTGATTTTCTTGAATACGTCGGAACATCTTTTCCATGTCGGACTTGGTGAAGTTGACCAAGACCGGACGGCCATGAGGGCAGTTATAAGGGTTGTCACATTGGGACAGTTGGTAGATGAGATCGCGTGCAGAGTAATCGTCCAGTGTGTGATTGGCCTTGATGGAGCGTTTGCAGGACATCATGATGGCCAACTCAGCCCGGTATTTCTTGATGGACACTTCCTTGGTCAAAAGGAGCATATCACACATTTCATAGATGCCCGACTCGATCTCTTCTTCCTTCATCCAGATCGGATGCTCCCGTAAGATCAACTGGTTAGCTCCATATTCTTCTAAGTAGACGCCCACTTCTTCTAAGAGGTGCTTGCGCTGTTGCAGGCGGATCAGATCGTCTGTAGGGAACTCAAAGATATAAGGCACTAGCAGTTGTTGCTGACTGCCGTCTACGTTCCCGATGCTCTCCCGGTATTCTTCGTATTTGACCCGCTCTTGGGCCGCGTGCTGGTCAATGATATAAAGGCCTCCATTGCCTTGGGCAAAGAGATAGGTTCCATGCATCTGACCAAAATATTCCAACTCTGGGAAGGTCGAATGTTCTTCCCCATTCAACTTATCATAGGCCTTGTCTAGACTGGCCAGATCCAACTCTGGGTGGTCCAGTTCATCATAAACCGCAGTCTTTCTTTCTGCAAACTTGATCGCGCTTGTTGGTTTTTCTGCTGGGTTTTCTTGACTTGTAGAATCAGCAGTTACCTCATCTGTCAGAGGCCGTTGAGGATCTGCCACTTCTGGTCGAAGTTTGAAATCTTGACTCTCTCGGTCATAATAGAGACGGTTTTCCTTTAAAGGCAGGGTCGTCTGTACCGGTTTTTCTGTTCGACGAATGGTCGACTTGGCTAGATTTTCTAGAGCATCCGGAATCAGATCCTGCTCTTTCAAAGCATTCGCAATAGCCTGGGAGATCAAGGCCATCAGTTCCCGTTCTTTGGAGATACGAACCTCTTGCTTGGTCGGGTGAACATTGACATCCGCTAAGTAAGGATCGATCTGGATATTAATGATCGCGAGCGGGAAGCGGCCCACCATGAGTTTACTACCGTAGCCATCTAAAATAGCCCGATTGAGCAAGAAATTCTTGATGTAACGGCCGTTGATAAAGAGGCTGATGTAATTGCGATTGGCACGAGTCAATTCAGGCAAAGACACAAAGCCCGTCACTTCAAAATCTAGATCGCGATTTTCAATGGCCACCATCTTCTTGGCAGACGCCAGGCCATAGACACCCGCAATCGCTTGCCGGAGATTACCCGTCCCCGCTGTTTTGGTCATTTCTTTTCTATCATTGATCAAGGTAAAGGCAATCTCAGGATGGGCCAAGCTCAAGCGGTTGAGAATATCCACGATATGGGATAGCTCTGCCTGCTGGCTCTTTAAATACTTGAGACGAGCAGGTGTATTAAAAAAGAGATCTTCCACTGTGATCTTGGTCCCAACAGGGCTTGTCGCTGGCTCCAACTCCTCAATTTCGCCACCCTTTGCGACCAATTTGGTCCCGTGGGCAGCTCCTTCTTGCGCCGTTAGAAGGGTTAGAATACTAACAGAAGCAATGGAAGGCATGGCCTCACCACGAAAACCAAGCGTTCGAATACGAAAAAGATCCGCTTGACTCTTGATCTTACTGGTCGCATGTCGACGGAGGGCCAAAGCGACCTCATCGTGCGCAATTCCTTCCCCATTGTCTGTAATCCGAATCGACTTCAATCCTGCTTCTTCGATTTCAACAACGATCTGGCTAGCCCCAGCATCGATCGAGTTTTCAACCAATTCCTTGACCACACTAGCAGGTCGTTCAATCACTTCACCTGCCGCAATCTGATTGGCTAGGACTTCTGGCAATTCAATAATCTGTGACATGTCTGCTCCTTTACCTATTTTTTCACCGATACATGTAGCTCTATTATACCACAGATCCACAAGACTCCCTTTCTTAAAAAATGGAGGCCGGCCCCATCTTCTTCTTTAAAAACCGCATAGGCAAAGAAAACGACCACATGAACAAATCCCCTTGTCTTCCCTTTGGAAAAAGTGTTTAATAGTAGTGTAAAGAAGGAGCCGGGCTAGCAGGCCAACCGACTTTACCCAAAGGAGGGAGTACGATCTTATGAAAGTTGAAGTACAAATTGATTCCCACTTCCAAGAAGAAGCGGTGATGATCACAGCACCTGCACTGTCTGCGCGTGTAGAGAAAATCCGTGACTTTGTGGAAGAATTGGATCAAAAAGGGCGCTTACGTGCCAAAAAGGATGGGGAGGCTTACCTGATCGAAAGCCATCTATTCCAACGTTTTTACATTGAAAATCGGCAAGTAATTGGTGAGACTATGACAGATCAATTTATTCTGACTGGACCACTCTATCAGCTATCTGAAGACTTGCCGACCTGCTTTCTCAAAATTTCCCAATCTGAAATTATCAACACAAAAGAAATCGATCACCTACACTTTACCAGTGGAGGATCCGTTCAAATCTATCTTAAAAACGGGAGTCTGACCTACTCCTCCCGTCGTTACTTGAAAGCCATTAAGGAGAAATTATCATGCTAAAACAATCTTTTTCTGACGCCCTGAAAGGGATTCTCATCGGGCTCATCCTATCCATCTTCTTTTCCTATCTCTTCTCACCTGAGTTGTACCTTCCCTTAAGTCCCAACTCTGCAGTCGGCCGCTGGATGTTCTTGCATCATGTTCACGGCTCACTGGTCATGCTCTATTGTGCCCTCGTTTGGGGTGCGATTGGGGTCCTCTTTAGCTTCGGAAGTCTCCTCTTTCAAAAAGACTGGAGCCTCTTACGGGCTACTCTGAGCCATTACCTACTCATGTTACTTGGGTTTATTCCCCTAGCTACCTTGGCCGGCTGGTTTCCAGCACGACTCGGATTTTACCTCTCACTCATTGTCGAATTCACCCTCGTTTACGTGATCATCTGGTTGGTCTCTCATCATTTTTATAAAAAACAAGTTCAAGAAATCAATCAAAGCATTGCTAACCACTAATAAAAGAAAAAAGACTGGGCAAAAACTGTCCAGTCTTCGATGTTTAATAGGCATACCTGTATGACGCAGTGGTTGATTGGTATCTTTGTTCGCTTATTAAGCTCCAAAGATGACCTATGTGGACGGAAACAATGTTTCCTTTATCTGCAACCTCCAACAGTCTCCCAGATTGTTGGAGCTATGCGGGGGTGGGAAGATTGAAAAGGTTTGGGGAACCTTTTCAACCTTTTTTATATTGGAGTTCTTTCCCACTCCCTTTTTATAATTTCTTTTTCAATTCGGCGACTGCCATCATGACTTCCATCGGAGTCATATTGTAGAGATCCAGATTCTTCAATTCTGTGATCACCGTATTTTCTGCCTCCTCCTCAAAGAGGGACATTTGTTCAGCAACCTGCGAAGGTACTTCCTTTTTAGGAGTTGCATCCACAAGCGGTACTTGCTGGGCTTGTCCTTCGAGCTTGGTCAAAATCGCATCCGCCCGCTTCAGCAATTCTTCTGGCAAACCAGCGATCTTGGCCACGTGAATCCCATAGGACTTATCTGCTGGGCCAGGTTCAATCTTGTGCAAGAAGGTAACCTGACCATCTCGCTCCAAGGTCGCAACATGGACATTTTCCAAACGGGACAAGGTCTCTGAGAGAGCCGTCAACTCATGGTAATGGGTCGCAAACAAGGTTTTGGCTCCGGTCCGATCATGGATATATTCGATGATGGACTGGGCGAGGGCCATCCCATCATAGGTCGCCGTTCCCCGTCCCAACTCATCAAATAAAATCAAGGACTGGGGCGTCGCCTTGCGAATGGCGTGATTGGCTTCCATCATTTCCACCATGAAGGTAGACTGCCCCGATACCAGGTCATCAGCAGCTCCGATTCGAGTATAAATCGCATCAAAAATTGGCAACTCGGCCTTTTGCGCTGGAACATAGGAGCCAATCTGGGCAAGAATCACAATGATCGCCAATTGGCGCATATAGGTAGACTTCCCGCTCATATTTGGCCCAGTAATCAGCTGAATATCCCGTTCTTCATCCATAAAGATGCTATTAGGAATATAGGACTGGGCTCCCATCACTTTCTCAACAACTGGATGGCGGCCTTTGTCGATCGCGATTCGTCGTTCTTCATGAAAAAGGGGACGATTCAACTGTTGCGACTCAGCGACACTGGCTAGACTTTGTAAAACATCAACCGTCGCAATCGCCTGAGCTAACTGTTGCAGACGTTGGATATACTTGCCAACTTCTTCACGAATCCGCATAAAAATCGTATATTCCAGATTAGCAGACTTCTCACGCGCCTCTAGCATATCTCCTTCGATACGTGCCAATTCCTCCGTACCAAAGCGTTCTGAATTTTTCAAGGTCGCCTTGCGGAAAAAGTGAGCAGGAACGTGACTCAATTGAGAATTGGTGACATGGAAATAGTAGCCATCCTTCTTGTTGTAATCAATCTTTAGACCTGTAATGCCACTGGCTTCGCGCTCCTTGGCTTCAATCTCAGCAATCCAACCAGTACCATCTCGAAGAACGACACGGTACTGGTCCAATTGCTCGTCAAACCCAGTTCGGATGATATTTCCCTCCGTAATAACAGCAGACGCTTCCGGAGCAATAGCTGAGGTAATCAAGCGGTGCAACTCAGGAAGTTCATCCAAGCGTGCAATCAAGACATCTAAGACCGGATCACCAATTCCCAGTAGAATCGACTTGATCGTCGGCACATGCCCCAGAGTATCTCCTAGCTGCAAGAGATCCTTAGGATTGATCTTACCAAAGGAAACCCGACTCGCTAAGCGTTCAATGTCATAGACCCCTTTGAGGCTGTCGGTCAAATCGCTCCGTTCAAAGAAATGATCCATAAAGACCTGAATGATGTCCTGGCGCTCTCGAATCCGTTTCAAATCGACTAAGGGTTTCTGAATCCAGGACCGCAACAAACGACCGCCCATGGCCGTCTTGGTTTCATCCAAATACCAATACAAGCTACCATGTTTCTTCCCCGTTCGCGCATTCTCTGTCAAATCAAGACTAGCCTTGGTCGCAAAGTCCATCTGCAAGAAATCGCAAATCTCATAATGATGGGCTTTTTTGAGGTGACTCAATTCCCGCATTTGTGTCTGGTGGACATACTGGAGAAGTTTTCCAGCCGTTTTCTTTTCGAGCTCACTCAACTGATCCCCTAAGAGTTGAACATCGTCAAGCGCCGTCTCTACATGTGACAGCAAAAGATTCATCTGGCTAATAAACACACGCTCTTCCTGTTCTGGCAACTCATAACCCAGGACCACCTCACGCGCACGTAAATTGCGGATTTCTCCACAAACCATAGTGAAGTCATTGAGGGTCGTCACCTGAAACTCCCCTGTTACCAGATCCATATAGGCTAGCCCATACTCATTCCCTGAACGATCCAAGGCAACCAGGAAGTTATTCTCACTATCTGGCTTGGTCGAATCCACCACTGTACCCGGCGTAATCACCTGTACGACTTCACGCTTAACGACCCCCTTGGCTTCTTTGGGGTCTTCCATTTGTTCTGCAATCGCGACCTTATACCCCTGTTCAATAAGAACATCAATATACTGCTGGGCCGAGTGGTAGGGAACACCCGCCATAGGAATTGGATTCTCTGCATTTTTATTCCGTGAGGTTAAGGAAATCTCTAAAATTTGAGCTGCATTCACTGCATCTTCATAAAATAATTCGTAAAAATCTCCCATTCGAAACAGCAAAAAGGCATCCGGATAGTCTTTTTTGATATCTAGATACTGCTGCATTCCAGGGGATATTTTCTCTACTGCCATACTTCTTTATTCCTTACTCTTGCATCATTTTCTGACGCAAGCTCCATAGATGAAAACAGGAGTAGATAGCTCACTATCTTCCTCCTTTTGACATCTCTCTTTCTCTCCAACGGGGCTTGATTACTGCATCATCCCTAAAATTTCATTTTGAATTTCAATGGCTGCCTCTTGGTCACGGCAGACAATCAAGAGGGTATTGGCCCCTGCTACTGTTCCCAAAATACGCTCATCTGACATTTCATCTACACCATTGGCCAAGAGAGCTGCTTCTCCTAGCTCTGTCCGCAAGACCAAGGTGAATTCTGCTCGTGAGACAGACTTGGCGTGACTGGACAACATAATATAAATCTCTGCCACCTCAGGCTCATTTGGCAAAATATAATACAACTGGTCTTTTCGTTTCACCTTGACTAGACCCAGATCTCGCAAATCTCGTGACAGAGTTGTTTGCGTTACAGCAATGCCTTTTGCTTCTAATCGATCCTGAATCTCTTTTTGAGTCGATAATTTTTCATTTCGAATCATTTGTTGAATCAAAAGGTGACGTTCTGTCTTTTTCATTGGACCTCCACTTTTGAATAAATATACTTTAAATTATACCAAAAAAATTGAAAATTCGCTCAGAATTGTGTTAAAATAATAGTTAAAAGGACTAAGGAGCTAATATGAACAATAAAGAACTCATTGCTAGTGAATTGGCCAAAGTGATTGACTCTCTTGACCAAGATGCTATTTTAAACTTGCTTGAACAACCAAAATCATCTGATCTTGGCGACATTGCTTTTCCAGCCTTCTCACTTGCAAAAGTGGAACGCAAGGCTCCTCAAGCAATTGCTGCAGATATTGCTGAAAAGATCGACCAAAGCGCCTTCGAAAAAGTCGTTGCAACTGGACCTTACGTGAACTTCTTCTTAGACAAATCTAAGATCTCTGATCAGGTGATCAAATCCGTCATCGAAGCAGGGGCAGACTACGGTCAACAAGACGAAGGTCATGGCCAAAACATTACCATCGACCTTTCAAGTCCAAATATCGCAAAACCATTCTCAGTTGGTCACTTGCGCTCAACCGTTATCGGGGATGCTCTTTCAAACATCTTCCGCAAAATGGGCTACAACACCATTAAAATCAACCACTTGGGGGACTGGGGTAAACAGTTCGGTCTCTTGATGGTAGCCTACAAAAAATGGGGTAGCAAGGAAGCTGTCGAAGCCAACCCAATCGATGAATTGCTAAAACTTTACGTTCGGATCAACGCTGAAATCGAAAACGATCCTGAGCTTGATGATGAAGGACGTCTCTGGTTCAAGAAACTGGAAGATGGGGATCCAGAAGCGACTGAATTGTGGCAATGGTTCCGTGACGAAAGCTTGGTAGAATTCAACCGTATCTACAAACTCCTCGGTGTTGAATTTGACAGCTTAAACGGGGAAGCTTTCTACAATGACAAGATGGATGAAGCTGTCCAAATCCTTGAAGACAAAGGCTTGTTGAAAGAGTCTAAGGGTGCTAGCATCGTTGAGTTGGATGATGTCAACCTTCCACCAGCTATGATTAAGAAATCAGACGGTGCCACTCTTTACATCACGCGTGATATCGCAACCGCTATCTACCGTGCACGGACTTACAACTTTGTGAAAAACATCTATGCTGTAGGTCAAGAACAATCCAACCACTTCCGTCAGTTGAAAGCTGTTCTGAAGAAAATGGGATTTGACTGGAGCGACGATATGGTTCACGTTGACTTTGGTTTGGTGACAAAAAACCGCCAAAAATTGTCAACTCGTAAAGGAAATATCATCCTTCTCGAACCAACTCTTCAAGAAGCCATCTCTCGTGCCAAAGCGCAGATCGAAGAAAAGAATCCTGAATTGGAAAACAAGGAAGAAGTGGCACATGCAGTCGGTGTTGGTGCGGTTAAATTCTACGACTTGAAGACAGACCGCCGCAATGGGTATGACTTCGACCTCGAAGCCATGGTATCCTTTGAAGGAGAAACTGGACCTTACGTTCAATACGCTTACGCTCGTATCCAATCCATCCTTCGCAAAGCCAACTTCACACCATCTACAGATGCGACATACAGCTTGAGCGATCCTGAAAGCTGGGAAATCATCAAGCTTCTCCAAGACTTCTCTCGTGTTGTCAAACGTGCCGCTGAAAACTATGATCCATCCTTGATCGCAAAATATGCTATCAATTTGGCTCAGGCCTTCAACAAATACTATGCACACACTCGTATCTTGGATGAAAGCCCAGAACGCGAAAGCCGTCTTGCTCTTAGCTACTCAACAGCAGTAGTCTTAAAAGAAGCCCTTCGCTTACTTGGTGTCGATGCACCTGAGAAAATGTAATTTCTTATCTAATGATTGATAAGTAGAACATCTCTTATGGGAGTGAGAGGAGAAACTAAATGCGATTCAATTTAGTTCTTTCTCACTCCTTTTCTCATGTCCAATGCCCTTCATTCTCTACATTTTCAGATCCTTTATATACAGGAGAAATCTATGAATCAAACCGTTTACATCTTAATACTCATCAGTTTAGTGGTTCTCTTTTTATTTAACAAGTACGAAAGAGAAAAACTACAACGGCTCTTACAAGAGCAACTCTTGAAAGATCAAGCTTTCAAAGATAGCATCAAGGAAAAAATCCAAGAAACCGACAATATCAACGATGTCATCCATGCCATCAATAAAGACTATCGATTGGGGCTCCTACTTGCTAAAGAAATCACAGAAAAATTAAAATAAGCCATAGAAGAGGAGTCATATAAAATGTGACTCCTCTTCTATTCAGTCGCAACAAATAAGAGGCTGGGACAAAAGTCCTAGCCTCTCAATTATTTTTGGATTGTCGAGCAAGACGCAGTG
>NZ_JVEE01000017.1 GCF_001073155.1 Streptococcus parasanguinis
ACTCAACCACTGCGTCTTGCTCGACAATCTAAAAATAATTGAGAGGCTAGGACTTTTGTCCCACTCTCTTGGTCCAGTTTCGTGAAACTGCTTCATCTTCTTTCAATTGAGCCACTAGTTGATCGATCCCATCGAATTTGACCATTTCTCGAATCTTATCTAACCAGTGAATGGTCAGGGTATGACCGTAGATATCTCCAGTAAAATCAAAGAGATTGACTTCGAAACGAAGCTCTTTCCCATCAAAGGTGATATTTTTCCCGACAGAAGCCATGCCACGATAGGTCTGCCCTTTAAAATCGACATCAACCACATAGACTCCATCGGATGGTAGATAGGTCCGATCAATCGGTGCTAGATTAGCAGTGGGGTAACCAATGGTCCTTCCCCGCGCATCCCCGTGCACCACGATTCCTCGACTGGATAAAGGGTGACCAAGTAGACGGGCAGCTTCTTGGACGCGTCCTTCTAGGACAGCTTGACGAATGCGGGTTGAACTGATCTTTTCCCCCTGATCCAATACAGGAGAAATGACTTCCACTTGACCATCAAAATAAGCAACTAAGTCAGAGGCAGTTTTCTTATCAGAGCCAAAACTATAATCAAATCCAGCAATTAAAACTCGGGCTCTCAAGGCTTTGACAAATTGATCGACAAAATCTTTCGCTGTTTTAGAAGCAAAATCGGTCGTAAAATCAATGAGGAAGAGCTCATCCACTCCTAGTTCGTTTAATTTTTGGAACCGATCCTCAGGACTTTGCAAATGGAGTAGTAATTCTGGTTGGTAGCGAACAAAGGCTAACTTAGGAGATTCAGGGAAGGTTAACAAAGCGACCTTCAAGCCTTTTTCATCCGCGATCTGACACGCCTTTTTAAAGAGTTCTTGATGCCCCAGATGCAGGCCATCAAAGTAGCCCAGAACCAAAACTGTCTCATTCTCCAAATGGATCTGGTTAGCAGTAGTAATCGTACGAATATTCATGAATTTATTGTAACACACTTTCTGTTAGAAAAACTTTTCGAGGTTTGTAAAGTTCTTCTCTTTTTTCTAGAATGGCTATCAATTTCCCTTGGTAAAAAGCAGCTAACTCTTTGGAGTCACTCTCAACTGGAATAAAGCGTCCCACTTGGACTTCACCGACCTCTTCTACTGTCAGCTCTACTTTTTCCAGATCCCCGGTGCCAATTTCAAGTGGGTGAAGGAAGCTCAAATCTCCTTGCGCTACTTTTTCAGCCACTTCTTCTAAGGTCAGGGCATCATCCAGTGACAAACCGGCAGCACTGGTTCGGATCAGATGAGACATATGGGCTGCATAACCCAGTTTTTGACCCAAATCCACAGACAAGGTCCGGATATAGGTGCCCTTGCTGCATTTAACCCGGAAGCGAAAACGGGCTAATCCTTCCTTGTAGCTAATCTCACTGGTGCGCGTGAATTCATAAATGGTTACCTGTCGGACAGGGCGTTCCACTTCTTCTCCTGCCCGCGCATATTCATAGAGCTTACGTCCATTGACCTTGACCGCTGAATACATAGGTGGTACTTGCTCGATTTCTCCCACCATTTGGGCAATCATGCGATCAACCTCTACTGCATCTAAAGGGGCTTCCACTGGGGTCCGCTCTACGACTTCCCCACTGGCATCCTCCGTCGTGGTAGAAAATCCCAAAGTGATTTCTCCTTCATAGACCTTGCCTTCATCTTGCATAAATTCGACCATCCGGGTCGCCTTGCCAACTGCAATCGGAAGCACTCCCACCACATCTGGATCCAGCGTTCCCCCATGTCCGATCTTCTTAGTTCCTAAGATTTTTCTCAGTTTAAAGACCACATCATGTGAGGTCATGCCTGCTTCTTTTTTTATATTGATAATTCCGTCCATCTGATTTGCTCTTTCTAACTCTTGTGTGACCATCCGGGTCACCGACCCTTTATTATACCATGAAACGAGACTTCTTGTCCCTCTTTCCCCCTTCTCATGAGCTTCAAAAAAATCCCGTAGCAGATTTCAGACTTTTTAAAATGGGTTTGATACAATAGAAATCGAAAGAAGGTGTAACATATGTTAATGTATGATGTTATTGTGATTGGATTTGGTAAAGCTGGTAAAACACTCGCAGCGAAATTATCAAGCCAAGGAAAAAAAGTCGCTCTGATTGAAAAGAGCAAGTCTATGTACGGTGGTACTTGCATCAATATTGCTTGTATTCCCACCAAGACCTTGATTGTTGCAGCAGAAAAAGGCTTGGATTTTGAGCAAGCTATGAATGAGAAAAATGCTGTCACCACTCGTCTCAACGGAAAGAACTATGCAACCATTGCTGGAACCGGTGTAGACATCATCGATGCGACAGCTCGTTTCGTTTCTAACAAGGTCATCGAAATTCAAGCTGGAGATGAGAAGGAAGAATTGACAGCTGAAACCATTATTATTAATACTGGTGCTGTGCCAAATGTCCTTCCGATCCCAGGTTTGGCTGAAAGTAAATTTGCCGTGGATTCAACCGGCATTCAACGTTTGGAAAACCTACCTAAACGCCTCGGTGTCCTTGGTGGTGGACCAATCGGATTGGAATTTGCTCATCTCTACAATACCTTGGGCAGCCAAGTAACGGTGCTGGATGCTTCTGAAACATTTTTGCCACGGATCGAGCCAAGTATTGCAGCTCTTGCAAAAAGCTACCTTGAAGAAGACGGTATTCAATTCTTGCAAGGCGTTCATACCCAAGAAATCAAAGATGGCCAAAACAGCTTAACGGTTGTCACAGATAAGGGAGACTTCGAGTTTGATATCCTTCTCTACGCAACAGGACGGAAGCCAAACACAGCTGGACTTGGTCTTGAAAACACAGATATCCAAGTCACTGATCGTGGAGCGATCCAAGTCAACCGTCATTTGGAAACCAGCGTCCCTGGTGTCTTTGCAGTTGGGGATGTCAATGGTGGTCCACAATTCACCTACATGTCACTCGATGACTTCCGCATTGTCTTCAACTACCTTACAGGCGATGGTAGCTACAATCTTGAAACTCGTAGAAATTATGCGACAACACTCTTTATTGCTCCTCCACTTGCCCAAGTCGGCTTGACCGAGCAAGAAGCACGTGACAAAGGACTTCCAGTTGCTGTTAAAGAATTGCCAGTTGCTGCCATGCCTCGTGGACATGTCAATGCAGACCTTCGAGGTGCCTTCAAAGCCGTGGTCAACCCAGAAACTAAAGAAATTCTTGGAGTGACACTCTTTGGAGAAGCTGCAGGCGAAATCATCAACCAGATCACCATGGCCATGGACAACAAGATCCCTTATACTTACATTGCAAAACAAATCTTTACCCACCCAACCATGGCAGAAAACCTAAACGATCTCTTTGCGATTTAAATAGAATAAAAACGCTGGAAAATTTTTCCAGCGTTTTTTAGTTTAAGAATTCACAGACAGCCTCTTGAAATGCTTTATTTTCTTCATAAAGAGCATGACCAGAGTGCTTAAGAATGAGGAGTTGACAACCTGAAATCGCTTTTGCTAGTTCCTTAGATCCGTCCACACCAATCACATCATCTTCAAGGGCACCAAGGATCAGGGTCGGACAATGAATTTCCTTTAAGACCTCAAGGCTATCGTGAGTAAGACAAGACTGAGACTGAATGGCTATTCTATTTTCATCTTTGATTCGCCCCAAGCGACCCATGATATTATAAAGCAACCGCCACTTTTGATAGCTCTTTTGCGTGTAGGAATGCTTTGCGATATCCAGCATGAGATGCTTAAAATTTCCAGATTGACTAAGTTTTTGCCAATGCTCAATTCGTTCTCTAGCAAGTTGACTAGGTTTTGCAGTGGTCACAGCTAAGATGAGCTTTTGAACCTTTTCAGGGAAATCCGCCACCAACCATTGGGCAATCATTCCACCTTGTGAAATCCCCATGACATAGGCTGTACCTAGGTTTAGTGTCTCCATTGCTTCTGCTACATCTGCTGCCATATTCCGCGTCGTATAGCCCTGTCTCAACTCATTGATTCGAGAAAAAACATAGATCTTATATCGCTTAGCAAGTAGACGATACGAGAGAGAAAAGAGCTGTGCCTTTCCTTTAACGGTCTGTAACCCATCCCCCAATCCTGGCATGATCACTAATGGCTGTTTACCTTTTCCAAATGTCACATAGTCCATGCTCTTTTCGTTAAAATATAAGGTTTTCCCTTCTGTTGAAGACATTACTTCGTTTTCTCTCCTATTTTATCATGTTTATTCATGTTGAGTTTTTAAATGCAGGGCAAAGCCGGCAGTCACTTTTTCAAATCCAACCGCCTGATAAAACTGATGTGCAGCATTTCGTTCAGCGGTTAATCCACTATTTAGAGCCAGTGCCTTAACTCCTTCTTTTACCGCTTGTTTTTTCAATTCATCAATTAGCCTACTAGCAATTCCTTGTCGTCTTGTTTCTTTTGCAACTGACAAAGCCAAAATACGATAGTAAGATCCATCTGTTTCAAAAAAGAAGAGTTTTGCATAACCTAAGAAACCTAAAATTTCTCCGTTTCTTTCAGCTAGAAGACAGCCATAATGTGGCTGAGAAAGAATCATTTCTAAACGTCGAGCCAGCTTAGAAGCGGTCGTTGGATAGCCCAAGTCTTCGTATAGAGACAGTAGTGCTTCAGTATCTTTTATGGTTGCTTTTCGTATCTGCATAGGAGCCTCCTAGTCTTCCTTCAAGGCATCAAACTTAGCCTTCATGGTTGGATTCTTCCGAGTCAATTTTTTAACGGAAACATCATCCAATTTGTTATTAGCGAGGCGGAGTTGGTTTTCGGATGTGGTTAGGAATTTCTTAACCTCTTCCATACGCTTAATGGCTTTATCGATTTCATCGATTGCTTTACCAAAGTTGGTTGAAGCGGAGTTATAGTTCTTTGCAAAAGCAACTTTGAAAGCATCCAGGTCTTCTTCAAAGTGGGTGATGTCGATATTTTGTTCACGAACAAGCGCCAATTCCTGCTTGTATTTAAGGGAATTGAGGGCCGCATTGCGCAGGAGCCCAATAATCTGGATAAAGAACTGAGGACGGACCACATACATCTTCTCATACTCGTGGCTGACATCGACAATCCCTGTGTTGAAGTAGTCGTTATCTGCTTCAAGCATGGTCACCAAAACGGCATATTCACAGTTCTTTTCTCGACGATCCTTGTCCAACTCCTTGTAGAAATCCGCATTCTTATGCTTCTTCTCTGTCCCGTCAGCTTCATTTTTCATCTCGAACATAATGGAGATAATCTCCACCCCATTTTCATCGCACTCGCGGAAAATAAAGTCGCCTTTAGACCCACGCGCAGAGACCTTGTTGTCCTTTTCAAAATAGGCATTTGGGAAGGCAAAACTGCGAACCTTGTTGAATTCACTTTCCGCATACTGTTCCAGACTTTCCCCGATAGCCTTAGTCGACTGCTGGGCCTTAAAATTCTTGTAGAACTCGACCTGTTCATTGGCTGCCTTAAGTTGGGCTTCATAGTTTTGCTTAACAGAAGTCAGAGAAAGCTCGTTTTCTTTTTCTTGTAATAGGAGCTGATTTTTGACCTGATCTCTTTCTTTCTCTAGATCAGACAGTGTTTTTTGCAGCTGATTTTCATGCTCCAAGCGCAAGGTGGCCAACTGATTTTCCAGCGCCTGCACTTCTTTTTCTTTCTCTAGCAGACTTTGGCTAGCGGTTTGCTCCACCTCTTTTTTGGCCAATTCTTTTTCAGTATCAAACTGTTGAATCTGGTTTTGTAACTGGGCAATTTCTTGATCCTTCTTGGCTAACTTCTCTTGTTGCTCATTAAGGGCCTTTTGCTCTGCTAATGCCAACTCTTGTCGAATCCGCTCATGAATTTCCTTGTCAAACTCTGCTGTCCGTACCTGTGACAAGAGTTCGCTGTATTGACTTTCATTGACCGTAAAAACTTCCCCACAGTTGGGGCACTTGATTTCGTTCATAGCATGCCTCTTTCTCTATTCTTACTATATTATATCATGCTACCTGTAAAATCAAAACCAGCAAACGAGGCTTGCTCCTACTATTTCCCTAATTTTTGACAGTGAATAGAGTAAATGAGAGAATTTGAGAAAGCCGAACGATGATCATCAAAACTTCCCGCCGTGAGAAAAGAAGGAGAAACAGATTTGTTTCTCCTGCTCGGTAGATTTGAGACGGAAGGCTCAAATCTAAGGTATGGAATCCCAAAGGGAGTCGCTACCGTCCGTCCTCACCTAAGTGAAGTTGATAAAAGGACAAAACCAGCAAGCTAAGCTTACTGGTTTCAGTTTATTTCTTCTCAATTGGCGCGACACTGGCTAAGAGTTTCTTTAGCCCCACTTCTGGGAAGTTGATCTTGAGTTCTTGGGTACTACCACTACCAGATACTTCAAGCACGGTTCCTTCACCCCACTTCTTGTGAATGGCAATGTCGCCAATGGACCAAGCGACGCTCTCTTTAGCAGCATCTCGGTTACTATTGCCAAAGGGGAGGCTTGATGACGTGAGAGCACTTGGGGCTGCTTGTCTCTTGCGCTCTTGAAGGGCTTGTGACAGGCTCATGCCTTTTCCAAAGGTCGTTCCGCCTCCATTGCTATAAGAAGCCTTAAAGCTGGTATTAACTGGACGCGCTAATCCTTGATAGGTCAATAAATCCGAGCTGATTTCATTGATAAAACGCGTCGGACGATTGTAGCTGGTCCGTCCAAAGAGCAAACGAGAGTTAGCATTGGTCAAGAAGAGAACCTTCTCTGCCCGCGTGATCCCCACATAAGCCAAGCGACGCTCTTCTTCCAACTCATCTGGATCCTCAGCCGCACGACTAAGAGGAAAGACATTTTCTTCCATCCCAATCAAGAAGACGACTGGAAACTCCAATCCCTTAGCCGCGTGAAGGGTCATCAAGGTGACTTCTGAAGTTTCTTGGGCCCCATCATCTGTATCGGCAATCAAAGCCAAATCATTCAAGAAGCGACTCAAGGTTTCCACACCTGATTCGTATTCGACTGTCTCTCCATTTTCATCAAAATTCTTGGTAACAGATAGGAACTCTTGGATATTCTCGATGCGGGCCTGACTTTCCAAATTTCCCTGATTGGTTAGGGCTGTCATATAACCTGTCTTGTCAAGGACTTCTTCGACCAACTCTGTAATGGTCAGCTGGTCCAATCTTTCTCTCAAATCAAGAATGAGATTGGCAAAGTCCCAGATGGATTGAGCTGCCTTTCCTTTGATGCCAGAGAGCATGATATTGGCTGAAGCATCCAGGAGTGAAGACTCTTGCATTTGAGCAAAATCGCGAATTTTATCCACTGTACCTGGCCCGATTCCCCGCTTGGGTTCATTGATAATACGCTCAAAACTGATATTGTCACTGGGGTTGGCAATCAAGTTCAGATAAGCAATGACATCCCGAATTTCCTTCCGGCTGTAGAACTTGGTGCCCCCTACCATGGTGTAGGGAATGTTGGACTTGAGTAGCGCTTCTTCAATGGTCCGTGACTGAGCATTGGTCCGGTAGAGAACGGCAAAATCACGGTGTTTGTAGCCAGCTTCACGACTAAGCTCTTCAATGGTTTTAGCAACAAAGACCGCTTCATCCTGCTCGTCATTGGCCCGATAATAGACAATCTCTTCCCCGTCTTCATTTTGTGTCCAGAGATTCTTCGGACGGCGGTGGCGATTGTTTTTGATGACGTCGTTGGCTGCTTGCAGGATGGTTTTAGTGGAACGATAATTTTCCTCCAACAAAACGACCTTGGCATCAGGATAATCCTTCTCAAAGTCCAGGATATTCTGCATATCTGCTCCCCGCCAGCCATAAATAGACTGGTCCGCATCCCCAACGACACAGATATTTTTAAAGCGTGAAGCCAAGAGTTTGACCAACTGGTATTGTGCATGGTTGGTATCTTGATACTCGTCTACGTGGATGTATTGGAACTTCTGCTGGTAATAGGTCAGCACATCTGGATGCTGATCAAAAAGACGCAAGGTCAGCATAATCAAATCATCAAAGTCCACTGCTTCCGACTGACGGAGTTCTTTTTGGTAAGCCTCATAACACTTGGCGACGATCTGAGTATACATATCTCCCGCCTGGGCAGCATAGGCCACTTCATCGATCAGGTCATTTTTGGCATTGGAAATAGTCCCCAAAATGGTCCGTTCATTCCATTTCTTAGGATCCAAATTCAAGGACTTCAAGATCCGTTTCATCAAGGTCCGTTGTTCTCCTGGATCGACAATGGTAAAGTTACGATTGTAGCCAATGTGATCCGCATCTCGACGGAGAATACGCACACACATGGAGTGGAAGGTGGCAATCAAGCAGTCTTGGGTGGCTGGATTCAATTGATAAGCCCGCTCCTTCATCTCCCGAGCGGCTTTATTGGTAAAGGTAATGGCCAAAATATTCCAAGGATTGACCATTTTTTCATCGATCAAGTAAGCGATGCGGTGGGTTAAGACACGTGTCTTACCCGAACCAGCCCCCGCCATGATCAAGAGGGGACCTTCTGTCGTTTGGACCGCCTCTGCTTGGCGATCATTCATACCATTCAATAAAGGATTCATCTCATACTCCTCATTCATTCAATCGTTCTATTATACCACAAAACCTGCCTAGCTTCTTTTAAAAAAGGACTCATTTGAATTTCCCTTCCAAAAACGATATAATAGTAGCTTAAAGAAAACAGGTTCATATCCGAGGTTGTAGGAGGAAATTTTGGAAAAACCATACAGTAACTTAAAACTGGCCGAACGTGGTGCCATCATCAGTATTTTAGCCTATTTACTACTTTCTTCAGCAAAATTAGCTACTGGCCATCTGCTTCACTCCTCTAGTTTGGTAGCCGATGGATTTAACAACTTATCAGATATTATCAGCAATGCTGCCCTGCTCATCGGGATTCGTCTCGCTCGCCAACCTGCTGACCGCGATCACAAGTTTGGTCACTGGAAAATTGAGGATCTAGCTAGTCTAGTTACCTCCATCATTATGTTTTATGTTGGTTTTGATGTCTTACGCGATACCCTCCAAAAGATCTTCAGCAATGAAACAGTTAGCATTGATCCACTCGGTGCTGGTGTCGGAGTGATTTCAGCCCTTGTTATGCTAGGCGTTTATTTCTACAATCTTCGCTTAGCCAAACGAGCCAAATCCAAAGCCTTAAAAGCAGCCGCAAAAGACAATCTTTCAGACGTCGTCACATCTCTTGGAACGTCGATCGCGATCGCTGCTAGTGCTTTTAACTATCCAATTGTTGATAAGATCGCAGCCATCATCATCACCTTCTTTATCCTCAAAACAGCCTACGATATTTTTATGGAATCTTCCTTTAGTCTTTCAGACGGCTTTGATGATAGTCTCCTCGAAGATTACGAAAAAGCTATTTTAAAACTCCCTAAGATTGCGCGTGTGAAATACCAACGCGGACGGACCTATGGAAGTAATATTTACTTAGACGTCGTCTTGGAGATGAATCCCGATCTTTCAGTCTATGAAAGCCATGCGATCACAGAAGAAGTCGAGGATCTCCTGAAAGAAGAATTTGGTGTCTTTGACATTGACGTCCATGTGGAACCTAGCTCAATTCCAGAGGATGAGTTGATCGAAAACGTTGAAAAGAAACTCTTAACCTACGAAAAACGCCTCTATGCTAAGCAAGAGTTTGATACATTACTAGCAGATAATTATACCTTGATTGACGATACCGGTCACGAACACAACAAGGCAGAATTAATAGAGGCTCTTGCAAACGACCAAGTTCAATTCCAAAACTTTGAACTGGAGTCCATCAGTCAAAAAACCAAACTCATACGTTATGAACTAGACGGTCAAATCCATACCAGTCTCTGGCGTCGCCACGAAACTTGGCAAAAGATTTTCCATCAAATTACTAATAAAACCGACTAAAAGAGGCTGGGACAAAAGTCCTAGCCTCTCAATTATTTTTGGATTGTCGAGCAAGACGCAGTGGTTGAGTGGGCTCTACTACGCTGATTTCATCAGCTTTTACATCCCTACTCAACTGTGCGGAGGTGGGACGACGAAATCGAATTCTAACGAATTACCGATTTCTGTCCCACTCTCTTTTTTACTTGATATCGTCTGTTGCTACATCCGTTCCGAACCACTTCTTAGAGATCTTTTGGAACTGGCCCTTTTGATAGAGTTTTACGAAGGCTTCATCAATTTTTTTCTTCAAGGTTTTATCCGCCTTGCGCACCCCTACCGCAAAGGATTCAGTATCAAAACCTACAGGAAAGACATTGTAATCTTTTAAAATTCCTTCCGTTTGCAAATAATAGTTGGCATAGACACGGTCGATTAGGAGCCCATCGATCCGATCATTCTGAAGATCGATCAGCGCCTCGTTGAAACTCTGGTATTGGGTAGCCTTTTGATTTTTAACCTTATTTTTTAAGATTTTAGGATTAGCTTCAAAATCCATATAGCCAGACGATCCGGTCTGGGCACCTAATCGTTTCTCTTTCATCCCATCGACTGATTGGATCCCAGAGGCTTTCTTAGTGACCAAGACTTGTTCATTTTTCATATAGGGCTTGGTAAAAGCAACACTTTCCCGGCGTTCATCTGTTGCCGAATAGCCATTCCAGATGGCATCAATGGTACCATTTTTCAGTTCCGTCTCTTTCATATCCCAATCAATGGGTTGCCAGTTGACATGAATCCCATAAGATTCAAAGACTTGATTAGCCAAATCAATATCAAAACCAGCGTAGCTCCCATCTTTTTGCTCAAAGCCCATGGGAACGAAAGTATTATCAAAACCAATCGTGATGGACTGCTCTTTTTGGTATTTTTGCCAGTTGTCCACTTTAGGATCACTCACTGTCTGTCCACAGGCAGTCAGAAGAGCGAGACTAAGGACACCTAGCAGCCATGGTATTACTCGTTTCATAGTCTCCTCCTATTTAGGCTCAACCTTGAGAAGAACATCCGCAATTCCTTCTGCAAATGGGATATCATGGGTAACAACGATCTGAGTCATCCCCAGTTCACGGTTTTGCAAGATTAACTTCTCAACTTCTAATCGCAATTCTGGATCTAAGGCCGAAGTCGGCTCATCATAGCCAATAATTTCTGGATCGATCATCATAGCACGAGCCAGTGCCACCCGTTGCTTCTGACCACCAGATAGAGAGAAGGGATAAGCATCCGCATGTTGTTCGAGTCCCAAACGCTCCAGTAAGCTCATGGCTTTTTTACTCGCTTCTTCCTTGGTCACATTCATGGTCTTTATAGGGGACAAGATAAGGTTTTCCATGACCGATAAATGTGGAAATAATTGAAAGTCCTGGAAGACAAAACCGAGAAGATTTCGTTTTTCTAAGGCATCTAGAGGCAAATTTTCACCATTATAGACGATCTGACCAGAATCAATGGTTTCAAGACCAGCTAACATGCGAAGCAAGGTGGTCTTTCCTCCCCCAGAAGGACCAACAATGGCGACAATTTGTTTTTCAGGAACGAGAAGATTGAAATCTGATAAAATCTGCTTATCCCCAAACCGTTTCGAAATTTGTTTTAATTCTAACATATGCTTCTCCTCCTATTTATAATATGAAAACTTCTTTTCAACTCGCTTGGCAATGATGGTCACAATCCCAATGAGGATTAAATAAATAGCTCCCGCTAAAAACATGGGTGCTAGACTGGCATCACGATTGGCCGCCGTCCGACTAGCCAGGATCAAATCACTAATTCCCAGAGCATAGACCAAGGAGGTGTCTTTAATCAAGGACATGACTTCATTGAAGACACTCGGAAGAACGATCTTCACCACCTGAGGCAAAATGATATAGCGAATTGTTTGCCATGAACTCAATTTTAAGACCTTGGCCGCCTCATACTGACCTGTCGGAATGGAGACAATTCCTCCACGGAAGATTTCCGCAAAATAGGCTGCATAATTAAGGGTGAAGGCTGTAATAGCTGCAGGCAACCGATCAATCCGAATCCCAATACTTGGAAGGACGTAATAAATAAAGATCAACTGGAGCAATAGAGGGGTCCCTCGCATGATCCAGATATAAATCGTTAGGAGTCCATGCAGGATCTTTGAGCGCAATTGAAGCAAAAAGGCAACGACGATTCCAAGTGGAATCGATAAAATCAATACGAAAGCAAACACTTGCAAAGTGAGGCTTGCTCCCTTTAACAAACTTGGTAAAATTTCCAAAGCATACTGCATAGCATTCTCCTCCTAAAAAATTATTTAATGAACATCTTACCACAAAAATGGGAAAAAAACTAGTTCATCATGATATTTATAAAAAAAAATAGCCTTTCGGCTATTCTTCTACTTTTATAAATCCAAATTTTTTGAGAGGATAGAGACGCAGATTCACGACTCCTTCGATCTGATTTTTATGGATATAACCAAACTCACGACTATCTTCTGTATCTCCACGGTTATCATTTAAGACTAGATAAGTATCGGATGGTACACGACCAGCCTTAGTCCCTTTTAACTCTGATAAGAAGAAATCGTCCGTATAATATCCATTACTCGTTGGAGCAGCTAGATGTTTGTTCAGCATTTTATTTAGGTAAGGTTCTGGTGTTGCCTGTCCATTCAAATAGAGGACGTCATCTACGTAGCTGACTTCATCGTTTTCTTTGGCAATGACACGTCCAAGGTATTCTTTTCCACCGACCTTGTATAAGACCAAATCACTGCGATCTACCTGAGCATTTCTAGTCGCTACCACAAGATCTCCAGTTTTCACAGAAGCATTGGCCATCTTATCATTGATACTAAATGGATGAAATACAAAGATTCGAAGCAAAATCAGTGCCAAAACCAGTACACCGACAATGATGACATTTCTAATTAAATCTCTCCTTGGCATGTATGTCTCCCTTCCTTTTCATTTATTATACCATGTTTTTGATCTTTAAAAAAGAGAAAGTAAGCATTAGTGAGAATTCTTATCAACACACACCAGAAGAAAAAGAAAAACCTCGCGGTCAGTCCTTTCGGACCAACCAGCAAGGTTTTCAGATATAATTGTCTATTAACGTACTGTACGGATACGCATTGTGTTTGTACGAACAGCTTCTCCAACTGGTACACCAGCAACGATAACGATATCATCACCAGATTTAACAAGGCCAGCTTCAACTGCTTTACGTTCAGCAATTTCGAACATATCATCAGTTGAAGAAGGAGCATCTGTCAACATTGGGATAACACCCCAGTTCAACATCAATCCACGTTCAGTCAATTCGTCAAATGTCAATGCCAAGATATCAGCATCTGGACGGTATTTAGAGATCAAACGTGCAGTGTGACCTGTCTTAGTCAATGTTACAACCAATTTGATATCCATTGAGTTTGTAGCATCTTTAACAGCTGAAGCCATAACTTCTGTCTTAGAATTACGTTCGAATGAAGCTGGGTTCAAACGACCATATTCTTTCAAAAGTGTTTGAGCGTTCATGTCGATTTTCGCCATTGTAGCTACAGATTCAAGTGGGTATTTACCGTTTGCAGATTCACCTGAAAGCATTGTAGCATCAGTACCATCGATAACAGCGTTGAAGACGTCAGATACTTCAGAACGAGTTGCACGTGGTTTTTCAGTCATTGTTTCAAGCATGTTTGTTGCAGTGATAACAACTTTACCAGCAGCATTTACTTTAGAAGTAATCATTTTTTGGTAAACTGGAACCATTTCGAATGGTACTTCGATACCCATGTCACCACGAGCGATCATGATACCATCAGTAACTTCGATGATTTCATCCAAGTTTTCAATACCTTGTTGGTTTTCGATTTTCGCAAACAATTGAACGTGGCTGTTACCAGTTTCTTCACAGATAGCACGAACTTCTTGAACGTCTTTTGCAGTACGTACGAATGAGATCGCGATGAAGTTGATACCTTGTTCCAAACCAAAGCGGATATCGTCGTTATCGCGTTCAGCAAGTGCTGGGAAAGGAATCTTAGTGTTAGGGATGTTTACACCTTTTTGTTTAGCGATGATACCATCGTTTTCAACTTCAACAACAAATTCACGTTTTGCAGCGTCTTTTTCTACAACGCGAAGACCCAATTTACCATCATCAACCAATACTTGGTGTCCAACTTCAACGTCATCAAAGATGTCAAGCGCACCAGCAACGTTCAAAGCAATCACTTCACGAGTTGATTTGATGCCTTGTTTTGTAGCAACGCGGATACGTTCACCAGTCTTGTATGAATATTCTTTAGCTTCGCCTTCGAACAATTCAGTACGGATTTCAGGACCTTTTGTATCAAGAAGGTAACCAACTTTTTTACCAGCGATTTCTTCTGCACGTTTAACAGTCGCCATACGTTCACCTTGTTCTTGGTGGTCACCGTGTGAGAAGTTGAAACGGAAAGTGTTAGCGCCAGCTTCGATCAATTTAGCAATGTTTTGTGCTGAAGCTTCAACGTCAAGTTTTTCAGCCCAGTATCCATCTTCACCGAATTTTTTACCACCACGGATTTCTACCGCAGGACCTAAAGTTGCAACGATTTTTACACGTTTGTTCATGATATATATGACTCCTTTTTAAATATATCTGTCTTTTTAAGACAAGGTTAACAAATTTATGAAATAAAATTAGATTGAAGACAAGCTACGGTTCAACTCGGCAAGACCAAGATCAGCTTTATGTGGATTGTTTACCACAATCTTACCATCTTCTGTCAAGCTAAAGAGGGCTCCTTCTTCTGCTTTACCAAGGATTGGGTTTTCCACCATTTTTTCATTGCGGATACCAACGGCTACACCACCGATTCCTTGTTTCAACAATTTAACTGCGTGTGCTCCCATACGTGAAGCAAGAACACGGTCACGCGCAGTCGGTGAACCACCACGTTGGATGTGGCCAAGCTCAGTCACACGAAGGTCACTTTCATCACCAGCTTCTTTCAACGCTTTACCAAATTCATCTGCAGACATCACGCCTTCAGCCAAGATGATGATGTTGTGGGTACGACCTTTTGCGTAACCTTCTTTGATGCTCTCAACAACATCTTCGATCTTGAATCCTTCTTCAGGGATGATGATTTCATCTGCACCAGATGCAATCCCTGCCCAAAGAGCGATATCTCCAGCGTTACGTCCCATCACTTCGATAACGAAAGTACGGTGGTGACTAGAAGAAGTATCACGGATCTTATCGATCGCGTCCATTGCAGTTGTGACTGCCGTATCAAAACCAATTGTAAAGTCAGTTCCGACGATATCGTTGTCGATCGTACCAGGAAGACCCACAGCTGGGAATCCAAGCTCAGTCAAGCGCATCGCACCATGGTAAGAACCATCTCCACCAATAACGACAACACCTTCGATCCCGTGTTTCTTCAATTGCTCGATCCCTTTTAATTGACCTTCGCGTTGTGCGAATTCAGGGTAACGAGCTGAATGAAGGAAGGTACCACCACGGGAAATAATATCTCCAACAGATGAGGCGTCAAGGGGCTGAATTTTACCAGCAACCATTCCCGCATATCCATCATAGATACCGAAAACTTCCATTCCTTCTGAAATTGCTTGACGAACAACTGCACGGATGGCAGCGTTCATACCAGGGGCATCTCCACCACTAGTTAAAACAGCAATACGTTTCATTTCGTTGTTTGCTCCTTTTTTTCTTTTACATTCTACGTAATTATAACACAAAGAAGACTAAAATTCTCGTATTTTTCGCAGTTTTTACCGATAAATCGTTTTCATAACGAGATTCTTTAGTTCATCTTCCAATTCTTTGTTTTTCTGGACTGTATAGCCCTTCAATTGAAGAGTTTTTTTCTCGTCTTCATAGCGTAATATCACAGGATATGGGCCCGGATATTTTTTCAAGATAGAAAGAATCGTTTTATCCTGACGATGATCGAGCAACTGGATCCAGAACTTTTCATTGGTCGCTAGTTGTGCCTCTGCTAGAATCATCTGCAAGCGCCCATCACGCTCTTGTATCTTCCCTGTCAAGTAATAAAAGCCACCTTCTTTTATCAAGGAGGAAAATCGATTGTAGGTTTCAGGGAAAAGGGTCACATCCAATTTTTTCTTGGTATCACTGACTTGTAAGAAAGCCATGAGATCACCCGACTTGGTTCGAATGGTTCTGATGTTTTGTACCTCAATGAGAATGCGTGCCTGCTCTCCTTGTATGAGTTGAGAAATTGGTTGGATCTCGTAGGGACTCGTTTGCCCAATCGCAACCAATGGGTGAGTACTGAGCCCGACGCCAATAATGGCCTCTTCCTTCTCATATTTTTCAGCCTGGCTAAAGTCCTCCGCTTCTGTCCAGGAATAGTTAGAATCTGCAAATAAACTACCTAGCTCATCAGCAAATACAAACAAATTCGGCAAATTGTGAAGCACCTTGCGCCTATTTTTTTCAAAAATATCAAACAATCCAAGCTCCACTAAAGGTGTTAACAGAGGTAATTTATGATACTGATTGGGGAGTCGTAAAATGAAATCTTCGACACTTTCAAAGGGACGATTGTCAATGATCCAATACGCTAAATCTCTCGGGAGTCCCTTGATATTTTTCATTCCCAAGTAGATTTTTCGATCCTGGAACTTATCTCTGTAAGGGATGGTGTTGATGGATAATGGCGCGACTTTAAAATCAAACTGAAGAGCATCTGCCAGATAATCGCTGCTCGAATAATTGAGCATGACATCAAAGAAAACATCTGGATAATGGACCTTGAAATAGGCCATCTGAAAAGCCAAGGCAGAATAGGCATAGGCATGGGAACGGTTAAACCCATAGCCTGCGAATTTTTCCATAATCGCAAAGACCTCTTTGGCTTTTTCTTCCGTATGACCAAGTTTAAGAGCACCCGTGACAAAATCGTCTTCCATCTTGTGCATTTCAGTCGCATTTTTTTTGCCCATGGCCCGACGTAAGATATCGGCTTTCCCTAGGCTAAAGCCTGCAAAACGCTGGGCAACCTGCATAACCTGCTCTTGGTAGAGCATGATCCCATATGTGGGCCGTAAGATTTCTTCAATAGCTGGATCCAGAATATCAACTTTTTCCTGGCCGTGCTTTCTTTTGACAAAATTATCAATGTAATCACTAGCGCCTGGACGATTGAGAGAGGTGGTCGCTACCACTTCTTCGAAATGATTGGGTCTCACACGTCTCAAAAGGCGGATAGCTCCTGCTTGTTCAAATTGGAAAATCCCCTTGGTATCCCCAGCAGCAAATAAGGCCAAGGTTTCTTGATCTTCTAAATCAATGGCTTCAATCACGATCTCTTCTTGGTACTTTTCATAGACGGCTTCCTTCATTTTTTGAACAAAGGTTAAGTTTCGCAGACCCAAAAAATCCATCTTCAATAGACCATTGGCTTCAACCGCATGAGCATCGTACTGGGTAACAAACATGTCTTCTCCATACTTGAGAGGAATGTGATCCGTTAAATCCTGGTCACTCATCACAACACCCGCCGCATGGATCGAGGTCTGTCTAGGTTGGCCCTCAATTCTTTTGGCAATTTCAAAGCCACGTTCAAATTCTGTTCGACTATGAATCACTTGTCGAAAAGCTAGATTCTGTTCATACGCTGTCGTCAGTGTATCCCTAAAGCCAATCCGCTTGGTAATGGAGGTTAATTCGTACTCTGGTACCCCAAAACGTTTAAAAACATCTCGAATGGCTTGTTTGGCCCCAAAGGTTGAAAAGGTCACGATCTGAGCCGCATGGTAACTCCCATAACGGTCTCTCACATAACGGATAAATTCTGGACGATAGATATCAGGAATATCAATATCAATATCCGGCATGGTATAGCGCTCCACATTTAAAAAGCGCTCAAACAGGAGGTTCTTCTCCACTGGATCAATCCCTGTAATCTCCAGGGCATAAGCTACCAGTGAGCCGACAGCAGACCCACGCCCCATTCCCATATAATATCCCTGACTTCGTCCGAAACGAAGAAGATCCCAGACAATCAAGAAATAATCATCAAAGCCCATTTGGTGAATAATGTCTAATTCATGCTCCAAACGTTCTTGATAGACCGGACTAGTCAAGTTCTTTCGAAGAAGACCGGCTTGGGCTAATTCTCTCAATTCCTCAACAGCTGGTTTCTGAGGATTGAAGCGAGGCAATTTCAACTGAGTATCAATGTCGTATTGAATCCCTTGGACAAGTTTTTCAAGATTTGTGATGGCTTGAGGAAATCGCTCAGCAAAATCATTCTGTAACTCCTGAGGAGTTTTTAGGACTGTTGTAGGGTCAATCGGTCCTGTTTCTGTCAAGCTTTGATTGTCCTTGATGGCCGCGAGCATCTGCATGGCTTCCATATCTTCGGCCTCAAAAAAACGCACAGTATGAAGAGGGAGCACAGGGTGGCTAAATTCTTGGTCCGGCGTATCAGCAAAAACTCCGATGAAGTAATCTAGACCAAGCGGTATGTCTTCACTAGCAAAAGGCGCTGGGACAATGACCGCTACTCCTTCTGTGAGGTGCTTCACATCTTCCCAATTGTTTTTCCCCATCATTTTGACGGTCGACATCTTCATCAGATTCTGGTAGCCTTTCGTTGACAGGGCCATCATCCGAAACGGAATTGTTTCATTGTCTACTTTTAGTCCAATTTCTAAACCGACCAAGGGGCTGAGGTTGTGGGCCTGACAGGCTTCGATAAATTCATAAGCACCATACAAATTATCTACATCCATGATTCCCAATGCGCCATACCCCATGCTTTTAGCCACTTGGACATAGTCTTTTATGGTCACTAGGCTTTCCATAAAGGTATAGACTGATTTGGTATCTAGCTGTGTAATCACTTTTTCTCCTTTCTGCATTGTCTATTTTGGTGCCTCCTTTGGTAACTCCTTTTTGTACAAAAAAACACCACTGCTACACAATGATGTCTCAACAACGGAAGACATGGGATTCGAACCCACGCACGCTATTACACGCCTACCGCGTTTCCAACACGGCCTCTTAAGCCTCTTGAGTAATCTTCCAAAATTATATATGGAGCCGGTGGGAGTTTCTAAAACTCAATTATATAGCTGTTTTTAGGTTTTAGGGTCTGTTTTAGGTACTGACTTCTAAAACTTTCACGGCTCATCATTTGTATTACTAGTTTAGCATAGGTTCCAAGAAAGTTCAAGCTTAATTATAAAAGAGATATAGAATGAAGCTATTTAATAGGAAAAAATCTTTTATTTTTTTTAAAAAAGTTAGTAAAATCTCTTGATTTAATACAACTTTAGTTGTATAATATATACATAAGGTTAAGGAGGAAACCTTAGACAAGGAAACTAAAGAAAGGAAAAATAAATGTTAAGGCGAAGAAAAAAGCCAATCAAAGCTAAGACGAATAAGCTAGTAGTCAAAATCAACTTGTTCATCATAAGCATTGAGTGGCACATCGAATTCGGATAGTGAGCAATCACTATCCGCCCCTTGGTGGGGCTTGCTTTAATTATAACAGGTATCATGATGAAAGTAAAATTTAATGTTAAAAAAACCACAGCTAGAGAAAAACTTGAGTTTATTTTAGGGCTTCTGTTGATCGTAGTGATCATTTGGTTTTTTGTGAGGTAAATATGTTAGTTGATATCAATGCTATTAAATGGCTGCTAGAAAATGCCACAGCCTATTCTATTAGTAAAAATTGTGGATTATCCACCCAAGCAGTAGACAAATATAAGAATGGTATTTCTGATATTATGAATATGCGTTTGAAACACGCAATTAAAATGACAGAATACGCCAATCAGTTAAAAAACAAAAAGTGATGGTTATTTAATCATCACTTTTTTGATGTAAAGACCCATTGCTTATAGCACAGAATCAAAAAAACATAGTCATTCGATTGAGGTTACAACGGACAATTTTTAAAATGTCTATTAAAACAGAAAATAAAAAAAAGCCCTCCCGAATTGGGAGGGTGTGTGTCTTATTATATAGTCTCTGGCCACGGGTCATCTGTGGTATACGACATATTAGTAAATCGTAAATCTCCGATATCTCTATCAGTAGGTACGGGATCATCGAATTGTAAGCGTAGCTGGTTGCCGTCACCCGGCCCGCCTAAATAAAATGTTCCCAAACGTTTCCCCTTGTCATTTGTCATAATACCAAGTTTTGAGCTAGTGGCACGAAAACCGACTGGGATTCCTTGAACGTTTAAGATAACCACGTTTCGCTCTCTGTCTGAACCTTGCGGAACGTAGTTGGGCGCACCTCGTCTCACGATCCCAAACCAACCCCACGATAGACCACCGAAGCCGACCTCTACCGTGGAATTTACACGTCTGAACTCCACGTATGCATTAGTTTGATTTGAGTTGATGTTTCTTGGTTTAAATTTGACATCACCAAACAATACCGACCAAGCGTTAGAGCCAGTTCCGGCAGTTTTCTTGATCCACTTCACTGCTCCGTTCTTAGCCGTGGTATCGGTATAAATTGTACCGATGTCAGCGTTAAGATTGTACGGGAAGCCTTGGCCTTTCAATTCCGTGCCTGTACCACTTCCAGAACCGACTGAACGCTTCAACTCTTCCAAATCGTTTTTTGACGCAAGTTGGCTTGTGTCAATCGTTGGAAGTTTTGAGCGTGTGACAAACGGGTCACCGCCGTTTGCTAGTTTGGTGTCAATCAGTGCATCAAGTCCAAGGTCTACGTGCTTCTCTTTGATGTTGGTGGTCATCTGTGCTTGTAATGTCGCATAAGTCGGAAATAACTCGTAAGCTTTGGTAGTCTGTAACGCTCCGCCTTGGTTGGCTTGAAGCGTCCCAATATCACGACCAATGGATTCTATAGCTTTCTTTAATTTATCCATTCAGCACCTCCTTAGAGGGTATTTTTAGCCGTTGTATAGATTTGTACGAAGTCAGTATTTTCAAGGTCAGTGAATTTTTGGCCAAGCTCTGTCATTTTAGACACAATAGCTTGGTCTGCTGATCCTGCACCATTTGCGATACGGTCAGCGATCTCTTTGAGAGTATCTAATTCTTCTGGTACTCCATCGCCTAAAATGGCAGTCTTGACACCAGCGATAGCCGTGTCTAGTTGTTGTTGTGTGATTCCAGCTTGTCCAAGTTCTGACTTGTCGGCTTTGCTTGCAAGTGTGGTTTTAATTTCCTTGATGTCGCTACCGACAGCTTGAGCAAATGATGTTAATTTTTCAGTATTTAAAGTCATAATTTTTCCTCTCTAAATTTTTGCAAGATTGTATAGTACTGTTAGGTCTGGCAACTCTTCCGTTTGTGATCCGTTTGGATGTTCAGCGATATACTTGTCAATTTCAGTTTTAACATCATTTTTTACAAGCGATAATACTTCCTCGCTTGTAAATTCGTCTGCTGAACGGGTGACGTCTAAACGTGTTGAGCGATCACTTGGGAAGATATAGCCACCGCAAACGACTTCAACCAGATAGGATCCGATCGGAAGGGGCTTGCTTATTTTAAAAGTAACTTTTGATTTATCTACTGTACTCTCAAATGTAGCCTTTCCTTTTTGGTTAAAGATCCTGATTGTGGCATTTTTGCCATTTAGATCACTAATTGGACGCATGTTTTCATCCAGTAGCTCATAACCAAATAGAGAGGCAGAGTCGCCTTGTTTGACGACAGCCCCTCCTTCAAATTGTTTAAGATTGGTAGAGTTTAATCTCAATTGTCTACCTCCATTTTAATTTTAGTTTCCGTTTTGACCTTGCGTAGCTTGTCCACGTTGTTCAATTGCTTCAACGACTGATGCACTGGCTTCTTCAATCGCTTTAGATACTTCTGCGCTATCTCGTGATTGGCTGTCAAGGAAACGTGTAAAATCTCCATCGTCAAGCTTCAAATGTTTAGCCCCGTTTGATTTTAATTCATCAACCGTTCCCATGCTACCAATACCAAATACACGACCATTTACAATTCCGACATATCCTTGCTTTCCGCTTGTGCTACGTACTACAAAATTCATATCTTCTTCCTCTTCTTTCTTGTTGCTTCCTTCACTTCCAATAATCACTACATTCTTATCTAACCCACCAGACAAGCCTGTACTAGTGAATTGCCACCATCTTGTATGATCCATGCTAGGATAGACACCCCAATAAGGTTCTGGTCGAACCTCATAATCTGGATAGGCTGCAATCCAAAGACTATTAGGATATTTAGCGGTAATCTGCTCTACATAGATATTAGCCAATGTGTACGGCTTATAACTGTAATAGATAGGCTCAAACCCGTTCGACTTGCAAATATCCATAAATGCCAATACAGCGTTGGTATTGGCTTGTTTATCACCGCTTGCCCCATCTTCATAGTCACACACTAGGTAGCGTGGACGTGATGGCAGGTTAGCGATGAAATAGTTAGCTTCAGCTTGTGCTGTCGCTACATTGCCACCAAAACGGGAAAAGTGATAGTAACCAATGCAGTTACTTGTATTTGTCTGCTGTGTTGCTACTGGACTAATCCAACCGACACCCTCAGTTACCTTGATAATAGTGTTACTAGTGCCCGAAGCTTGACAGATACCAGTCAAGTCTGCTGACTGGTAAGCTGATACATCAAGGAAGTAATCGCCTTTGTTAAGCCCGCCTGATTCAGTTTCAGAATCATCAAATGGCAATTCAAACCATCCAACCATGCGTTGGCTTGGTGCGTTCCAATCAACATAGCTGAAATTTCCTGCACTATCTAGGTTTCTGCGTACTCTCCGAACCCATCCGCCATTATAAAGAGCGTCTGCATTGCCGTCTATATTTTGCTCGATGGTTGTAACTGTTCCGTCTGCGTGTTCTGCTACTACAAAGCCGATATGCCCAAATGCATGATTTGGAGAGCAATCAGAAACAAATACAGCCCCTACTGGTGGATTGTTAGAACCGTTAAAACGGGTTACTTTAAGCCCCAATGCAGAAGCTCTGTCCAGACCGTTGATAGCGTTTAAGTAGCTAAAATTGAGATTATACAATCCTTGATATTGCAGAATGTTGTCAATTAATGCCACACATTGCCCGCCATACGGGTTGGTTGGCACGGTAACACGTTGATTGACTACGCTATCTAACGTATCTAATAATTGTTTTTGAGTAGTCAAAAGACCGCCTCCTTTATGTTAATCTTGGTTAGGTTCTTCATATCCCAAAGCACGGCTTGAATCGCTCAATCCAGCGGTTGTTGGGTCATTGACGACACCGACCAAAACAAGGAATGCAAACAATACATTGACAAATACTAAGATTTTATCAACGGTTTGCCCAAATTCTAACTTAATGCCAAAGATATCTGCAAAGGCTTGAAATAGCAATGCAAGAGCTGGAACGAGTGCAAGCCAAAAGTTTTTATTCTTCAAGCGTACTGACCAGTTAATTTTGTTCATAGTAGTTACCTCTTAATTATTTTTATTTTGAATTAATGCTTTAAGTTCCTTCATATCCTCGCTTAAGGCTTTGACCTGCTCTGCGAGGATCAATAGAGACTTATTCTGTTCATCGTGGTTATCTAATCGTCTAACAGCCGTCAGACGAAAATCACGCATGTTTTCGATGTCTTTCTCGATCACGACCATGCGTTTTTCTTGCGCCACAACACTTCCTTTAAAATTGCCGTATATTCCAAGTAAGATCCCGACAAATCCGACCATCATCGAGATATCTTCTGGTGTAAAGTGGATCATAGATCACGCCCCTCTCTAATTAAATTGTTGGTTGTGGTGTAGCTGTCGCCACAGGTTGAGTTTCAAGGTCGCCAGAAGGTTGTCCTGGCTTTTCTTCCTTCTCTTCTTTTGGTTTCGTCCATTTCCAGATGCCGATTTTACCATTTTGATAAAGGCTGTTTAATTGATCCAAAGTTTCGCCTTGATAAGTAAATGTTTCGGTCACTTGGATCATGACACGCTTGCCTTCACCAAATGCTTCTGTATGATTTGGATCTTCAACAGTAAAGATTTCTTGTGGTTGATATGTTTTCCCAACTTGTCCAAGATCTACTAACTCAAGTCCACGCTTAAATATTGTAGGATCCATTGGATTGTCAACATCTGTTACACGAGCTAAAAGATTCCAATCAGCAACGTCCTTGATCTTCTGGATTTGGTTCGCTTTTTCTTCGTTATCCTTGGTGAGAGCTTGGATTTTGGCAATAGCATCATTGTTAGCTTCGACAGATTTGTCTAATTCTTTCTTGATTGCTACGACTGCGCCAGATGTGTCAAGTTCCATTCGGACGATGTTCAATACTGCTTCGACCAATGCAGCATCATCTTCGGTCATGCGGTTTGTTGGCAAAATTTCCTCAAAGACCCGGTACGGGAAGCCTTGCTTGATTGCTACCTTTGTAGTGTTAGCTACTGCATCGTATGATTTAAATTGTACTTTGTAATCCATTATTTAGTTACCTCGTTTTTGTTCTTGATTTCTTCAAAAAGATCCTTCAAGTCCTTATCTGACTCTAGGACAGAGCGATAGCTCTCAACTTCCTGAGCAAGTTGCGCTACAAGTTGCTGTGACTGTGTCAATCGTGCCTTAAATTCGGCTTCGTTGACTGTCTTATTTGCCAATTGGTTGGCTAAATCAGTGATGATTGCTACGTATATATTTTCTTCCATCTATTTACTCCATTATATAATGTGATCTCGATTGTAAGAGAAGGTGTTTAGCATGCTTTTCACTTTCGATTTCATTGCGTCGGTCATGTTTATTTGGCCGAGGGCATGGGCCCACAATTTCCATAAAGCAGCAACACTTTCGTCCAGACGGATAAACTCGGTCGGGATGTCTGTATCCGACTTTGTTTTTTTCGGAATGACAAAATGCCTACACCAAATTTCAGAATTTTTATTCCAAATGCCCGGCGTTAACGTTTGAGTTACCACACTAAAATTCCAGCCATCATCACCCGAAGCGTGACGCATGTGGTTGTAGTCCCCGTACTGAAAAACTTTATCAACCCCATTGTTTGAATTATTGTCGATCACAACTCCTGCAAAAGAGACAGAATTCCAATTTTTCGAACCGTTCCGATTACTGCCAATAATCGTCCTCGAATGTTTCTGATTCTGTTCAATGCTAGACTCGTATCTTATAAAGTGTGTTGGATATCCTGCATCTTCCCTCACGATAGCCGCTGTATTACTTGACATAGTTAATTGATTTTTAACTAAATCAAACAGAAGGGATCCATCTGATGACTGTATGCGATCTCCAGTAAAGCGATTTGCAGAAATATCAATCGAAGCTAGTTGTGCGATAAAGGCTTTTTGGGCCATTAATTCCCTGATGAATGCCTGATTAGTTACCAACTTGTTGATCATGGCAGAATCTACTAGCATTTTATCAGCCGTTACTGAGTTTGAGGCTAAAATCGGTGTGGTGACTGATCCAGCCTTCATGTGCCCAGTTTCCACGCTCTCGCTTGCAATGTGACGACCCAAAATAGATCCATCGACTACCATGTCCCCTTTTACTTTAATCAATTTTGCAATTAAAGCAATAGACTCTGGCTCTTGTACCATTAAGGAGCTGATCGTTCTTCCGTTAATACTCTTACCAGTACCGAAGGAAATTTGACTTGGTGTGATTTGGATATCCGTTTTTCTCACCATATCACCAATTTGGCTGGTAATTGTTGTGAATTGCCCATCTACGGTCTGTTTGTATTCGGCAATCTTAGACTCAATTTTAGTCTCTGAAGTGCCAGCTTTATCCAGTGGACTGGGCCTAAATGCTGGAATCTTAGATCCACGGACTAAAATTGGATTTCGTACCCAAAACTCTCCGTTATTTATAGCATAGATGTAGAATGGGAAATTTCCTGTTTTGTTAAACTCAAAATCACGATCGGCAGTGAAATGGAATTCTGCTCGAATCCACCTATCTTTCTGTGTATTTTTGTCAGCAAAACCTTGAACAAATATGGCAGTATTGTTTGAATGGTTTTTTAATGAAAACTCTAGGCCTTTGTCTACCTCTACACCAGACTTGATCATGTAATCAAATGCGATAGAGTATACATCACCTTGCAAAATGCGATCAATATAGATTGGGAAACAAGGTCCTAGCCATGTTGTGGACGGAGACCCATCAATTTTCATTTTGAAGATTCCGTCTTCCGGCCTTGAAAGCCTATTATTATTATTATTATTATTAGACACACTGTATTCAGCTAATGTGTCCGCAAATCTGATAAGATTGTCTGGTGTTGTATCTGTTGCAACACTTTCAAATCTTCGATTGATTCCAGCTACATCTTCCTCATATTTAGCTTTTGCTATGTAGCCTTGCTCTAGAATCTGCCTTGTTGCTTTCAGGGCATCTACAGCAGCCTTTTCAGAGTATGTCAACATGCGCTGTTCAAGTTCACCACTTGGACCGGTCTTTGTCTCTAATTTAGTTAATTGAGTGGATAGGCCTTCAACTGTCTTCTCAAAAGTGGCCTGTGCTTGCTCAACTAGATAATTTTGATCTTCTGGAGCAGGTTGCCATTTGCGGTCATTTGTACCCTCATAGAAGTCAAGCTCTGTCATAAATAGGCCGGCCCATCTGCCGTTGTCATTTCCAACGTATTCAAATTGCAAGTAGCCATCGTCAAAATCACCTACATTAAACTTAAATGATTTTTTAACAGCCATAGAGCTATCAAAAATCGGGCTTCCGTTTTTTTCGAAAATTAATTGTTTTCCTTCAAAATCCGCTGTACTTCCCTTTTTACGTTTGCAAAAATAAACTTTAAAACTCTTTGAATTAGCGTCAAAACCGAGCATGTTGAGCATATAGTCAGCGTTACGTTTAACGATAAAATGTGGACTTTGAACAATTGCTCCTGGTCTTAAAGAAAACATTCTCTTTTGGCCGTTAAAATAAAAGGTGTGAGCTGTAAAACTCATCTTTCCATTTGTTTCAGTCCAATATTTCAGTCCCTCATCTGCCCTTGAGTTCCTGAGCATGTTAGGGCCGCCACTAACTCCAATTGTGGTGAACTCTTCTTTGATACCATTAACTGTTTGTTCAACATAGGAACGATCTGCTTTACCAGTCGTCACATTGGTTAGGTCGAAGATAGCTTTTTCAGTCGTCTGCTCAAATCTGGATTGTGCGCCTTGGATCCCAACAAATTGGCTTTGCGTTTGAGCCTTGAAATCATTGATCAACTTCTGGATATCAGCATCGCTAGTCTTTAATTGATCAGTAGTAGTTTTCAAACCTTGCATATTAACTTCGATGCCATTGTACTGAGCTTTAAACTCTTCTACAATTTCATTCTTGTTTGCTTGGTTTGCTGCTGCGATCTTCTGAGTGACTTGTGCTGAAATTTCTTGCTTGACTACTTCAGCTTGCGCTTTGGCTTGTTCGATCCCATCTGTGATTTTATGTTCCAGCTCTTTTGCTTGCTTGTCATACTCAGCATTGGCATTATTTACAAGCTTCTGCACTTTCGCTTCGTATTCTGCATCATAAGACTTCATTTTCTTATCTACAGAATCGTTGACCATTCCTGAGATAGAGTCTGCTAAACTTCTAGTAACTTCACCAAATCCGATGCTAACAAGTTTGATGCTCATTGGATTAAACTTGTATTTCGTGATCTTTTTTCGCAAATCGACATCGTAGTTCTCGTGGAAGATGCTCACGATATCGAACATGTGTACTGGTTGATCTGCCTGGCCTACAACATCAATCTCAAGACTTTCTTCGATCATGTCACACAGAGTTTCACGGAAATAGCGCTTGCCGTATTCCTCAAGTGTTTTTTGATCCACTACATCCTGATCTTGTACTTCCATATCTGCTTCGTAGATATGCTTGTATTTATTGATCAGTGGGCTATCAATGGTCACGGTTAGGATCTGATCTTTCTTTCCTTCCTCGTGCGCTTCGATAACCTTTTTAAAATGGATCCGTGTTCTCAACTCTTTAGTGGATTTCGACCCTTGAAACGACTTCATGTTTTTCTTGTAGGAAAACAATGATTCGTTTTCGATTCCACCATTTTCTAGCAATCGGACACTGTACTTATCCCGGACAAGATCTCCACCCCACTGCCCAACGATGGAGTGCTTGTCTTTGGCCAAGGCTTCCATCGCTGAGACGTCTTTAAGATTGAGGGTGTGTTTTGACATCACATCAGAGAAAAATGTAAATGGTGTTTCTCGTTTAAATCCGGCAACAAGCGCATTCATTACAGTTGCCCCATTCACTCGATCGACATTGATCTTGTTGATAGAATAACCATTTAACAATGTAGCTACTTGATTAGCGTATACAGTGACATATCCATGTTGCTTTTCGACTTCAAAGATTGTAAAGTACTGTTCTCCGTGCAAGTCATCAGCAACTAGTTCTGTTTCTGGGGTTAACAATGCCCATTTGGGGTCTGAGGTTGGAAATTTAAAGGTAAGTTGATAGGTGCTGTTAGCTTCCTGGATAATTTCAGAGCTAAATGCTTCATTAAGAGGGAAGTTACCCTCTTGCAGATAGATCATACTTTATACCTCCAATTTCCTTTTATTGTGATTTTTGAAACAGTTCCTGAAACTGCAATACCAGACGTACCTGGAGCAATTTCGAAGAATCCACCTCTTTTTCTCAATGTATTTTTCAGATTTCCATTTTTGTCATAGACATTTTGTTTTTTATGACGGCAGTCAATTGTTGCTTTTGTATCAATCGTGAGTTGCATGGTTTGCTTCCCGATAGTGAGAGATACATCTCCATTGCCTTCAATTGTGATAACTGGTTCAGAATATACCGTTCCTGGATTGTTTACTGTGCCGTTACCTGTCAAAGTGACTACGGCATCATTATTTAAGTAGCGGAATGGATGCATCTTTAACTTGATTTCTAAAGTCCACGCATGCAAACCATTTTGCTTAAATGATGCGCTTTGAAAATCGGCATAAAAAATAGAGCCTGGTCGGTGACTAAACTCTATTTTATTTTCCTCTGGTTTGAATTGATTGACAATCGTTTCGATTTCGCTTGTTTTGACAACGTATAGACTTACTGTCTTATCGTACCCGTCATAAGCTCCATCATAAAGATTGTAATCTCCGTTAGCTCCGTAAATTGTATTTGATTCGACCCTTGGTGTGGCCGTCTGGTCTTCTCCGAAATCCGTCACATAGCAGTTTGGGATTGATCCAGTGTCAAATCCATTTATAATCATGTTAAACATTAGATTCCCTCCCTTGCCATGATTTTAGAATATCTTTGATAGCTGTTTTGCGCTAAAACATCACCGTCCAGATAGGTTTCTGATGGTTTTTCAAGGATAGCAGTAAGGATCTTTTCTAAACTTGCTCTCAGAATTGCGATCTCAGCAACGATATTTTCACCACTGTAGCTATTTCCGTTGGATGTTTCTTTAAATAAAAATTGCTGGCTGGCATTTTTCATTTCTTGCAAGAATTTGGCATCTTCCGGGATACCAACACCAGTTGCGTATCTTGGGAAACCAAGATTTTTCATCAGTCGCTTAGTTCTATCAGCTCGCAATACTTTTGATCCACGAGGCAGATTGAGGACAACATCCCGTCCATCTGGTATAAATGAGCTTCCGTCTGGTAATGTTACCATTTCTTTATAGACCGCATTTCGCTGGTCATTGACCATTGCGAGTCCACCTTCGTGGAAGTTCGTACCTTTTTCGTGTCTTGATCCAAAAACACGGGAGAATGAGTTAACTACTTTATTTACTACTTCTGTAGCTGTGATAGCCGTGTGGTGACTTGTTGGGATGCCGTTGATAGCGTTGGTGGCACTGTTCGCAGCATTAACCGCACTAGTGCTATCGCCTGTTATGGACTTAGTTGGGCTTGGTGTAGCGTTCCAAGCGTTTTGATTATCAATCGCTTGTCGTGCAGCAGTGATAGCACCCGTTGGATCACCTAATTGTGGTTTAACAGGGCTTGGAGTGTTATTCCATTCTTGCTGTTTGTTAATCGCTTGCTGTGCAGCATTATTCGCATTGCTTGGATCAGCGGTAATTTGTTTTGTTGGTACGTTAAATCCGTTATATAATCCTAAAGCGCCCATTGCTTGGTTAGTTCCAAGCGTTACACCGTCTGGAGTTGCAATCAAGTCCGTCTTATGGTCGGTAGGTAGTGTTAAGATACTAGACATTGCACTAGCGATAGCGCTCTTGGTCTTGTCTTCTGCATCCAAGTTAACTACGTGAGCCATACCAGTTAACGAATCAACTGCCAGTTTTACACGTTCGGCCTTATCGCTCGCAGCATCTTTTAAGATCAGTTCTTTCTGCTCTGGTGTGAGTGTATTCCAACGCTCAATGATCGCAGTAGCACGTTCACCCGATGATAGGAAGTCAGTATTCTTCATTAAGAGTTCTTTAACTTCCGCTGGCATAGCATTGTATTGTTCTAACAATGTTTTATTATCAAGGATGGCTTGCATACCTTGATTGTTGCCAACTACTAACTCTTTTTCTGCTGGAGTTAGGCTGTCCCATTTACCGACTTCAACCAATGCTTCACCGATTGTCATCTTGGCATTTGTTTCAAGATTGGCATGCTTGAGAATAAATTGCATATTCTCCCAACCGTTCTCAGCCTGCAATGCTTTTGTGACTTCTTCCTGAGCATTGGTCTTGACTTGTCCAGTTTTAGGATCAAATACCATTCCGTTCCACAAGAGATTTGCATCTCTTGTCTCTTGTGACATATTCTGGACACTTTTAGCCACAAGACCGGATGAACGACCTACGATGTCAGCAAATTGATCTGCCTTAGCCATCATCTTATCGTAATCAAGCCCAAGTTCGGCCCAGCTCTTTCGTAACTCTCTAAAATACAAGTCACGTTGTCGATCATCACCAAAATTGAGAGGGACTTTTTCGCTCAGTTTCTTTTGAAGAGCAGCATACTCACGGCCGAATGCTTCCATTTTGGACTTATGTTGAGCACTTAACTCTTCCATTTTTTGGTTATATTCAGCTTTATTGAGAGTTCCTTTGTCATACTCTTCTTTTAAAGCTTTTGTCTGGTCTTCGTAGAGTTTGATCTCATCTTTCAACCATTTAGCAACGACTCCGGATCCTTTCCTTAGCTGGGTTTCGTTCAAGTCGTTTATTTGACCATTCATCGCTTTGATGATGGCTGTGCGCTCATCTGCAGAAAATTTCTGTATTTCCAGTTGTTTGTTGATAAATTGGTTCTCGTAGTCGTAAATGAGAGCTTGTTCTTCACGAGTGATCTTACGTTTTTTGTCAGACGCATTTTGGTAGATCTGGATGATCTCATCAGTCATTGTCTGTACGTTTTTCTTCTGCTGTTCTGCTTGTGCTACAGCACGTTTTTGGACTTCTTCAGAAGCTCCAATTTTCTCAAGGTTTTTTTGAGTGCGTTGGAGATCCTTATCAATTGCCTTTTGCAGATCGCTCGAAAGTCCTTGCACACTCTTACGGACATTTTCAACGGCTTGAGATCCACCGTTTCCAAAACCAATCATTGCTTGATGGGCATCATCGATTTTAGCTTTTAATTTCGATAGTTCCTCTGCTTGGACCTTGTTTACCGAAGTTCCCCAGGTCCGAGTCCTCTCGTCTGCGTCTGCCATTTCTTTGGCCACTGCAGCAATCACACCAACAGCAACACCGCCTATTAGGACTCCCCAAGTGACAGGGTTCCCAAGCAGTGCGATCCCTTTTGCTAATAAGCCAGTGGAAGCTACTGCACCTTCTGCAGCAGTACTTGTCGCAGTGATGCCACTGGTTGCAGTTTTGAATGCAGAAGAAAGACTACTACCTTGTTTAAATAGTTGGAATGTCTTGCCTAATACAGAAAGCCCACCTCCGACTTTACCAATTCCTTGAGTAAGGAATCCGATACCTTTAGTGATACCTCCGATAACTCCGATACCTTTACCAAGAATAGATAAGGCTGGTCCTGCGCCTGCTGCAAGAAGTCCCCATTTGATGATATTCTGCTGCTGAGACTCGCTCATTTCGCTAAATGCTTTAGCCATATCAGCCAATTTTTGAACCCAAGGTTTTGCAGCCTGCAAACCGGAATTCATTGCTTTCAGAAGCGGTCCACCAAATTCAATTGCCAAATCAGTGATCTGGTTTTTAAAAATTTTTAATTGAGATTCTGTCGTTTCATAGCGTTTTTGAGCTTCGGTAGTAAGAGCTGTATTTTCTTTCCACGCACTATTTGACCTACGTACAGCTTCTCCCATCTTGTCAGACGCAGAAGCTAGTGATTTGAGCATGTTCCCTTGACGAATTCCAGACATGTCGAGTTCAGCAAGGATGCCATCCATGTTTTTGCCTTCTTCATGAGCTTTCTGGAGTCCTTTAATAAATGCTTGCAAAGCTTCAGCTGGTTTTTTCTTCCATGCAGTAGAAAATTGTTCTGCTGTCATTCCTGCTGTGCTTGCAATAAGTTGAAGTTTTTCTTTTGCTCCTTTGCCAACTCCAGCAACAGCTTTCCCGATACCAGTAAGTGTCTGGTTCATCGCAGTTCCACCTGCTTCAGCTTCTATACCTACGCTACTCATTGCAGTGGCAAGACCTAAAATTTCTGGTGTGGTCAGACCAGCTAGTTTACCGCCTGCTGCCAAACGATTGGTCATTTCGACAATATCACGTTCTGTTGTTGCAAAATGGTTACCAAGATCTACTACCGCTGATCCAAAGTGCGCAGACCATGTACCCAGATCTTTTCCAGAAACTTGCATGATATTTCCGATTTTAGCAATTGATGATGCTGCTTCTTCAGAACTCAAGTTGGTAGAAACACCAAGATTGATCATGGTCTTTGAAAAGTCCTTGATTGCTCCAATTGGCACCCCTAATTGTCCAGCTGCTTCCGCAACATTGGCAATTTCAACTGCACTTGAAGGCATTTCTTTTGCCATCTCACGAATACTAGCAGACAGCTTATCAAACTGTTGCGGTGTTCCATCTACAGTCTTTTTGACTCCTGCAAATGCCGTTTCATAGTCGATTGCAGCTTTTAAGGCAAATCCAGCACTTGCAATCAATGGAGCACTGACACCTTTTGTCAATGTCCCACCAAAATCAGAAACTTTCTTACCGAATGTTTGAATGTGATCTCCACTTTTAACCAAATTCTTCCCAAGGGCTTCCATTTTACCTGAAAAGCTATTTTCACGGCCTACAGCCTTCAATGCTTGTTCAACTTTGTACAGTTGCCCTTCCATTGCTGATAACTTAGCATTTTCTCGCTCAATATCAGCAGCAGCTTTGTCAAATTTAGCAGATCCAGGATCGAGCTTGTCGAAGTTCTGCTTCATTTGATCGAGTACTTTTTTCTGTGCTTCAATGGCTTGTCCTAAAGACTTGTATTTTGCTTTGAGGAGTTCTGTACTCTTACCATTGTTTTTCAATGTGCTGTCGAGCGCTTTGACATTATTTTGGAAATACTTCACAGCGTTCTTTGCACTTGTTAAGCTAGGGCTGAACTTTGACACGTCCAGCCCTAGCTCAATATACATTTGTCCTAGTGGCGTTCCACCTGCCATTTTTCCTCCTTTTACAAACAAAAAAAGCCCAAAGAGGCTTTATGCTTCTATTTCTCCAAAAATGTCAGCTAGATCTAAAGACGCATTTTCGGTTTGATCTTTATCAAGATCAATAATTCCGATCAGATCTTCCCAGCTTAATTCCATCACATCATGGACATTCATATTATATGGTCCATCAGCAACTTCCTTAACGAATTTGTAGAAACGTTTTAATACATTTCTAGGATCTATTTTTTCCCCTTTGGGTCCACATCACCCACAAGATGAGCATAAATTTCTGTGAACACTTCGATGATTCTTGCAAAATCAGTATGTTCTAGCAATTGCTCTACTGTCACATTTTCAAATAGTGACTCAATGAAGCCTAATTGTTGATCCAATTTTTCAACTTCTGTCTTATCTGATGTGAGTGAGTCGTTCAATACAAGGTAATCACGATAATCGCGAGTAGTAATTTCTTTACTAGAGTAAAGTACATCTTCTCCAGCTTCGTTCTTCATGGTAAATGTAATTTTTGACATTGTTTGCCTTTCTATAATTAAAAAAGCACCGAATGGTGCTTATTTTATTTTGTCCAAATTTTATTTAAAAATTCAATTTTATTAACATCATTATTCGAATTATCTTTATTCATTGCATAGACTATTGCGATAGTTGCCTTTCCTCCAGCTCTAATCACAACACTTTTTTTAGATTGGACTGCAACAGTGTCGTCATTAGTGATAACTGAGTCGTATGCGAGATAATTTCCTTTATCATCACTTACAAGCATTTTCCCTGGATTGATTTCAATGTTTGAAGAATCGTTATTGGTAATAACCAAAGTTACTGTAACTGGTATAAAACTATTAGAGTCATGCTCCATTGCCAGCATTCCAGAGGTTTGTTTTTTGGGTTCGTTGACTGTGATTTGAGTTTTGTCAAATAGAACTCCGTCCCCAAATTTGTAGCTAGTCAATGAATTCATTCCAAGAACGAAATCATTTGCTTCCAGAAATAAATCGTGATCTACGTTTGATACGTATGTAGAGAGCTTATCTTTTACCATGACAGCTCTGTCCTTCTCTTCCTTTACGCTCTCTAATTCCTTGTGTGTCTTAGAAAGTTGATTGTTGGAATTTACGAGCATAATAGCAAGTACAATGGAAACTAGAGTGATCATAATTGTTAATGTTATTAAAACTGTATTTTTCTTATTTTTCATAACAAAACCTCCACAACTTATTATATCAATAATTGTAAAGGTTTACAACGATATAAAGATAAATAAAGGGGCTAAATGCCCCAATTATTATCCTGCGACTGCCATACCAAGTTTTGCTTTCAATTTCTTGATTTTTGTTTCATCGCTACCAAAGTACATTGTACCGTACTTGTTCTTAGTTTGCTCATCAGTGCTTGCGCCTGCTGCAAATGATACATCTGTAGTAGCAAGCTCATCAGCTTTATCTTTGATCGTGTTAAGATCGATTGCATCCATTGACAGATTTCCTTTGTAGAATCCGTAGTAAGCTCCACCACCATCTGCAGTGTTTGATTCGAGCAAGATCGCAACATCTTTTGAAACTGTGTCAGCTCCAAAGTCAAGGATGTCATCATCGTTTTCATAGCCGAGAGCTTTAACGTAAAGCGCTACTGGAATGTCCAAGAGACCAAGGTCTACCTTGACATCTCCGACTCCACGGTTATTCACATGGTAGGCGATATTGCTTCCAAATGTTTTTGTAGGGTCAACGGCAAGACCAGAGATTTTTGCGGTTTGAGTCGCACCTTCTCCTTTTTTACCTTGGATGATAAAGAGGTTTTCTCCCTCTGTTGGGGTTTGATTCCCATCCAAAATTCGAACTGTAAGGCTTTTAAAACCAACTGTAGCAGTTCCTTGTTTTTGTTGTGTCATATTAAATTTCCTTTCTAATAATCGTCATACAGCTTGCTCTTCCCTTTGTAAGTTCTGGCATCTGCATAGCGTTTGATTTCAGGGATCCATTCATCTAGACCCCCAGCAATTTGGTAGAATCCTTGCGATTCCATCACCTTTTCGACTAACCCTTGCAATTTTTTGCATTCAATTCGGTTGGTCGATTCAACGTTAATTTGATAAAGAAATGTTTTCGAAAAGCTTGTATTACTTCCCTGGTCACTTTGGATAGGTGGTCCTAGTGGGATAATAACAATACTCGTCTGATCTGTCGGTAAGGTTTCAGGGCGCTCAAATGATTTGATAGTGATCTTAGAAAGTTCCTCATCGCTCATCAGAGCATCATATATTTCTGATATCTTGTCTTTAATCATCCAAGCCCTTCTCCTTTCAATTTAGTTGCTAACCTATATTTAAATTTTTCTTTGTTGGCTTCCGAAAATCTTCGGATAACACCGAATCCTCTTGGATGGGCCTTTTTGGCATATCCAAATTCGTTCAAATGCTCCAACCGCCAACGTGATCCAGCGCCAAAACCAAGCTTAACCATTGGCACTCCTTCAAAAGCACCCGTTACATTTCCGACTGTTGCGCTTTCGATTGTTTCTCCGGTTTTTCTGAAAACCTCTAGAGCTACTTGAAAGTCTTCAAGCGTTTCAGTTGCTGCGCCTTTCAAAGCTCTATTCGCAGACCTTCTCACTTTCGCATCGCCAAGCTTTGCTTCTAAATTCCGGATGACTTCATCAAAGCCTCTTAATGTAGCGCCACTAGTCATTTGATCCACCAATAACAACAATTAAATAATCACGGTTGTCATAATCGGGACGAACGTCAATGATCTGCCATTTTTTATTTTCTAATCGGTGATCATTTACTTGTACAAAATGCTTATTATCAGGTTGATAGCTTGTCAAAGGATCTCTTATTTTCAAGGTCATCTTTGCAGTCATTGATTTACCTGTTGAAATTTCAATATCCTTTAAACTAGGTGAGTAGATTTTTGCGAATGTATAAAATACTTTCTCAAAACTCACATCCCGGCCATCTAATCCTTCAAGTACTTTTGAGTTATAAAACTCTACTGGAGTTCTTAATTCACTTGTATTGGTTTCTGGTTTCTTGTATTTAAACTCAGGCTTATTCATCTTCCACAACTACATCTTCGTTTAGATTTTCCGAAGCTACTAAATCGTATTCTTTAACAAAATCAGGTAATTTCTTCATCAATTCGTTTTTTCGATCATCATCGACTTCAAAAATGTCTCCAACGTGTCGGACAACATTTTCTTTTAAGTCAAAGAAATCTTGGATTGTTTCTAGCACTCTTTTCCTCCTATTGGGTGGTTTTGAAGTGATAACTCAAGGAGTTCTCCTTGAAAATTTGCAAAGAAAAACTCGACCTGATCATTGTACAGATATCTTGCACGTTCAAAAACAAGCTCTTCAGTGCGAGAATCTGACAAATCAAAAGCTCCTGTTAAGTCGAGAATTGCTTTTTCGGATGAAACTAACATCCTTGAAAGATTCCCGTCTTCGGCATCATGAAAGATTTTCATCCGCTCCTTGAATGTTCCTAGAAGCGGATGAAGTTGTTTTGTTTCTTCCATTCGGTGTCACCACCTATTATTTAATTTTCAATACCCAGACAGCAGCAGTCTTTTCATCATGAGCCTTACCGTAAGCAAATTGCTTAGCAGTATAGAGGTTCAAGTCTTCGAGAGCGTAAGTCTCTGTGAAACGACCAAACTCGATTCCACCACCTACGAATGCATCGTATCGACCTTTGACGAATGTAGTCACTTTACCAGCGGTTTGAGCAACTGATTCAACCAAGATCAAGTTGTACGGCATTGCAGTCACATACGTTCCTTGAGCGTTCAAGGAAGTGTATTGTTTCTTGACATCCCACGCATCCGCTGGATTGACTACCATAACAACATTTCCTTCAACCGCCACTGGGTCACCGTTAGACTTAACAGAGTGATGTTTGTACACCGCAGTCAATTCTTTGACAACTGTTGCAGAGTCAGCAAATGTAAGGTTTGCAGTTTGGGCCTCTTTTTCTGCAAAAGTTGTTTTATTGCCAGCAGCAGTTCCAGTGAGGGTACGAGAAAGACCGATAGGCTTGCCGTCTCCGTCACCGTTCAAGAAGGCAGCTTCCAAAGCAGCAGCGAACGCTTCTGTGATTTGAGCGGATACGAATGATTGCAACCAAGCTGGACCGAATTTTTCAGAGTCTTTAGGAATGACTACAAATGCAGTCAATTTGTTTTGGATCGCTTCTTCTTCGTTGAAAGCTTGTTTCAATTGACCTTGGATTTCCCCATTGATCTTGCCCCAAACAGCTTCACCAGTTTGGGTTGATTTGAGGAATTTAAGGCGGATGCCAGCATTGCGCAATCCAATGTGTTGCAAGAGTGGGCGAGATTTTACCATATCGTCAAAGATACGATCAATGGTTTCTTGTGGGAAGAGTTTTTCTACTCCTACAGGAGCAGTTTTGTCGATGTCGTTGAAGAATTCACGAGCTTCGGCAGTCAATTTAGCATCATAAGGATTCATTGCTGAAACTTCCTCATGAGCAGCATGACGAGCTTGTTCCATCATTTCGTTTGTCATCGACTCGATCATTTCATTGTAGAGTTTCGCTTGCTCTTCTTGAGGCGCACCATTTGCCACTGCGTTCAAAAAGTTCTGACGAATTTCGTTGAATTTGTTTGATAATTTCATTGTCATTATTATTTTTCCTTTCTAAAATGCAAAAAGACCGAACCCTTTAGGTACAGCCTTGTTTGTGTTATTTTCTGGACTTTCTGGAAGGGTGAATCTCTTCTGTACGAATTCACTATTTTCAAAAGTCTCTTTTTCAATCTGTCGAGCTTCCAGCTTATTAGCTACTAGCTCAGCGATTTTATCGACATCCGGAGTCATTGCTGACTTCATCTTGTCGATAAAATCATGTGGGATCATTGGAGTTTCGCTTGCAGCAAACGTAGGAGCAATTTCTCCAGCAAACATGATTCTGTCGGCAAATCCTTGATTTACTGCTGATTCAGCATCGAACCAGGTAGTCTTGTTCATCAGATCCAATAAATCATCTAATGCTTTTCCAGTTTTATCAACATAAGCATTTGCGATTGATTTATTAAAACCTTCAAGTACTCCAGCTTCATGAAGTAGAGTGTTGTGGTCTCCGTCGACTCGTGATGACACGTTGTGGATCATCATTTGAGCAGTAGGGCTAATTTCTACTACATCACCAGCCATTGCGATAACGCTCGCTGCGCTTGCAGCAATGCCCACGATTTTAACAACTACTTTCCCTGAGTAGGCCCGTAATGCAGTATAGATTTCGCTACCTGCATATACATCTCCTCCTCCTGAATTGATGTGGACTTCGATGTCCTCACCCGTTTCCGGTAACACTACATTTTTAGGAGCGGTACAGTCCCAACCAAACCAATCATAAAGCCGAACATCATCGTTTGACACGATTGTTCCTTTAATCGGAATCACTTTCATCTTCTTTCTCACCTCCCTTCTCTACATCCTCACCAAGTTGATAGTTCTTAGTGATCAGAGGCTTGTCGCCCCACGGTACAGCTTCAAGGCCAAGTTCCTCACGGACCTCATTGATAAGCATGGAACCAGAAGAAATCAGCTTGTCAATACTTTGAGCAAGCGAGAATTTGTCTCTTTGCCCTTCGCCAACAATGACAAGACGCTTGTTGTCTTTGTACTCGCTTTTGCTTAGTAAAGCAAAGTTCAGACCATCGCTCATCTTCTTCACAAGTGACTGGTAGCAATAGCTGTTAAACATCTTCTGACTATTTTCCAGGTTAGCCATGTCTCCATGCATCAGCGCAGTGGGAATTCCTAAGATGTCTGCCACCTCATCATCGAATTGCCTACGAAGTTTTTTCAACTCATCTACAGACAAATTCGATGTACCTGTAGTATTGGTCAGCTCTGAGTATTCCATTCCTTCTTGAGCTGGGACAATTGCTACTGTCTTTGTCGTAAATGATTTAAAGAGACCGTCTGCATACCGTTGCATCTTTTCACGCTTTGATTCGTCAAAACTTGCATTCGTTCTGGTGCTAAGTACTCCACGAATCTGATTGTTTCGTGCAAGTGCTTCAACCAGTCGAGTGTGTAGTTTTTCATAATCGTTGAAGAGCTGCGTGAAATATTCTTGAAGACGATTGTTGTTGTATTGCAAGAAAATGACTTCATTCATCTTGAATGGTTTCTGGAAAGTATAGTTTTGACAGCTCACAGATGTGAATGTATCATCGAACACAGCATATTTCTGTCGAATGTACGAGTCAGCGATCAATAACTGATCATCATTCGATAAGAAAATTAGTACTTCGTTTTTGGTCAATAAGCGATAAACCGCCTTTTGCCAAAACTCAGAAGCTGATTCATTTTTATTGGGCCTTACATTTAACAGATAATCCCAATCAGTAGACTTCTTTTTCCCATTCTCAACAAATTTGAACTCAGATCTTGCAAAGATACGGGCCACAAATTCAGCAGCCTTGTCAATCGACAAGCTCTTTAGTTGCAGATTTCCAAAGATCCGCTCCAGCTCATCAAATTCAAAACTTGGTTCCGGAACTTCTCGCTTGAATAAATTTAGCCATCCCAAGGCACCTCCTCCTTTCTAAAATTTTATGCCTACCACCCACCCGGATATTTTTTACCGTTTGAAGAAAGATTTTTTAGAGCGTTTTAATTCCTTCTTGATTGATTCAAATTCTTTATTTGTTTGTAAGACATTTTGACCGCAAATATCTTCATGTCGCTTCACGGACTGGCTCAGAGTATTCAATTCAGCAGTGATTGAGCCAATCTTGCTCAACAATTCCATGTTTTCTTTGCTCACTACAGCAAGCTCGCATTCAAGCCCTCGAATCTTTTGTTCAAGTTGTTGTTTCTTCTTCATTCGTTTGTTCATTTTGTTGTCCTTTCTAAAATTCCCAATCTTCGATCACATCAAGAAAGTCTCCAACAGTACTTTCTTGAATGATTTCTCTCTTGTAGAGAGCAGCAATAAAGGCATGGAAACCGTCAGTCTTTCGTCTCAACGGTTCCTTTTTCAAAAATCTCTTGTTTCCGTCTTTGTCTTCTTTGACAAAGGTATTATCGGTATACCAGAGCATTGATTTGTCGTTTTCAAAAATGAATCTTTCATTCGCAAATCCATCTTCAATGATTGGAGCTACCTTCGACTGTATCGCCCCTGGATTTCGCAAGAATTCATACTCAAAATCAGCTTCTTCCAGCAATGGTTTTAGCAAGTCCATTCGAAATCCGTCTGCGCAGACAATTTCGATATTGTACAGCTTGCGCCACTGGATCAATTTATCAACAAGTAATCTTGGATCTATACTTGGACCGTCTACGATAGTGAAGAGCCCTTGCTCCTGCCATTCACGGATTGGAGCTTTGATTTTAAACATATCCAAAAATTGCTTTCTAGCAAAACTGTGTTGCTTCCAGATAAATTCATCACCGTTTTTAAAGAGTAGACCAACGCTGGCAAAGTCTCTGATGCTTGCGTAGTCGAAACCAGCGACACAAGATCTTCCTGAGAGATCTATGCCAGGGCTTCTCAATGCAGCCATTAACTTTTCACGAGTGGTCACATCTTTTTCGATGTCGGCTTCTGGCAGATTCATCCGCTTTGTCATAAATTCTTGTCTGCCTGATGGTTCTAATTCTAAGTCATCATAGTCAGCTTTCGTTCTAGCTAATAGACGTTTGGCATAAGGTGTTGTCTCATCCAGCATTGGATTCGCTTTTGGCCAATTAGTCATATCGTCCACTTCTTCCGGATCATCTAACTTGCAGATAAAAGGGAATAGGCGGAACTCGTCAAGCTCGCCATTCAAGATCTTCATAGATTTTTCAATCATTTTGTCGTAAAACCCTTCACGAACGTGTCCATTTGTACCGTTGTAAAAGGTTCGAGCATGGGCAATCTTACCAAGTCCTGATCGCTGGATTTTAACTGCAGAGTCATTTTCAAACTGGTGAATTTCATCGAATTCAAGGCAGCCATCACGAGCCGAGTCCATTGTCTTTGGGTTGTTTGTCCGATAAGAAAAGACCGAGTTATTCCCTCGGCCTGTAATAGACATCTTTGTCAAATAGTAATGGTCTTCCAATCCTCTTCGCTGGACAGTCTCATAAACTTCCTCAAACGAGACCTTGCCTTGCTTCTCAGAGTTAGCTGTGATAGTCACATCGTAATCTCTGACAGGATAGAGAGGACTGATGAAGAATGCGTCCCGGCTGGACATAAAACCATTCTTTCCTCCCCCACGAGCAAGGGTCAGCAATATTTCATCAAATTGAGGTTCGCCATCTTCTTTCCGAAAAAGAAAGATAAATGGCGTGATGAACTTTTGATACTTAGCCAGTGGAAAGAAATTCTTCTCGGTGAACTGGATATATTTCTCAATCAAATCATTGTCAAAATATAAATCATCCCTCGGATAGATTTTTTTCTTGATGATTTTGAATAAGAGTGAGCGTTCTTTGTTGACTTTGATTTTTCCTGATTCGGCAAGTTCGATGTATTCATCAATCAAAGGGTGAGAAATCACAATAGATCACTTCCGTCTGATGGTGGCTTCTTCTCCACTGGTGAATTTTCAACCTCAAAGTCAAATGATCGCTCAATCGCTAGTAGCTGATTGCTGGTTGTATTGATTTCTTTGATCAACGAGTTCGCTTTCTGAAATCTTTGTTGGCCGTTGTGGACGGTGATGACTAATCCATCTTGTTTGAGACGTTCTTTCAGCTCATACAGTAGACGGACCAGATAGAGATAGCGGTGAACTTTTTCGTACTGAATCGCATCTTTCTTTCGTGTGCTAAAATTGCCGATTTTGGAAAGTAACTGGTTTTCCAATTCTTTTATATTTTTTTCTGAGTATTCTTCCATGAGCCCCCTCCCCCTTTAAAAATAGTGCTTTGCATTTGGACAATCGACCCCTCCCACCGGTTCCCAGAGACCGATTTTTTTCGATTTTTTTCGACCGGGGGGTCTTTGAGTTTTTCAAAATTTTAAATTTTCATCCCCACCATTCGTCAGAACGAAAATTTTTATTTTGCAACTTGGATGATTTGCGGAATTGAAAGCGATGATGTCGCTTATTGTGACACTCCTTGCACAAAGTACGAAGGTTGTCGATATCTAGAGCAAACTCTGGATAATATTCTAGCTCTTTGATGTGATCGACTTCGAGGTTATCTGTCGTTACCTTTCCCTGATCTCGACACCAGACACATTCAAAATGATCTCGACTCATTGCTTCGAGTCTCAGTTGTCTCCATGATCTTGAAAGATAAAACTCTCTGCGACTCTCTCTTGTCGAAACATCTACTTTCAATTCTTAAATCCTCTGTAACATTTCATACTTTCAATTATCTGTTTCTGAAATTCATTATATTATTTCTGAAAACTATGTTGTTTTTCTCTCTTGAATTAGACATATCTTATATTCTGTCTGATTCGCACCAGCTTTAAAAAGCCTGTAAAATAAATGAATAGCAGGCAACTAATAAAACTAATTAGCGTTTTACTCGTTGTGTCTAATTGATAACTATAAATCAAAATTAGACATGGCTTTATCTCGTTGATCTTGTCTAATCCCAATGTACCTCAGCGTAATTGCAGGAGATGAATGATTAAATAGATCCATGAGCATTGCCACGTCTTTAGTCTTTTTGTAGTAATGATAGCCAAATGTTTTTCTCATCGAGTGGGTGCCAATGTTTTCAATCCCGCACTCGATAGCTGCGGTCTTCAATATCCAATCGACTGTCCGCCTGTCCAGTGGTTTGTTTTTTCCGATGCGACTTTGAAACAGATAATGATGCAGTGGCATATCTTTGATGTACTCTCTGACTTCTTTTTTCAAAGTCTTTGTCATCTTGAGCTGTTTCCTTTTTCCAGTCTTCTGCTCTTTGATTTTGATATACCAACCTTGCACATCCTTTACTCGTATTCGAAGAATGTCGCCCACTCGTAATCCGGAATTGATGCCAAATAAAAAGAGCAAGTAGTTCCGCTCATTCCATTCTCGCAGATATTCCTTCATAGCTTGGATATCATCCTTATCCCTGATTGGGTCCACAATGTTCACAGTGCCACCTCCTTCCTAGGTAAAATAAAAAGCCAGCTTGTGCTGACTTGGCTGATATTAGGAGTACAGGATTCGAACCTGTGACACGCCGGTTATGACCCGACCGCTCTACCAACTGAGCTAACTCCTAACCCGTTTCATAAGGATCCATCGGTTCGGTTTTACCAGATGATATAATTTTACCACCTTATTTTTAAATTTTTTCCACACTTTCGACTGTATTTTTAACTTTTTTCCAAATTAATATTAATCTTAGTGTTCACAGAAAGTTCATAGATTTTCTTTTCTAGTCCGCTAAAGAACGGCTCGATCACTTCTTTGTAAGCAAGTGATTTACTACAATGTAAGTATTTGATTGATGCTCCCTCAACAGTTAGAGTTCCATCAATGTATACTTCTTTGATTGCAGCCCATTGTTTTTCGGGTGTTAGAATTTTGATAGTGCTGATTGCCTCTCGAAGTAATTCGAGACGATGTAGTTCTGGATCCGATTCTTTTTTGATAATATCGGCCAGGGCTTTCGGTGTCATTATCTTATTACTCTTGATCCCTGTATTTGGATCGGTTGGTTTCCAAGGTACTTCAATTTCTTCAATCCGTTCCTTGATTTCTTTCTCGAATGGATACTGTTGCAAAGCCAAAATTAAATACCCAAACCGACTTCTTAGATTCATTTACTATCCTCCCTACAGTACACTTCTATAATTCCATTCAATCCTAAACTTTCACGATAAGCAAGTGCCTCGGATCTAGCATGGAATTCTTTCTCTGTATACTTTGCTGAATGTTTAGGATCGCTCCAACTTGAGCGTCCATGGTATTTCCTAACAACATATACCCTCATTTATTGTCCTCCACATCGATGATATGATCAATAATACGCTTTAAATCTCTTATATTGTCAAATGGCATCACTGCATCATACAGATCCTCAAAATATGAATCAGTAACAAATAAATCATCCATGCCAAGTACAGCGATCTCTAGTTTGCCATTTATTTGGGCAATAGATAGAGTTCTGTTGGCCCGTATTGGTATATGTACATTGTCTAAACTCATTACTTGTCCTTTCTTAAATCATTAGTTGTCAGTTTGCTTGCGTTCATTCGTCCTTTATTCACGTTAAGAGGCTTACTTGGTTCTTTCCAAAATGAACTACCACGGTAACAGTGTCTGTGATAGTTTGCTATTACACTATCGTTTTCATATAAAACAATGCCAGTCCCTTTCTTGATTTTCTTACCGCATATATCACACCTCATCGCTTGTCCTTTCTATTTTTAAAAGCTATCACACTGGCCCATATCAGCCCAGAGAGCCAAACCAGTGCGAATAGTAAATAGATAAAGTTTTGTAGGTTCATGTTAATTCCCATCTATTTGTTATACAGTATTACATTGCTTGAGTGAGTGTAATATTCCTCGCCATTTTCAAAAGTTACGCGAATGCTATCTTGTTCGTCATATTTTGCCCATTGCTTTACTTCACCTTCGACAATTCGTCCGTCAACTAGTCTGATTTTTGCGTATTTGAAAGTAAAAGTTGTTCCAAGAATATCTTTATTTCCACACCCCGATAGTGTTATAAAAGACAAACAAACAAAAACTGTGATCAATAATTTTTTTATCATATTCCTACCTCTTCCTCTACTTCAATATTTTATAGCGCCCATCTTTTTTGGACTTATTCCTTTTAAAAATAGGGTTCTTTTTTTCCTTCTTCTGCTGCTTGTGATATTCACTGTCTTTATTGAAGATAATATCTTCATATTCAATAAGTTCAAGAATAAAATATCTAGATAGGTATCGTTCAGGTTGTTTCATCCCTCAACCTCCTAAATTGCTAAATGGAACTTCCCACTCATAATTGTCGTATTCATAACAAACATTTTTGATAATTTCACCTTTTGAAATTTCAATTTCCTGTGTGAATCCCATGCCACATTCAAATGTAAAAATTTTAATATCAACATCAAACTTACTTGAAATTTCTTGATAATTTTCTGGAATAGCACTCCATGCTTGCTCAAAATTATCCAGTTCAACGATACAAAATTCTTCTTCAAGCCAAACTTCTATTTGTTTTTGGTCAATAAATGCTCGTCTTGTACCATTGATGTAAAAATAGGGAGCTGTGTTGTTGAATTCAAGTAGAGTGCCATCATATTTTTCTTCTAATGTTACAGTGTCGCTTAATAGCATTTCTTTCAATGCTGATGAAATATTTTCGCTTCTTCCTCTTAATTTAAGAGATCCTTTGGCCCAATTTGGCATTATTCCTACACCTCCTCAACTTCTATTCCCGGACAATCAAACACCCAACCGTTAAATATCATATCCATAATATCTTCCTTTACTTCCTATGCCAGTTTTTATCAACGTTGTCGCCCAAGAATAGCTTTTGCCAAAGAAAATACTAGCTTCTCTTCGTGTGTTGAAAAAATATTTTTTATCTTTTAAAATATCTACAATTACGCACGCTTTCTTTGTTTTGTCCGTCATAGCTTTCATATGTTCATCGCTAGATATTTTAGCCAATCCTTTTTTATAGGCTCTTACTGTATTTTCTTTACCTGTTACCCATTCCAAATTCTCTGCTCTATTATCAGTCTTAATACCATTCACATGGTCGACTTCCGGTAAATTATCTGGGTTTGGTATAAATGCTTTAGCAACTAATCTATGAACTCTAAACGTTCTTTGTCTTCTCTCTCCTTTTGCTCCAATTTGAAGATTTACTAACACATAGCCAAATCTTTTCACAACCCTTGTTTTTATATTCTTTTTAGTTTTTTTATTTCTGATATTTCCTTTGTTTGAAACATCATAATCTAGAGCATCTAAAATTGTCTTCCATTCTTCATTCAACTTCTTCAACCTCTATTCCTTCACAAGAGAAAATCCAGCCGAAGCCGGCGCTTTCAAGTTCTTTCCGGGTGCAGTGTGTTCCTACAGCGGGTCCATTTTCAGCATCAGCGAAATACCATTCAGCATCAATTGAATCATAATTGAGATAGCTAGTATTTTCTCTCAATCCTTTCATCTTCACCAGATACCGCTTCTCTTTCTCGACTGTGTAGCCGAATTGGTGCATATTTACAAGGATTTGAAATGGTTCTGTTCTTGAGTCTCTAAACCATCTTTTGAAGTCAGACTCATCTTGTCTATCAAATAGATACAAATAATTAAAAACTGCAAACTCAAAATCATTTTTATGTTTTTCATACCAATCCGCTACGAACTGCGGAACGGCTGGCTTCTGCGGTTCGTCTAGTTTAGAAGCAAGTTCTATTGCCGTGTCTATCTCAATATATTCTACTTTGTTACCAAAAAGATTCTTTAAACCTTTCATCTGTTCAATCAACTCTTGTTTATTCATCACTCCACCTCCGACACAGTTATGTTGAACGTGTGACCGTCTAAAACAAACTTTCCATTGCTCCCCAAAATATTATCATCTACGATAATTGCTTTTGCTGTATCTACTACAAGCTTTCCTACTTGTAATGCAAACACAAAATCGTCTATCTTGGGCATTTTCTCATTTTTTATCATTTCGCCACTTGGTGGTTGAGGGTAGCTCATCCAGAAAACTACGTCTTCATCAGTGTTCTCAAAACCAATTCCTTCTCCATAATCAATCCAGGTATCGGTGTATATATTTTGAGTCTCTGGATTATAGACAAGGACTTCTTCATCAATTTCTGGAGTTTTACCTTCCCAAATGTACTCAATAGCATTATGAAAAAATTCCTTTTCATCTTCAGCAATATTCCTTGTTGTTAACTTATTCCATTCCATTACACTACTTCCTTTATTTCTGAATATAGGATTTCCATGTTGAACCCACTGTCAATAAACTTGTCTGTCAATTCTTTGTTAATACCATTCCCCAGACACTGCTCGTTCATCCTTCCACCTCCTCAATCTACGCTTCCTTCAAATACTGGTTAAATACACCTTCGTCAAGAACTCCATTCTCAATTAAAGTCTCAACAGCAATTTCAATTTTAATCAAACGATTTAATTCTTTATTAGGCAATGAAGCCATGATAATCTCTTCCATTATTTCACCTCTACTATTTCTCCCGTGAATTTGTTTTCAAGACATCTAAACAGTTCATATTCTCCGTTGTTATACGAATAAACTGCCGTCGTTGTCTCTTCCCACTGACTTTTAGTATATGGGTATCTGTTTGGTCGTGTCATATTACCACCTCATATATAAATATTTCGTATCAATATCCTGTTCTAAAATACACTCTTTCAACGACTTCAAAGCTTCCAATGCTCCGCTGACTGTCCCCCATTTGTTTTCAGGTTCATACTGAGTATACTTCTCTGGATACCATTCTAACTCAGATATACCACGGGAGATATTATCTAAAATGTCAGCAACATTGTATGTTGTGTTTATGTTAAAATCCCAATTCATGGCAACTCTGAACATTCTTCCAAGATTGTAGGTTGGAGAACTATATTTAGGTTCGGCAATGCAAATATAATCTCCATTTTCTATTTTTGCTAATATTTCCAAATCATAACTCATTCTGTTACCTCCAACAATTCGGGATTCTCCAGCGAGTTCCCGATAACCTCAAATTTATAATAAGAGAGATATAGCGGTTGCCATTCTGCCGTTCTACTTTTCAGTTCATCTACAAACTCGTAGATAAAACAAGCGTAAGAACCATGCCATTTAACAATAACTTTTCTGCCATTATAATCAAGGATATCTTTTTCAAAAATTTCCTTACCGTTCTTATCCTTGAGGCCTGTTGATTGCATGAGGATAACATCTTCCCCGTTTCTCTTATCTTCAAATTTTAATGGAACTGATGTAGAGCCATCACTGAACTTCCCGATGATCTCCTTTCTGACAAATGAAATCATCAATATTTCATTGATCATTTCTTCCGCCAGCACATACCACGCTCTATACTTTAGAATCATTCTTCCACCTCCTCAAAATTTCTTTGGTTTATTTCTTTTGAAAATAGGATTCTTCTTTTCTTTTTTCTTCTGCTTGTGATATTCACTGTCTTTACTAAAAATAATATCTTCATCTTCAATAAGTTCTCTGATAAAGAAATCGTCTGGAATCATTGTGTTACCTCCTCAACTTCTATGCTTCCTTTAAATATTCATTAAATACATCTTCATCAAGAATTCCGTTTTCGATTAGATTTTCAACTGCGATTTCAATTTTAATCAAACGATTTAATTCCTTGTTTGGCAACGAAGCCATAATAATTTTTTCCATCACTCCACCTCCTCAACAAAGTAAGTATGATAAGTTCTTTCATTTCAATTCCATCGCTATCGCTTCGATCACGTTCACGGTCACGCTATTTCCTGCTTGCTTGTATAGTTGAGAGTTGCTATTGACCTTTTGCGCCTTATCAAATGCCCAATCAGGAAATCCTTGCAACCTCCAACATTCTCTGGGGGTTAGTTTTCTGATTCGATAGCCATCTGATAAGTGATTATTTTCGTGATAGCTATTACTTGTCAAAGTAGGAGCGATATCATGTTCTCCACCTTGATTATAACCATGACCACGCTGGATGATTTTAGGCTCAAGTCCTCCCCCTTGATAGGCTCTGATGGTTGGTGCAATCCCATCTGTTTTGTAAACAACTCCACATTGATTGAAATTGGGTTGCAATGTTCCAAATTGTTTTATAGTATTGCTTTTTACCGCTATTTTCTGCCCCTCTCCCTTATTTGTTGTAAGTGTGGGAGCTAGACCATTAGCCTGATAGACTTCTCCATTCATGCCATTGCCGGACGGATTAACATTTCCGATTTTTATTACCGATTGACAACTAATTGGCTGACTTTCTCCACTGAGAGGAAAAACGCTTCTGGTACATTGTCCTCTAAGATGTCCGACAATGAACACACGTTCCCGGTTTTGGGGGACTCCAAAATTCTTGCTGTTAAGCACTTGCCATTCCACATCATACCCCAGTTCATCAAGCGCTCCGATGATTGTTTTAAAGGTGTTTCCTTTGTCGTGGTTGAGGAGTCCTTTGACGTTTTCAAGAAAAAGAAGTTTAGGTCTGAGAATAGATGCGAACCTTGCGATTTCAAAGAAGAGAGTTCCTCTTGTATCTTCAAAACCTCTTCTAGCTCCCGCAATTGAGAAAGCTTGGCACGGAAATCCTCCACAGATAATATCCACACGTCCGATTCTTCGAATAGACTCATCTGATACCGTTGTGATGTCATGTAATTCAATCTCTCCTCTCGTATCGTGTATGGCTTTATAAGACTTGCGAGCAAATTTGTCAATTTCGCAAAACCCTACACATTCATGCCCGGCGGATTCCATCCCAAGACGAAATCCACCAATTCCTGCAAATAGATCCAAAAATTTCATTCAGCACCTCTCAAAATGGCAAATCGCTTTCATCGATGTCCATCGGATTTGCGTAGTTAGGTGGCATCTGTTCTGTCATGCTGTTTTGATTTGCGGTATTGTCACGCTTTTCAAGAACTTGGAAACTTTCTGCGACAACTTCAGTCACATATACACGTTGTCCTTGCTGGTTCTCGTAACTTCTTGTTTGGATTCGTCCAGTGATCCCCACAAGCATTCCCTTCCTCGTCCAATTGCAGAAGCGTTCTGCTTGTTCTCGCCACATCACACAGTTGATGAAATCTGCATCATATTCATCATTTGCATTTTTGAAATTACGATTGCATGCAATATTGAATTGAGCTGTTGCGATGTTGTTAGGTGTGTAGCGTAGTTCTGCATCTCTGGTCAATCGACCAATAAGAGTCACATTGTTAATCATTATTATCCTCCGACATTATTCGTTTCAGCAGCTTCCTTGACTGCTTCTGCTTTCTTGCGTTCCTGCATTTGATATTCTTGATTTAATTTATTCAAAATGACATCTTGTGCAGTATTTTGTTCTGCCATTCTTTGAATGCTCAACTCATGCTCCTGAATCGTCCATTCCATATCTTTGATTTTGTTTTCTTGATCTACTAATCTAGAATTGAGATTGATAGCAATGACTAGTGAAATAACTGCCAATGAGATCAAATTAATAATCAGCCAATTGATTTTACTTTTCATCTTCAACTACCCTTTCTATTCTATACTGGCCAGCTTCTCTTCCTTGTTCATTCAAGTGTATATAATACTTGAGAATTGACACATCTTTGCCAGTGATCTTGCTTAGTTCTTTGATTGGAGCAGTACAGATGTATTTTCCTTGATCAAAGAATCTATAATCTGTCAATTCTTCTGGATCTCCCATCAGTGCCTTCTCGTCAATGTTGAAGAATTTGCATAATTCTTGGACATGAGCTGGTTTTATATTTTTGTTTGTGATCCATTGTTGAATTGTATTTGGATTTCTATTCAATTTCATTGACAGCTCTTTGCGTGTTAGTCCTTTACCAAGGATCAACAATTGCAATTGTTGACGAAAGTGATCCATCTGATTTCTCGTGTAATCTCTCATGCTGTCACTCCTGTTCATGACTTTTTTTCAAATCCTCAATGAGCCATTCAAGATATTTCTTAGCCTTATCCAAATCTTCAAGCCCATTCTTCTTCTGGAATCTACATAGATACTTGATAGCATTTCCCCAATAGAATCCCTGAACCCCTTTCAGATTTCCTGCAAAGTTCCGGATGACATCAATGGATTCCAGACCATATTCACCGCAATAGTGATTTGGCTTATTCACTGAATCATTCATTTCTTCTAGAATTTGTTCAAATGACCGTTCTTTCATTTTAGTCTTTCCTCCTTAATCCAAATACCGTCAACCAATTTTCCTTTGCGGTCCTTGATTTCTTCATAGGCTTTATTTAAGCACTCCACAAAATCATAGTTCAGCATTTGAGAAATTCGCATCAATTCATGTACTACGCTTTTGAGTTGGTAGCCTTGACGGTTAAAATAAGATGCCAGTGCTTGATCAACCATCAATACAAAATAATCTTCTGTTTTTGCAGCTTCTGAGAAAATGAATTTCTCTTGTTCTGGGAAAATTTCTTTTGTGTTGATTCCAAGTTGAAGAGTCAAGCCGATCAATACAACAGTGATGTCTCCAATACTATCTTTAGTCACTTCTTCATCTTTTTCAGCAATTCCTCTCGACAGCTCACCGATTTCTTCATAGAGCTTCAGGAATTGCTTATTGGGTTCTTGAGTGTGTAAGTTGCGGTCATAAAACCATTTTTGAACTTTTGAAATTAGATCCTTTAGTTTGTTGTTTTCCATTCGTTAATACCTCCGACTTTCCATGCTTTCAGGAAATTTATAAATGTGCTTGCTTGCTCCCTTGAAGATTCGGTCAGCAAGTGCTTGATTGTAGATTTTTTTGATGTCATTACTTGACAAGTTAGTGTTGAAGAATGTTGTTTGCCTGTTGTCTAAAATTTTAAACAGCACTCTCTGTCTCCATTCATTCGCTTCTTTTAGATTGGCGCTCATGCTACTTTCTTTCCCCAAATCGTCCAAGAAGAGAAAGTCAACTTTGCTGAGTAGGTCAACAGCGTAGCTCTCTGTGAAGTCTCCTCGACCATTGAAGCTTTCTTCAATCTTATTGAAGAGAGCTGATGTTGAGATGAAGATCACGCTTTTTGGATTCTCACATTCTTTTGATTTCTCATTCAATGCTTTTGCTAATCCAATAGAAAGATGGCTCTTCCCAATCCCAGGCGGTCCACTTAGGATCACATTCCCTGTTTCAAATTTCAGATAATCCCTCAGCATCCGTTTCATGAAGTTGAGAGCTTGTTCATTAGTTGAATTATCTGCTACATAATTCTCTAATGTTTTATCACTCAACTCTTGAGAATAGATGCTTTCTCTGTCAAAGACTTTGTAAGTGTGAGACAAGAGAGCCTGAATTTTCGCTTCCTGTCTCAATACGGATTCCATCTTCATGATTTCTTCTCTCTCACACTCAGGGCAAATTTCAATGATCTGTTCTGATCCACTGATCTTCACTTTTGCATGCTGGATTTGACAACCATGCTTTTTACAAGATGTAATTTCTTCATTCATTAGAATCCCAACCTTTCATCTTGTTTCTGAACGTTTGGCTGTTTAGGCATTTGCTGATTGCGGTATTTTTCAAATTTACTAGCATTGAAGAGTGTATCTGGTGTTAAGTATTTAGACATCTTTGTGTTGTCCTTCCATTCGTTTGTCTTAACATCAATCACATATTTGAAGTCTTCAATTGTGTAGTTCTCACTTAATCTTCCATTGATCAGCCTTTGAGTTGACTTGCTAGTTGATTTGAAATGTGAACCGGTTTTTTCATTTAGATATTTGATAATTTCTTCATAGACATCTGGTTGGGGCTTTTGCCCCTTATCTATTTCTATATCTTTATCTATATCTATATCTATATCTCCATTACACTTTGTTACATCGGTGTTACATTGTAACGTTTTTTGGTTTTCTCGATGCTTGCGAACTCTACGGGCGCTAGCTGTTTCACTACCTATCATTTCTGGAACTTGTTCAAGATTGAACTGGTAATTGTCTGATGTTGTCAATAATTTCTTTTTAGTTAAAAACATCAATGCCAATCTAATTGCTTCCGGATCTTCATCAATGATGAGTGATAGTTCTTCAGCTAGATCTTCAGCCAATCCCTCAAAGTACAATTTTCCTTGTTCAGCTAGACTTACAAGCATCATCTTCAGATAGATGATTGTGATTTCTTCTCCTCCAGGGAGCTTCCTCATTAGCTTCATTTCCTTGGAATTAAAGAAGTCCTCTTTTAATTGCAACCAGTAATATCTACGGTTTTCAGTTACCATTCATCAGGCCTCCTTATTTGAAAATTTTGCGTACTCTTTTAGGAAGAATAATTGGACAGTCCCAAGGCTCCCATGCCTGTTCTTCTCAAGAATAAGTTCTGTTACATTGTCCGGCTCCTCTTGTTCATCTCGCTTGTAATAAGCTTCTCTATACAAGAAGGCTACTATGTCAGCGTCCTGCTCAATAGATCCGGATTCTCTCAGATCTGAAAGGATTGGGCGTTTGTCATTTCGCTGATCAACTCCACGGGAAAGCTGACTGAGGGCGATGACCGGAACTTTCAATTCTTTTGCCAGAATCTTCAATTGCCTTGAAATTTCAGATACTTCCTGTTGCCTGTTTTCTCTTCCTCTACCTTCTATTAGTTGTAGATAGTCAATCACAATCAATCCTAGACCGTCATTTTCTTGAGCTAACCTTTTGGCCTTTGATCTAATTTCTGAAATCTTTACTCCTGCTGTATCATCAATGAAGATCTTCCCTCTTGCTAGTCGTTCCTGTGCTGAAATCATTCTGCGCCATTCACTTTCGGTGAGATTTCCAGTTCTAACATGATACGATGGAATCAATCCTTCTGCTGACAGCATACGTTCAACCAAGCTTTCTGCTCCCATTTCTAGTGAAAAGATTGCTACTGCTTTATCTGAATTCTTAGCTACGTTCTGGGCAATATTCAGAGCAAATGCTGTCTTACCCATTGCAGGTCTTGCAGCAATAATGATCAAGTTATCTTCATGGAGGCCTGTCGTGATTTGATCAAAATCAGTGAATCCTGTTGAAGTTCCTGTCACATCACCAACCTTCTGAGAGCGTTCATCTAGAATAGATTGTGTTGAATCAATCACATCAATGATGGGCCTGAAGCCTTTTTTCTGTTCATTTGAGATTGTTGATAAATTCTGCTCAGTTTGAGAAAGGATCTCATTCAAGTCTTTCTGGCCATCATAAACGCTTGAAATGCTATGGCTCAGATCTTCAATGACCTTTCTGGCCCTTGATTTTTCAGCAACTACTTTTGAATAGTGTTCAATGTGGGCGCTTGTGGGGACTGCATTGATAAGGCTTGCCAGGAATGGCATCCCCCCAATTTGTTCAAATTGCCCAATAGAGTCAAGGGCAGATTTTACAGATACGGGATCAATTGGGTCACCTTTATCAGACAACTCTTGCATGATGTTGAATACCATTCCATGCGACAGTTTGAAAAAACTATCTTTTGTCAAGTATTCAGAAGCGATGTGGATCTTATCAGGATCAAGGAAGATGGAACCTAACACAGCTTGTTCAGCTAATAGATCATGAGGCAGTACATTCATATTTTCTGCCATTTAATAACTCCTATCTGCGATAACCGAAGCGCATTGCTTCCCGTGCTTCTTGGATGCGTTGTTGTTCTTCGATCATTTTCTTGAGTTCACGCTTTGACTCTTTGCATCTTTCACTAATTGCACTGATAATAATCATTTGAAGCAAGATCACCATGATCAATAAAGCAATAATAATTTCTAGTAACATTTTTAATTCCTCCAGTATTCATTCAAGTCAACAGCCATGATTGCTGCCAAGTTCTTTTGTTCTGTCAAGATTTGGCGCTTGTAGGGTGCCAATCCCTCATTCCGTTCTTCATCATTCTTAGGAAGATAATACCCATTTGGCTTTCTCTTCTTTGCAACTATTGGATGCCCAAAGTTTACACGCAAGCTCTCAATGATATTTTCTATTGCTCTCTTATCGCATTGAAATTCATTTCTGAGCTGAACTGCTGTGATTGGCATTTCATTTGTTGCGTAGTTCTTGATGTAGTTAAGGACATTTGCCTCAGTGGCTGTCATCTCTCTAGATATTGCCATGTGTGCCCTCCTTGTGTTATAATTGTTTTAGTAATTTTGTTAAGCGCCTGATTTTTTCGGGTGCTTTTTATTTTTGCATTGAACGACAAAACCGCTGAACATCTTCAAGGTTGTAAAGGTATTTCCCACCTTTTCCAGATTGCTGGAACTGAAACTTCCCTTGGTCTCTCCATTCCTCAAGTTTTGTTCTTCCCCAGCCAGTGGATGCTTGAAGTTCTTTGATAGAGACCCATGTTGTCTGTCTTGATGTTCTTTTCTTAGCTTCATCCAATGCTTTGATATTTAATTGAACCAGCTCTTCAAATAGTTTATCTTTGAACTCTGGACCAAATAATTCCAATACCATCTATCTTTCCTCGAATTTTTCCCATGATTCAGAAATTCGCAATTTCTTATTTATGCGCAATTTCAAATCATCACTGCCTTTCCCGTTCTTGAACATCTGTGTGATCATCGCTGGGCTAACCCCGACCACAGTTGCAAGATCCGAACGAGTCCATCCACGTTTGTGGAGTTCTTCTTCTACAAGCTCAATCCATTTACGATGTTGTTGGCTCATGTTTTTTCCTCCTTTATTTTCAATAGAGTTAAAGAGTTAGTAAATTGTTTTAAAAACGCTTGACAATTTTAATGTATAGTATTAAAATGAAAGCATAATTAAAAACCTTGATAAAACGTTATATCTATCAATTTTCTTGCTCGCCAAAGCTATTTTATTTTTAGGTAAGTTTTAACTCTGTTTTTTACTAACTCATTAACTTACAAAAACTATTTTAATACTCCACATTAACTTTGTCAAGTGTTTTAATGTGAAATATTAAATATTTTTTGTCATATTCTCAGAAAGGTTGAAAAATCAATGTTTCAGACATTTGACAGAATTAAAGAACTTGCCCAAAAGCAAGGGCTTTCAATAAATTTATTGGAAGAAAAACTAGGTTATAGTAGGAATACTATTTATAATCTAAAAAATTCCAAACCGTCTACTGAACGAATTTCAGAAATCGCAGATTACTTCAATGTGTCCACCGACTACCTCTTGGGACGCACGGAAAATCCTAACATTGCGAAAGATGGTGATGCTTCTGCACCATTAGATCTCAGAGATATTGCTGCGCAATCAATGTTATTTGACGGAAAACCATTGACGGAAGATGACATAGATTTCATTACAGCAGTTCTGGAGGCGCACTTGAAAAATAAATAGAGGTATACTATATGACAGTACAAGAGCTTTGTGCCAAAGAAGGTGTGAATCTCTGCTACTTTGATGGAAGCAATTGGCACAGCCCCGGCTTCTTCAATCCTGCTTTGAATGTTCTAGCGCTGGACTTTAATTTGTCAGTAGAAGATCAAAAACAAGTAGCTCTTCACGAGTAACGATGAACAAAAACAAGTTGCTCTTCATGAACTTGGTCACAAAGAACACACTCCTTTTCAATACGAATTGAACAGGGAGCTTTGCGAATTACAAGCAGATAGAAGCATGATTCATCACTTGCTTGAAGAAGAATTGAAGTTGATGGATGATGTGAGAGATTTCAACTATCTGCATTTTATGGAAAAATACAGTCTAAAGACCATCGCAAATGAAACGATGGTCAAAGACGAATATAATTCACTAATTAGTTAGATAAGGAGAAAAATAATGGCTATTGCAAAAGTTATCCGTATTCTGGATCAATATACAGTTATGATAGATAAAGGGTATGACTCTAAATCAATTCATGTTGATACAAAAATAAGTATTTATGAACCAGGTCCTGAGATTACAGATATAGACGGTAATTCTCTTGGCAGATATGATTTTTTAAAAGGAGATCTAATTATCACTGAAGTCTATCCTAAATTTTCAATTGCACAAAGTTTAAAGGAGAATACTACGTTCTCTGTATCTAGTTTTTTGAATGGTGGGAAACAGATGGTTAAGAGCGCTCTTGATGTAAATGAAAAAGACATTAATCCACTAAAAGCAAAAAATCCTAAGATTCAAGTTGGTGATTTAGTTAAATTGAAATTATAATGACTTGACGCGATCATAGAATAATGATAAGATAGAAGGGAATTAAATGGCTACGGATGTGGCTAGGAATACCTTCTATCTCCTAGATAGGAGGTTTTCTTTTTTGTCTACTAATAAACCTTTTCTAACATACAACCAACAAATTGCATTAATGAGAAACAAGAGAATCGTTATTGAAAATGAGATTTTCACAAAAGAAGTCCTTCAAAGTATTTCTTATTATGGAATTGTGAATGGCTATAAAGATATATTCGGGACTTTTTTTAATAATGAATTAAACATCGAACAATTTAATGAGCCTGTTTCGTTTACTTCATTACATCGAATTTTTCTGATAGACCAAGCGCTTAACAATTTATTGTTCAAATATATAATCTATATTGAAAAATCCTTAAAAACTAAACTATCCTACAAAATTGCTCAAAAAATTGGAGTTTCTATGTTGGAATATTTGGATTTTGAAAAGTACAAATCTAATGGCGAGCTTGATCGAAAAGCAGAAATTAGTAATATAAAAAATCAAATTGATAACAATAAGAACAGTGCTTCGATTCAGCATTACAGGATAAAACATGGCGATATTCCGCCTTGGGTCGCCACTGGAGGTATTTATTTTGGGACTACAATTAATTGGTACAAAATTTGTAGAGAAGATATAAAAATTGATATAGCAAAACAATTCTTCGAATATTTCGAACTAGATGGAGAAAGTGCCAAGGAGCTACTTCTTTCTATGCTATCTTTATTACAAGAATATAGAAATAATATAGCACACGGTAATAGAACTTTTTTATCGAATGTGACAAATGAATTAACCAAAGTCCTTCTTCTTTCGGTGCTTTCAAAAGAAGTTCTAACTGAAAAAGAATATCTTAGTGGAATCGGGAAAAAAGATTTGTTTGCTGTAATGCTTTCTATTGCTGTGCTAATTAATGACCCTATTGTATTCAGACAGTATTTATATGATTTTGGTGCTTTATTTACAAATGATGAATTCAATCCTAGAGTCAACTATTCTCCAAGGGGAGATATATATGCAACGCTAAATATACCAGAAGACTTTTTAAAACGGATAGCTGAAATATATAAAATAAAATTTTAATAAAAAATCCCCACACTCTCCTTCGCCAAAAATTGAGTGTGAGGAACACAATATAAGAAAAGCCATTAAAAAGGTCTTTTTCTTATACCCATTTTACCAAGAAATGAGGTGAAACACAATGGAAATAAAGTCATATAAAAAGAAAAATGGCGATACAGCCTATAAATTTAGGATCTATGTTGGTAAAGAAAATGGAAAGGACAAGTATGTAAAGCGTCAGGGCTTCCAGACAAAAGCCAAGGCAAGAGCAGCACTTCTCCAACTTCAAACCGACCTTGAAAATAGCGAGGAAATCACTGTCAAGGAAATCACTGTTGAGGAAGTTGCTGAAGAATGGCTCAAGGAATATGCTGACACAGTACAGGATAGCACCTACATAAAGACCGAACGGAATATAAAAAATCATATTTATCCGACTTTGGGAGATAAAAAAATCTCTTCTCTCACTCCTCTTCAGCTTCAGGAACAAGTCAATGACTGGTCCAAGAAGTTGGTCTATGGACGTAAAATGAAAGGCTTGATGAATAACATATGTAAGTACGCTATCAGACATGGCTACACCTCAACCAATCCGGTTGAGAGTGTAACAACTCTTGTCAGAAAGCAAGTAGATACAGATAGCGATTTTTACGATAAGGAGGAACTGAAATCTTTCCTTGAATTAGTAGACCAAACTGATGAACTGAGGAAGAAAGTCCTCTTTCGTCTTCTAGCCTTCACAGGGGCTCGAAAAGGGGAGGTTTTAGCCCTCAAATGGGAAGACTGGACCAATAACACTCTGAGCATAAATAAAGCCATTACGAGAGGATTTGACGGGGAATCTGTCGGTCCTACAAAAAACAAAAGTAGCAACCGATTGATCAGCTTGGACGAAAAGACAAGTGAACTGCTCACAGAGTGGAGAGAAATGAATCCTACTACTACTTTTATCTTTGAGAATGAATTAGGAAAACCAATACCAGGAACACTACCACGGAAATGGCTACAACAAATTGTCAAAGATTCGGATGTGCGTCCGATTAGGATCCACGGCTTCCGACATACACATGCCAGCCTATGCTTCGAAGCTGGAATGACACTCAAACAGGTCCAGTATAGACTTGGACACTCAGATTTAAAAACAACCATGAACATCTATACTCACATCACCAGAGAGGCCAAGGATGATATTGGTGAGAAATTTGCAAACTATATTGATTTTTAGACAAATAACATAAAGACAGACCCTTTGGATAAAAAAGGGTCTGTTTTTGGGTCTGTCGGTTTCAAAAAGGTTCAAAAAGGAATAGAAAGTATAAAACAAAAAACGTTGTTTTTACAACGTTTTAGAAAAATTTAGAAAGCTTTAGAAACTATAGATGGAGCCGGTGGGAGTCGAACCCACGTCCAAACACCTGCCAGCATATTTGTCTACAACCATAGGTTATGTCTTAGTTTAACAGCTACACGACACATAACTCAAGCCCTGTACCTGCGAGTCTATCAATCTCTTATCTAACTTCTAGACAAAGTTAGATCGTATCTCGCTAAAATAAAGACCTGTCATCAAACACGAGCGATTCGAATCGGGTCACGCCTGCTGGTGTTTAGGCAGCTAAAGCGTAAGAATTATTATTTTTTGCAGTTATATTTAACTGGCGTTTTACATCCGCTAGATGAGTTGCAAAATATGCCTCATAATGCCTGTCGAATCCGTAACGACCCCAAAACGAATACAATTAGTATATCAAAATGTAGCTAAAAATGCAAAAGAAAAAAATTGAACAAGAAGGCTTCCACTGGAGAGCTCCTTGCTCAATTTACTGTTATTATTGAAGATTCAACTTGTACTTGCTGATGTAGTGAATGGTGAAGTACATAGAAACAATCTTAATGACTTCATAAATGAGACCTGGGATGAAGTTTGGTCCAAATTCATCAATATTTCCATAAACCAATGCATATCCGACAGCATATGAATCTTTTAATGGATTGACTGCTGTACCGATGATACTTAACACAATACACAAGAGAAAGAAAAACAGAATAGCCTTCAATCCACGACGATTTTGGAACAGTTGGCCAAGTGCGATTGATACATAAAATAGTAAGATTCCTGAAGCTGTGGTAAAAATCCACCAGATGATAATCCAATAAGCAATAGAATGACTAAAAGCCTCAGCGATAATACTAAATACAGGAGAGAGGTCTTGACCAATGACAGCGCCCATCACAATAATTGTGATAAAACCACTAAAAAATAGAAGGAATAGGCAGTAAAGACTCGCTACTAAAGCTCCCACAAATTTAGACAAAATGATCGCATGAGGGCTAGCTGGAAGGGTCCAGGTCAAGTAACCTTCACGTCCGTATAAGTTGGAATAGAAACGACGAATAATAATATAGTAGTTACTAAGATAAAGACCAATGACTCCTCCAAAAATGAGAATCCCAAGAGTCCCAGTTATGATTTGCATACTATTGGTTTCCATATCCACAAAACCGTTTGTAGCACTTCCACCAATAACACCTGTAATCACTGACAAACCTAGTGCGATCAGGGTGATCAATAAATACCACTTAGCTGTCGATTTAAATTCATATTTTAATAATTTACCAAACATAGGGTCCTCCTAATAAACACGGAATTGATCACGGAAGATCTCATCGATTGATTTTCCGTGTTGATTGCGCAAAACAGTCGTATTTTCATGCAAGAGGATTCTTCCTTGGTTGATGAAAATCGCTTCATCCAAAACTTGCTCAATATCCGCAATCAAGTGAGTAGAAATCAAGACAGAAGAGTTTGGACGTCGGTTTTGAATAATGGTCCGCAAAATATAATCACGCGCTGCTGGGTCGACCCCACCGATTGGTTCATCAAGGACATACAAGTCAGCTTCACGACTCATCACCAAAATCAATTGTACTTTTTCCTTGTTCCCTTTTGAAAGGCTGTTCAATTTTTGATTTGGATGCAAATGCAAATCGTTGAGCAATTGGTAAGCTCGTTGGACATTAAAATCTGAATAAAAATCTTGGAAATAGCTAATAGCATCACTAATTTTTATATTTTCACTCAGATAAGTCGTATCCGGCAAATAGGAAACAACTTTTTTAGAAGCTGGGGATGGTAATTGACCATGAATATAGATATTTCCAAGGCTTGGTTGCAACAAACCATTAATCAATTTAATGATGGTTGTTTTCCCGCTACCATTAGGCCCCAAAAGGCCAATAATACGGCCAGGTTGGATGTTCAAACTAACATCCATGAGAGCAACTTCATGCCCATAATTCTTTGTCACATGGTCCAAGTAGACCAAAGGATACTGATTCATGTAAATCTCCTTTATTTTCTATTTATGCTATTATACCTTGTCCTCTTGATGATTGCAACTTTATCTGAAAATTTGCTAAGAATTTGAAAATGGTTGTTCAAAAATACAGATGTAAACAAATCAGAGGTTAGGGAAGCCCCCAACCTCTGATTTGTTTTGATGAATAGAATGTTTAACTAATTCCAAGTGCAATCCGTGCATAGCGGCTCATTTTTTCAACCGTCCAAGCAGGATACCAGACCAACTTCACATCCACCGATGTCACTTCTTCTACTTCTGCTAAAACATCATGAATCTGATCTGTCAGAAGATCCGCTAATGGACATCCCATGGTCGTTAGCGTCATATCAATAATGGTCGCTCCAGTTTCACCATCAAAATGGATCTCGTAAACAAGACCTAAATTAACAATGTCAATCCCAAGCTCAGGATCGATTACCTCTTCCAAAGCATTTAAGATTTTATTTTTAATTTCTTCAATTTGCTCAGTTGTATATGCCATATGACACTTCCTTTTTTTGTTATGTTACTCTCGATAGAATTGCTTAGCTCGGGTTAAAAAGGTCCCACGGACATAGGTCGCTTTTTCATTTCTTGGCGACCGTTAAAAATGTCCCCCGGACCTAGGTCGCTTTTTTATTTCTAGGCGACCGTTAAAAATGTCCCCCGGACATTTTTAATCCTCAATAAAATCACGCAATGGTTTGCTTCTGCTTGGGTGGCGGAGTTTACGGAGGGCTTTGGCTTCGATCTGACGGATCCGTTCACGGGTCACGTTGAAGACTTTACCCACATCTTCCAAGGTCCGCATTTTTCCATCATCCAAACCGAAACGTAAACGAAGTACGTTTTCTTCACGGTCTGTCAGGGTATCGAGGACTTCATCTAATTGTTCACGTAGAACCACACGAGTGGTGTAGTCTACTGGATTTTCAATCACTTCATCTTCGATGAAATCTCCCAAATGGCTATCGTCTTCTTCCCCGATTGGCGTTTCCAAAGAAACAGGCTCTTGGGCAATCTTCAAGATTTCGCGTACCTTATCAGGCGTCATATCCATGCGTTCAGCGATTTGTTCAGGCGTTGGGTCTTGTCCCAATTCTTGCAAGAGATTGCGTTGTTCACGAACCAACTTGTTAATGGTTTCCACCATGTGAACAGGGATCCGAATGGTCCGTGCTTGGTCTGCAATGGCACGAGTGATAGCCTGACGAATCCACCAAGTAGCATAGGTAGAGAACTTGAACCCTTTGGTATAGTCAAACTTATCAACGGCCTTCATCAAGCCCATATTTCCTTCTTGGATCAAATCCAAAAATTGCATTCCACGACCAACGTAACGTTTCGCAATGGATACAACCAAACGAAGGTTGGCTTCTGCAAGACGTTGCTTGGCTTCCAAGTCACCTTGTTCCACTAAGATAGCCAATTCTTGTTCTTCTTCATTTGTCAAAAGAGGAACAACCCCAATTTCTTTCAAGTACATCCGTACTGGGTCGTTGACCTTGGCAGAGTTGCTTCCAAGCAATTCCTCATCTGACAATTCTGGCTCTTCTTCATTGTTCAACACACGCGCACTTGGGTTACCATCTTTATCCGTGATCGAAATTCCTGCATCTTGAATCCGTTGCAAAAGATCTTCAATCCCATCTGCATCTAGTGTGAATGGAATAACCAACTTGTCATTAATTTCATCATCTGTTGCAGTTCCACTTTTCTTGTGGCTGCGAATAAACTCTGCAATTTGAACGTCCAATGTTGTAATATCTTTTTGTTCTTTAGCCATTCCTACTCCATTCTTCTTTTTTGAGCGATCAAACGCTCGAGTTCCAATAAAGCTTTTTCCGCATCCCCTGTCGAGGAAGCTTCCTTCACTTTATTTCCAATTTGTTGACTTTCTTTGCGAAGAAGCTCACGATTTCGCGTTTCTTCCACTTCTTCTAATTCACCATCCGCTATCTCTTCTGGCAAATCTTCTTCTACCATCCGGTACCAGGCGTGCTGGACCCCTTCAGGTTGCTCGGACAAATCCTGAGATGTGACTTCTCCATTTTGACAGAGTAATTGGTACAAGATCTGTAACTCCGGTGTGTCAAAGACAAAATCAGGTCGCAAACGGTAATCATTAAGCACCATTGGAAAATCTTTCATCCTACTTAATAAATGATTTTCCGCCTTGATCAAGCGCGTCATCCCACGATTAGGCAGGAGATCGACTGAAAAATTCGACGTTCTTGATCGTCCACCACTTTGATCCTCCTGCCGTTGATGCAAGCGACAATTATTGACAATCTGCTCAATCTGCAAATAATCAAAGTCTGGCAATAAATCTGCCAACTTATAAATATAGGTGTTTTGCGCTGTGATGGAGCGCGTCTGGGCGATCATCGGTGCCAGCTTCTCGACAAACTCAATCTGTGCCTGTAAGTTCTCAATATACTGGGGTTTCCAGTAGTGCATCAAGAATTCAACCTTACTGATCCGCGAATTCTTCAAGAGGGAAGCTAGATCTTCTGGGGAGGTCTTTTTGAGGTACTCATCGGGATCCATCTGATCAGGGATACGGACGATCTCCAACTCCAGATCCTGCAAGACATCCAAGGCCTTAGCGGTTGCTTCAAGTCCCGCCTTATCCCCATCATAGGTCAAAATGACCTTTTTGGTAAAATGAGACAGGTGCTGGACGTGCTCTGGTGTCAAGGCTGTCCCCATAGAGGCGACTGCATTTTCAATCCCAGCTCGATAAGCCGCAATGACATCCATAAAGCCTTCCATGATATACATTTCATGTTGCTTTTTGGCGCTCGTCTTAGCTTGATCCAAATGATAAAGTTCATAACTCTTATTAAATAGACGGGTACTTCGACTATTCTTGTACTTGGCTTGATGACTGCCATCATCCGTTAGTTTCCACAGTCTACCAGAAAAAGCAATGACACGTCCACTATCATCCGTCAAAGGAAACATAATCCGATCCTGAAAGGCATCAAAAACTGTTCCAGCATCTGAGATTGTGAATAACCCCGAATCGGTAATCACTTTCTCAGAGAACTTCTCAGAGAGATTTCGATAGAGATAATTCCCTTCTGCTGGGGCTAAGCCCAATTGAAAATGTCGGATGACCTCATCCGTCAATCCACGTTCATACAGATAATTTCGCGCTTCTTCTCCCATCTTTGTCGTCATCAGAATCGCCTGGTAGAACTTACTGGCTTCCTGATGAATCTCATAAAGTTCTTGGTTGGGATTGATAGACGTTGGTTGAGCCGGCCTTGCTTGGTACTGAAGCGCAATACCCGCTTTTTCTGCTACGATCTGGACCGCATCCATAAAAGCGACTCCACGGTATTCCTCAATAAACTTAAAGACATCTCCCGAGCGACCACATCCGAAACAATGGTAAAACTGCTTGTCTTCAACGACATTAAAAGAAGGAGTCTTTTCACCATGAAAAGGACAGAGCCCTAAAAAATTACGGCCAGCCTTGGTCAAAGAAACAACTTCTCCAATAACTTCAACAATGTTTACACTGTTTTTAATTTCTGCAATTAGCTCTTTATCAACCATAAACAGTGCCTCCATTTTACCATAGATTATCACTTTATATTTTATACTAAAAGTTAGTAAAAGTAAATTTTTTCCTACCGATTTCACACATAAAAGAAAAGATTTTCAACCTTTATCACTAATTTTAAAAAATGAGGCATATTCCTTGTCAGTCGAATATTTTTCCGTTATACTATCATAGTAAAAAATTATTATGATAGGACATATTTAGGATATGTTAAAAGATTTGAAAGCTTTTCTCCTTCGTGGGAATATTGTTGACCTTGCTGTAGCAGTCGTTATCGGAGCTGCATTTGGAGCTATCGTAACATCACTTGTTAACGATATCATCACTCCACTTATTTTGAAACCAGCTATGAAAGCTGCTGGTGTTGATAAGATTGCTAATTTGTCATGGAACGGTGTTGCATACGGTAGCTTCTTGAGCGCTGTGATCAACTTCCTTGTTGTTGGTACTGTTCTTTTCTTCGTAGTGAAAGCTGCTGAAAAAGCTCAAAACCTTGGTAAAAAAGAAGAAGCTGTCGAAGAAGAAGCTCCTGCTCCTACTCAAGAAGAGTTGCTTACTGAAATCCGCGACTTGCTTGCAAACAAATAATCAGATAAAAAGATCCGATCTTCTAGCTAGAAGATCGGTTTTTTTGTCTTTAACGGATGAAAAAAACAAAAAACAGACCGAAGTCTGTTCTTGTATTCAATTAGAATTTTTTACGTTTACGAGCTGCTTCTGATTTACGTTTACGTTTTACAGAAGGTTTTTCATAGAATTCACGTTTGCGTGTTTCTTGAAGAGTACCAGCTTTAGTAACCGCACGTTTGAAACGACGAAGAGCATCGTCAAGAGATTCATTCTTACGTACTACTGTTTTTGACATATTTTTCACTCCCTTCAAGCCTAAAATCTTAATAATTTTATCACACTTTAAGGACGCTGTCAAGATCTTTTGAAACTTTTCTAGCCCTCCTAGCCTTCATGTCATTTCTTTTTCCAACTTTTTCATTCTTCCCATTTTATGATACAATGGAAACAAAGAAAACCCTGAAGGAGATACTATGTCAGAAATTTATGATATTACAATTGTTGGGGGCGGACCAGTTGGTCTGTTTGCTGCTTTTTATGGCAATATGCGCCAAGTAAAAGTCAAACTGATTGATTCCTTACCTCAACTGGGAGGGCAACCAGCTATTCTCTATCCAGAAAAGAGTATCCTCGATGTACCTGGCTTTACCAATTTGACTGGTGAAGAATTGAGCAACCGCTTGATCGAGCAAGTCAAACGGTTTGATACACCGATCTTTCTCAATGAAACTGTAGAGGATATTCGAAAAGAAGGCGACCTCTTCACCATCACTACTTCTCGCCAAGTGCATCAGTCTAAAGCAGTCATTATAGCCATGGGCGGTGGTGCCTTTAAGCCACGCGCCCTTGACATTGAGGGAGCTGAAGACTTTGATAACGTCCACTATCATGTTTCGAACATCCAACAATATGAAGGACAGCAGGTGACCGTCCTTGGTGGTGGAGACTCTGCTGTAGACTGGGCTCTTGCTTTTGACAAGATTGCTCCAACTACGATCATTCATCGTCGGGATAACTTCCGTGCTTTAGAACATAGTGTAGAAGAACTCAAACAATCTTCTGTTAGCATCAAAACACCATTTGTTCCTAGCCGCTTGATTGGCGAAAATGGTCATGCCACTCATCTTGAAATCACAAAAGTTAAATCCGATGAAACTGAACACATCCCGATTGATCACTTATTTGTCAACTATGGCTTTAAATCTTCAATCGGAAACTTGAAAGAATGGGGTGTAGAATTGCAACGCCATAAAATCAAGGTCAACCAAAAACAAGAAACCAGCCTTCCTGGAATTTATGCCTGTGGAGACTGCTGCTTCTATGAAGGAAAGATCGATCTCATCGCTACAGGTCTGGGAGAAGCTCCAACAGCTGTAAACAATGCCATCAACTACATCTATCCAGATAAAAAAGTCCAACCAACGCACTCAACCAGTTTATAATAAAAAAGGCCTTTGGCCCTTTTTAAATTGAAGTCAAACTATTTTAAGTTAATCGATTCTGCAAAGAAGTAAAAATGAGTTCCTATTTATAGTATGAATCAAGAAAATACAAAAACTTTCCGCTGTGAGAAAAGTGCCTGAAACAATACGTTTCAGGCACTCGGGAGTTTTGAGACATTAGGCTCAAAACTAAGTCATGGAACTTCTATGAAGTTCGCTGACGTCCGTACTCACCAAAGGAAAGTTTTTAAAAAGACTTTATCCTCATTATGAAAGGCCTTTGGCCTTTTTTATTTGTCTAAATCGTCTGCGATCTTATTGATCTTACGCAAGCGGTGATTAACACCGCTTTTTGAAATAGGTTGTTGCAAACTATCGGCGATCTGCTGAATGGAATAATCTGGATGGTTCATCCGAATATAAGCAACTTCTTGCAGGTCACTTGGTAAACTTCCTAGACCGACCGTATCGACAATTTTACTGATATTATTAATGGTTTTCATGCTAGCTGTGACTGTTCGCTGGATATTGGCCATCTCGGCATTATTGGCCCGATTGAGGTCATTGCGCGTCTCTCTCATGACCTTGATAGACTCAAATTCCTGCATAGCTTGCATGGCCTCTACCACAATGAGAAAATCAATAATATCTTCCGCTCGTTGCAGATAGGTCACCACTCCTTTTTTCCGCTCGATGGTTTTCGCATCTAGTAAAAATCCTTGCATGAGAAGGGCAATTCCTTCCGCGTGGTCTGTATAAACAGAATGAATTTCCAGTTGGTACTTTCCTTTTTCAGGATCCTTGATGGAACCACTCGACAGAAAGGCCCCCCGAAGATAAGCACGACTAGCTGCTTCATCTTCTAAAACACTGGCATCAATGCCTGTCTCAATCCCAAAAAAGGCATCTGCCAAATGCAAGTCAGCTAGAATCTCTTCCACCTTTTCATCCAAGAATACTGTATAGACACGATTTTTTTTCAAATTGGTTTTTTGGTGGTGGCGAATATCCGATTTAGCCCCGTAGAAATGATGCAACAATTCATAGATATGGCGGGCAATCTTGGCATTTTCTGTTGTTACCGAGAGCGTCAAGCCCCCCATTGAAATCCCAAGACTTCCAGACATCTTGATAATGGCAGCCAATTCACTCTTTTCAAATCGCTTGAGAGACAATAATTCTTCTTTGACACGAACCGTAAAACTCATTTTCTCACCTGCACGATCTGCATCAGTTCTTCGACTACTTTTTCGCCATCATGAAAAGCTCCTCCATTGACCAACTTCAAGAAATCAGAAGAAATCACTTGGGGAACTTGCGAGTGCAAACCCTTGAAATCGTGCTCTACCTGTACCAAGTATTCATCAAATTTGTTACTGTTCATGTAAGCTGCGGGAACCTGATTTATATTGACAAGGACGGTATCGATAAACTTCTCTCCCAAATGTTTATGTAGAACGGCAACGTGGTCACTGTCTGTGAAATGCTCGGTTTCTCCTCTTTGGGTCATGATGTTACAAACATAGGCTACCTGAGCCTTGGTTTCAAGGATGGCTTTCCCAATCTCATCGATCATCAAATTAGGAAGGATCGAGGTAAAGAGCGAACCAGGACCCAAGACAACCATATCACTTTCAAGAATAGCTTCCACCACTTTCTTACTAGCTTTTGGCCGCTCTTGATCGAATGTATTGGTCACATAGACATGATCAATCATGCCAGTGTAGTTAGCAATGTGGCTTTCTCCTACCACTTCTTTTCCATCTTGAAAGACGGCATGAAGGGTCAAGGGACTATCACTGGAAGGATAGATCTTGCCGGTCGTATGAAAGAACTTGGTTAACAATTGCATGGCATTATAGGTCGAGCCTTGCATCTCTGAAATCCCTGCAATGATCAAGTTTCCCAAAGGGTGACCGGCCAAAGGGCCATCATCGTCAGCAAAGCGGTATTGAAAGACCTTCTCATAAAAACGAGGCATATCTGACATGGCAACCAGCACATTTCGAAGATCTCCAGGTGGTGTCAATTTTTGGATGTTCTTCCGCAATTCACCTGAACTCCCGCCATCATCTGCAACGGTTACGATGGCAGTGATGTCGACCGGTTTCTTTCTCAGACTATCGAGGATAACAGAAATTCCTGTTCCTCCTCCAATAACGGTTACTTTAGGTTTTCTCATGAGCGATTCACCGTTTCTTTCCGTCTGTCCTTGTCTCTATGACTGCAATTGACCTGCCAATTTTTTTCTAAATCATGTGCTAAGCGCTCTGCAAAGGCTACTGAACGGTGTTGCCCACCGGTACATCCCATAGCAATGGTGAGAACGGATTTACCCTCACGTTTATAGGACGGTAAAATAGGAACAATCAAGTCATGAAGATGACTGTAAAAGTCCTCTGATTCAGGGTGATCCATGACATAATCATAGACTGCTGGATCCTGACCGGTTAAATTCCGAAGTTCCAATTTATAGTAGGGATTTGGAAGAAAACGCACGTCAAAGACAAGGTCAGCATCGATCGGAAGGCCATATTTAAACCCAAATGACATGACCTCAACCCGAAAATCTGGCTGATTATCTTGACTGGCAAATTGTTCTGCGATCGTTTTTCTCAAATTACGAGGTGTCAACTCAGTCGTATCCACCACATTTTGACTGATATTTTTTAAAGGGGACAAGAGTTCGCGCTCTAGAGTAATCCCATCTAAGACACGGCCATCTGCCGCTAGTGGGTGGCTGCGACGGGTTTCCTTGTATCGTGCTACCAACTCACTATCAGTGGCATCCAAGAACAAGACCTTGAAATCGAGGTCTTCTTGGTTGTCCAATTCATCCAAAATGGTGCGAATTTCATTGAAAAAAGAACGGCTCCGCATGTCCACAACAACGGCTAATTTATTGTTATCGGGACTGTGGCGCATGAGCTCAATAAATTTCAGCAAGAGCGCCGGTGGCATATTATCGATGGTAAAGTAACCCAAATCCTCAAACGATTGGATGGCGACGGTCTTGCCCGCACCGCTCATCCCTGTTACCATGACCAGTTGAATCTTACTTTCTGTCATTTTCTCCTCCCATAAATAAAACAGAGTGGCCTACAGTTTCCTGCTCTCCACTCTGTCTTTTTGTCTTTGAATGGTTATTAGGCTTTGATTTCCGCAATAACTTCAATTTCAACCTTCACATCACGTGGCAGGCGTGCTACTTCAACAGCAGATCGAGCTGGAAACTCTGTAGTAAAGACTGTTTTATAGACCTCATTAAAAGGTACAAAGTCATTCATATCACTTAAGAAACAAGTAGTTTTCACCACGTGGTCAAAGTCTGTCCCAGCCTCTTCCAAAATAGCCCCAATGTTCTTTAAGACTTGTTCTGTTTGTTCTTGGATGGTTTCGCCAATGATTTCGCCTGTTTCAGGTGACAAGGGAACTTGTCCGCTTGCGAAGAGAAGATTCCCTACGATTTTCCCTTGAACATAAGGTCCAATTGCTGCGGGTGCTTTATCTGTATGAATTGTTTTTGCCATAGTATTCTCCAAGTCTATTTACTTCTGCTGGTTTTCTTTTGCTAATTTTTCCCTTTGTAAGCGCAATTTGCGCTTAGGATTTAGCGTATTAAAGAGTTCTTCTAGTTTTTCAGCATTCCAAACATCGGCTGCTGAAACAAAATTTCCATTTTCATCTCGAAAAGATATTGGTTTATCTCCCACTGAAAAAGCCTCACTTCTTATTTGGAATCCTTGATCCGCTGGGGATCTATCCTAATCTACAAACTCAAATTCAAATTTACCGATCCGGACGATATCGCCATCTTTTGCCCCACGCGCACGGAGAGCTTCATCAACACCCATGCCACGCAATTGACGAGCAAATTTCATGACCGCTTCATCACGATCGAAATTCGTCATATTAAAGAGTTTTTCAAGTTTTTCACCAGACAAGACCCAAGCGGCATCGTCATCCCGACTGATGTCAAAGGCTGGCTGGTCTTCATCAAAGCCATAGTAGACTTCTTCTTGGGCCATTTCGTCTTCTGAATACAAGAGGAATTCTGGCGTTTTGTCTAACAATTCTGCCGTTGCTTCTAACAAGTTGTCCAAACCTTGATGCGCCAAACTAGAGATCGGGAAGATCTGTGGCAGTTCATCAAACTCATCGTAATTGGCTGCCAATTTCTTCTTGAACTCTTTCAAGTTTTCTTGGCTCTCTGGCATATCCATCTTATTTGCCACAATAATCTGAGGCCGCTCCATCAAACGAAGATTATAGGTTTCAAGCTCTTTATTAATTTGAACATAGTCTTCATAAGGGTCGCGTCCTTCGCTCGCCGACATATCAATAACATGCAAGATAACACGGGTGCGCTCGATGTGACGAAGGAACTGGGTTCCTAGTCCAACACCTTGGCTAGCTCCTTCGATCAATCCAGGAAGGTCTGCGACTGCAAAGGATTCACCTGATGGCGTCCGAACCATGCCCAAATTTGGAACGATAGTAGTGAAATGATAAGCTCCAATCTTTGGTTTGGCTGAAGTGATGACACTAAGAAGGGTAGATTTCCCAACAGAAGGGAAGCCAACCAAACCAACGTCTGCCAAGACCTTGAGTTCTAATTCGAGTTCGCGTTCCTGACCAGGTTCCCCATTCTCAGAAATTTCTGGAGCTGGATTCTTTGGAGTAGCAAAACGAATATTTCCACGTCCTCCACGGCCACCGTGTGCGACAATGTACTCTTGTCCATTTTCAACTAGGTCTGTAATGACCTTGCCAGTCTCAGCATCTCGGACGGTCGTTCCTTGAGGGACTCGTACATAGAGATCTTCTGCTCCCCGTCCGTGCATCCCTTTTGTCATTCCTTTTTCCCCATTTTGGGCTTTGAAATGACGGTTATAACGGAAGTCCATCAGAGTGCGCAAACCTTCGTCTACTACGAAGATGACGTTTCCTCCACGACCTCCATCACCACCCCAAGGTCCGCCATTAGGGACATATTTTTCACGGCGAAAGGCCACCATGCCATCGCCGCCATTTCCAGCCTTGACCTTAATCTTGGCTGTATCTAAAAACATACTCATAAATAGATGATTTCCTTTATTTCTGTGTGCGTCTTAATAAGAAAGAGCACCAATTGCGGTTGCAAAGATTGCACCAACCGTTACAATCAACATAATCACAATGACAACCATCGTGATCATTTCAAATGGTGTTTTTTTACGTTTTCCGTTATCTCCAAAAGCCACTTCTAATACCTCGATTACTATAAATTCATTAGCCCTATTTTACCACGAAATAGGGGATTTTTCAAATCGCGCCTACACAAAAAGACCAGACAGAAGTCTGATCTCTTTTTATCTTTAGGAGTGTTTTTTTCTGAGCGAAAGATACGAACGCTCATAAGCAGGATCGATAAGAATGGTCCCTGACTTTTGAATACACAAAGCTCACACCTAGACACATTCATTTTTAAAGTCCGATTTCTGCTTGGACAACTGCAGCAATGGTATCCACATAGTAGTCCACTTCTTCATGGGTTGGTGCTTCTGCCATGACACGAAGGAGGGGTTCGGTTCCACTTGGACGCACAAGGATACGACCATTTCCTGCCATTTCCGCTTCCATTTTTTCAATGATTTCACGAATAGCAGGCACTTCCATCGCCTTGTCTTTCATGCTATTTTCAACTCGGATATTGACAAGCTTTTGTGGGTAAATGGTTACTTCTGCAGCTAATTCAGACAATTTTTTGCCGGTTTCTTGCATGATTTTGGTTAATTGAACGCCTGTTAATTGACCATCACCAGTCGTGTTGTAATCCATGATGACTACATGACCGGACTGTTCCCCACCAAGGTTATACCCAGATTTGCGCATTTCTTCGACCACATAACGGTCTCCAACAGCTGTGATTTCTTTTTGAATCCCCTTCGCATCTAATGCCTTGTGGAAACCGAGATTGGACATGACGGTTGTAACGATCGTATTTTTTTCGAGCAAGCCCTTGCTTGAAAAATACGAACCGATGATGTACATGATCTTATCCCCGTCTACGATTTCTCCATTTTCATCCACTGCAATCAAGCGATCACTATCTCCGTCAAAGGCAAGACCAATCGCTGCGCCTACTTCTTTCACTTTCTCTTGCAAGTGCTCTGGGTGAGTAGAGCCAACCCCATCATTGATGTTCAAACCATCTGGGTTTTCACCGATGACAGTCAATTGAGCTCCTAAATCTGCAAAGATTTGACGAGCACTGGTAGAGGCTGCACCATTTGCTGTATCCAAAACCACGTGCATGCCCTCGAGTTGGACACCTGTCGATACAAGGAATTCTTGATACTTACGCAAGCCTTCCGGATATTCCATGACTGTTCCTAAACCTTGCGCACTTGGACGTGGAAGGGTATCTTCAGCGGCATCAAGCAAGGCTTCAATTTCAAGCTCGCGATCATCATCCAATTTGAAACCATCACCACCAAAGAATTTGATTCCATTGTCCAAGGCTGGATTGTGGCTAGCAGAAATCATAACGCCGGCGCTGGCTTTTTCCGTACGAACCAGATAGGCAACACCTGGCGTGGCAATCACACCCAACTTATAAACGCGAATCCCAACTGATAAGAGGCCAGCGATCAAAGCATGCTCCAGCATTTCACCAGAAATACGCGTATCACGTCCAACAAATACCAAAGGTGTTTCTTCTTCATGTTGGCTCAACACATAACCACCGAAACGACCCAACTTAAAGGCTAATTCTGGCGTTAATTCTACATTTGCTTCTCCACGGACACCGTCCGTTCCAAAATATTTACCCATTTTTGATTACCTTTTTACTTTCTAATTACTTGAACTGGAAGAGGTCGACGACGAACTGCTAGAGCTTGACGTAGACGAGCTACTCTTTGTAGTCACTTGAATCCGTGTTTCACTCGGATTAACCAAGCCTGGTAGAATATTTCCTTGAGCATCCACTGCATTTAAGGAAATGGCTCCGCTATAATTTCCACTGATGATCTCACTGGATGGGAAGACAGCTTGGACATGATCAATACGACTTAAGGTTTCTTGATCACTCGTCACTTCCACCTTAGTTTTTTCAAGAGAAATATCCGTTACCGTAATTCCATCCACAATTTGATTATCCGGGATCGTGGCTCTAACTGCAAACGATTTTTTCGCTTTCTTACCGATTTTTACAGAAACTTTCTGAGGCTCTACGGTTGCTGTCAAACCAGCTGGAAGATCTTCCACAATCAACGGCACTTCAACGGTACCTTCCTTGACCTTACGAAGATCCGCTACCACGCGAAACTTCCTAGTTCCCGGTTGCATCTCACTTGCAAGTGCGACCCGGTTTGAACCCTTTAGAAAGACTGTTACCTCAGATGTCAATCCACTGACAAAATATTTCTTGTCATTATACTTGGCATCAATTGGAATATTGGTCAAGGTATTGGTGTAGGTCTCTGAGCTCACTTGTCTAGCGCTACTATTATTTTGAAAATTAAAGGAAGATGCATTGATAAACAAGATAAAGGACAATAAGACGGAGGCGAAAACATAAAGAAATTCTTTTTTCGATCTCATTTTGTTACCCTCCCAAATAGACGCTCTTTCCAACTACTCGTTTTATTCTCTTCAGGAACCAAGAAGGATCTCAATTCTGCCTCAAACTCTTCTAAAGTTAAATCGTGTCGGAAAGTTCCATTATAGGTCACAGAGATCCCGCCCGTTTCTTCTGATACCACGAAGGTAAAGGCATCAGAAACTTCAGATAAGCCAATAGCTGCACGGTGACGCGTTCCAAACTCTTTTGAAATTCCGGTATTTTCCGTCAAGGGCAGGTAGGCACAAGAAACGGCAATTTTATCATTGCGGACAATGACCGCTCCATCGTGCAAAGGAGTATTAGGAATGAAGATATTAATCAGCAATTCTCCTGAAATTTCCGCATCTAGTGGAATCCCTGTAGAAATGTATTCCTGAAGGGTTCTGGCCCCTTGAATAGCTACCAAAGCACCAATCTTACGTGGGCTCATATAAGCCACTGCCTTAACATAGGCCTGTACCATTTTCTCTTCCTGACTGACTTCACTCGTCGTAAAAAATTCTGTCGCCCGACCTAAACGCTCTAAGCCAATCCGAATTTCAGGGGAGAAAATCACAACCAGCGCGATAACCCCATAGGTAATCACTTGATTGATCAGCCAAGAAATAGTCGTTAAACCCAAAAAATTGGCTAAAAATTGAGCCAAGAAAAAGATAATGACCCCACGCACCAAAATCATGATTTTGGTCCCGACGATAGCCTTGATCAAAAAATACAACAACCAAGCCACCAGGGCAATATCGATGATATTGATAATAACACTCCACCAATTCGGGAACAAACTGGTCCAAAATTGTGGATTTGAAAACTGTTGAATATTCATATTCTCATACCTACCACTTCTCTAAAAGACATCATCTTATTATAACACGTTTCAACAGATTTTTCTGTAACCTTCTGATGCTTTTTATGATAAAATATGATTTATGAAGATAAATACAACCTTGGGCCTTCTGGCAGGAAAGCTTTCCGGCTCTATTCTAGAAAAGATGGGGCGGGGATCAACCCTACCAGGTAAAGTAGCCCTCAAATTTGATAAAGATATTCTCAGTCAACTGGCAAAAAACTATGAGATTGTTGTGATTACAGGGACAAATGGAAAAACCCTGACCACTGCGCTAACAGTAGGTATTCTCCAAGAAGCTTTTGGACCTATTTTGACCAATCCAAGTGGGGCCAATATGATCTCTGGGATTACAACGACCTTCTTACGGGCTAAGCATTCGAAATCAAATCGACCGATTGCGGTACTTGAAATTGACGAGGCCAGCCTCTCTCGGATTTGTGATTATATTAAGCCCAGCCTTTTTGTGGTCACTAATATTTTCCGGGACCAGATGGACCGCTATGGAGAGATCTATACGACCTACCAAATGATTTTGGATGCCATTCACAAGGTCCCAACTGCAACAGTCTTGTTAAATGGTGATAGTCCGCTCTTTAATAGTCAGACCTTATCCAATCCGATCCAATATTATGGATTTGATACTGACAAATCAGAGCCACAACTAGCTCATTACAATACGGAAGGAATCCTCTGTCCGCATTGCCACAACATCCTCAAGTACAAGCTCAATACCTATGCAAATCTTGGGGATTATATCTGTGAGCACTGTGGTTTCCACAGACCTCCTCTGACTTATGCCGTATCAGACCTCCTCTCTTTAACCCAGCGCTCTTCCCAATTTCGGATTCAAGGCCAAGACTACCACATCAATATCGGCGGTCTCTACAACATCTACAATGCCTTAGCTGCTGTTTCCGTTGCTGGATTCTTTGGAGTGCAACCTGAAGTGATTAAGCAAGGATTTGATCGCAGTCGCGCTGTCTTTGGTCGTCAGGAAACCTTTAAGATTGGGGATAAGGAATGTACCTTGGTTCTGATTAAGAATCCAGTTGGTGCGACCCAAGCCATTGAAATGATCAAACTAGCACCTTATTCCTTTAGCTTATCAGTCCTCCTTAATGCGAATTATGCAGACGGAATCGACACCAGCTGGATTTGGGATGCAGATTTTGAGCAAATCACCCAGATGGATATTCCAGAAATCAATGCTGGTGGGGTGCGCCACTCTGAGATTGCTCGGCGACTTCGGGTCACTGGCTATCCGGCTGAAAAGATCACAGAAATGGCTGAATTAAAAGAGGTCTTCCAACGCATCCAGCAACAGGAAACCCCTCACGCCTATATCTTAGCCACTTATACGGCCATGCTTGAGTTCCGTGAACTCTTGGCCCAAGAACACCTGATTGAAAAGGAGATGCACTAATGACTTATACTTCTCTAGAATCTTCTGATCAGGCACAGTATCCTTACAGCCTGCGCATTGCCCATCTCTACGGCAACTTAATGAATACCTACGGAGACAATGGGAATATCCTCATGCTCAAGTACGTTGCGGAAAAACTTGGAGCCCATGTCACAGTGGATATCGTCTCTCTCAAAGACCGATTTGACCCTGATGCCTATGATATCGCCTTTTTCGGTGGAGGCCAAGACTACGAACAGACCATTGTATCAGAAGATCTTCCAGATAAAAAAGAAGATCTTGCACGCTTTATTGATGAAGATGGTGTGGTCCTTGCTATCTGTGGTGGCTTTCAGCTTCTAGGCCAGTACTACATTGAAGCTTCTGGCAAACGCATTGAGGGCCTTGGTATTATGGGGCATTATACCCTCAACCAAGAAAACAATCGCTACATTGGCGACATCAAAATCCATAACGAAGAGTTCAATGAAACCTACTATGGTTTTGAAAACCACCAAGGTCGGACCTTCTTGGCAGAGGATGAAAAACCGCTGGGCAAGGTTGTCTATGGAAATGGGAACAACAAAGAAGATGGGGGCGAAGGGGTTCATTACAAAAATGTCTTTGGCAGCTACTTCCACGGTCCTATCTTGTCCCGAAATGCCAATTTGGCCTATCGCCTAGTGAGCACTGCCTTAAAAAATAAATATGGCAAGGACCTTTCCCTACCGGCTTATGAGGAGATTCTAAGCCTAGAGCAGCCGGAAGAATACGCTGATGTGAAAAGCAAGGCACCGACTGAACAATAAGGAGATAATGATGAACAAAAATAATCTACACTACATTGCTTTATTACTTTTAATTTTATTGATTGCTGGTATTTCCCTTGCAAACATGCAACCAGTAACTGTGAATTTCCTCTTGGTCCAATTTAAATTGCCCTTGATCATTCTGATCTTGCTCTGTGTCCTCTTGGGTGCATTTGTCATGACCTTGGTTAATTTTTCAAAGGGCTTCTCCCTAAAAAAAGAACTCAAGAGCACTCAAAAACAACTGGAGGAAGAAAAGAAAGAAGTAAAAATAGAAGAAAAAGATAACAACTAAAAAAGCACCGATCGGTGCTTTTTTTATGCTGATTTACTTTCTTTTGCTTGCAGTTGTTTGGCGACTACTTGAGCTAGGAGTGAAAAGAGAATGACTCCAGCTCCAATCAGGAGAAACGATTCTACTCGGACACTTGGTAACCAAGTCATCAAGCCTTTAGCGATGGGCATAAAGAGAATGGCTAGGGTAAAAATAGTGCTTAATACCCTGCCCAGATAGTCTCTTTCCACCTTTGTTTGCACTTGGGTAAAAAAGTGGATATTAAAAATCGTCATAAAGAGTTCACAGACTAAATTTCCAGAAAAGGATAGAAGAGGAGGAAGAGGCAAGCCCATCATGAATACTCCTACTCCTGTTAAAATCAATAAGAAGAGAAGCATTTCCATGCTTGATTTAAATTTATTAGCAATCAAGGCTCCGATGATGGAGCCAATAGCCCCCAAGGTTAAGATGGTCGCATAAGCGCCCTTGACCCCGTAGAGCCGATTGGAAAATGGGAGTAAAAACTCAAAAGCTGCAAAGAAGAAATTGACACTGGAAGCCACCAAGAGGAGAAAGAAAATTTCTTTCNGATGCCAGATATAGTGCAGTCCATCCTTGATGTCCGAAAAAATATCTTTTCCTGTGAACCGTTTCTTTTCTTGAACTTTGGCTTCTTCTTTCGGAAGGAATGCCACTAGGACAAAGGCGATGAAAAAGGTCAGTGCATCCAGTAAGAGGGTCGCATGGAGACTGGCAAATTGTAAAACAAGGAAAGAGAACACAGGTGAGCTAACACCGACAACCTGTAAGACCAACTCCAAGCGGGCATTATAGGTCACAATCTCGTCCTTCTCTACGACCTCAGTGATAATGGCTTTGTTAGCCGTACGAGAAAATGCAAAGGCAATGGCCTGAACAATATTAGCAAAGATCAAAGCTCCAATCATCCAACGATCGTTCCTGATAAAAGAAATCGCCAAACAAAGGAGACCACACACCAGGTCGGTCGTCATCAAAATCTTGCGACGAGAAAAACGGTCTGAGATCACGCCACCAAATGGATTGACTAGAATGGAGGTGACGAGTTCAGAAATCTGATAGATCCCCAATACCGTCTTTCCCACCGTCCCCATCGAGGCCAGCCAGACACTGTTCCCATAATCATAGAGCATATTTCCCATTCTATTGATCGCCCCACGAGCAATTAATTGGACTGCATATCGATTCATCAAAAAAACCTCCTTCATTTTCTGAAACTATTGTATCAGTTCATGAAAGAGGTTTTTATTTTGTCCCTTATTTGGGAAAAACAATAAGTTACAATTTTATAAAAGGATATCTACTGTTCTTTTGATTGAAGCTGCTTAGCTAGTAGCTGAGCCAAGAGTGAAAAGAGAATAACTCCAGCTCCAATCAGGAGAAAGGATTCTACTCGGACACTTGGCAACCAAGTCATCAAACCTTTGGCGATGGGCATAAAGAGAACAGCCAAAGTATAAATCGTACTCAAGGCTCTACCTAGATAATCATCTTCCACCTTGGTTTGCACTTGAGTAAAAACGTGGATGTCGAAAATGGTCACAAAAAATTCACAGACCAGATTTCCCGAAAAGGAAAGATAAGTCGGAAGAGGCAAGCCCATTATGAACACTCCTACACCTGCCATGATAAGTAAAAACAGGAGAATTTTCATACTTGATGTAATTTTATTGGCAACAAGTGCTCCTAGAATAGATCCAATAGCTCCCAATGTTAAGATGGTCGCATAAGCCCCCTTGCCCCCGTAGAGTCGATTGGAAAATGGAAGTAAAAACTCAAAAGCCGCAAAAAAGAAATTAACGCCGGAAGCCACCAACAAGAGAAAGAAAATCTCTTTCTGATGCCAGATATAGTCTAACCCCTCCTTGATATCAGAAAAAATATCTTTCCCCGTAAACTGTTTCTTTTCTTGAACCTTTGCTGCTTCTTTCGGAAGGAATGCCACTAGGACAAAGGCAATGAAAAAGGTCAGGGCATCTAGTAAGAGGGTCGCATAGAGACTGGCAAATTGTAGAACTAGGAAAGAAAACACGGGAGAACTGACACTAACAACTTGTAAGACCAGCTCCAAGTGCGCATTATAGGTTACAATCTCTTCTTTCTCTACAACTTCTGTAATAATGGCTTTATTGGCAGGTCGAGAAAAACCAAAGGCAATGGCCTGAACAATATTGGTAACAATCAGAGCCCCAATCATCCAACGATCATTTCTGATAAAAGAAATCGCCAAACACAGGAGACCACACACCAAGTCGGTCGTCATCAAAATCTTGCGACGAGAAAAACGGTCTGAAATCACCCCTCCAAAAGGATTCACGAGGATCCCTATCACTAACTCAGAAATCTGATAGATTCCTAATACCGTCTTTCCTATAGTTCCCATCGAGGCCAGCCAGACACTATTCCCATAATCATAGAGCATATTTCCAATTTTGGTAATCGCTCCACGACTAATTAATTGGACCGCATGTCGGTTCATAAAATCTCCTTTATCTCTCTCCTATTTAGGAACATTCATCTATTACAAATTTATCAAAGTGTTCTTGATAGTAAGCTACCTGCTCTGGGAGACCTAGCACATCAAAAATATGCATAGCCTCTTGCATTTGCTGATTCCCTTCTTTCTCTAGCCCCTTCTGATAGAGGGCAAATCCCTTGAGGTAATGAAAGACATTGCGCTCGTAGAGTTTGATGCTCTTGCCGATAATCTTTTCCACAGAGGCTTCAAAATAACTAGCACTTTCAAAAGAACGGTGTTCTAAACAATGCTGGTAACAATTCAGAGCTAGAATCAAGACCAGTTTTCGATGGCGACCAATTTCCTTGTAGAAATCTTCCCGCTCCATCACTTCTCTACCAAGCCGAGTGACATAATCCACATCATAAAAGCTATAAAGATTGCCAAAAAGGATCAACTCATACATGGTCCATTCTTCCGTTTGAAAGAGATAATCCGCCACCTTTTCCAGATCACGTTGCTTCATCGTGTAGCTGGCATCTCTCTGGCAAATCAGCCCTTGTAACAAAATCCAGTTCAATTCAAAATAGAGGGGATTGGTCGAACTTGTAGCCTTTTCCAGTTGTTCTCCTTGAAGCCTTTGAAAACCAGCAATATCATTTGCATAGTAAAGAGGAATAATCTGAGCCATCAAGGCGACATGCTCATGGTGTTGAAAATTCCTAGCCTTATCCATAAAATTCTCAATCGTCACATGGATATTGTCCAAAATTTCAAAGAAGCGCGACGTAGCCAGATCCGACTCCCCCAATTCAAAGCGGGATAACTGGGAGGTCGAGCAGGCTTCTCCTGCAGCTTCTTTTAACGAATAATTTTTACTGATTCGAAATTCACGAAAAACTTTGCCTAAATCTTCCATCTATTCCACCTGCTCTGACAGTTCTGCCCACTCTTCCATGACCGCTTCCTGCTGGACAGTCAGTTGGTCCAGGTCACTCTGGAGTTGAACTAAGTCGGCTGCATCATTGGTGCTATGCATGGTTTCGGTGATGTCTTGGATTTTCTGATCTAGCTCTTCCATCTCTGCTTCCAATTGCTCAATGCGACGGGTGATTTTACGGAGTTCCTTTTGATTTTGTTTTTGCAAGTGATAGTCATTGCTAGTGACTTCTTCCGTTGAAGAAGCGGGCTCAGCTTCTGCTTGCGCTGCAGCAAGGGCCTCTAACTCTGCTTTTTTCTCCAAATAATAATCATAGTCTCCCAGATAAAGGGTCGAGCCCTCTTCTGAGAGTTCTAAGACTTGGGTCGCTACCCGATTGATAAAGTAGCGGTCGTGGCTGACAAAGAGCAGGGTCCCATCAAAATCAATCAAGGCATTTTCCAGTACTTCCTTGCTATCGATGTCCAAGTGGTTGGTCGGTTCATCGAGAATCAAGAAATTGTTGTTTTCCATGGACAGCTTGGCCAAGAGTAGGCGCGCCCGCTCTCCTCCCGACAGCATGCCGACGGTTTTCTTGACATCGTCCCCTGAGAAAAGGAAGGCTCCTAGTCGATTGCGAATTTCTACTTCTGGTGTCAGTTTAAAGTCATTCCAGAGCTCATCCAAGACACTATTGTGAGGGGTTAGTTTACTTTGGGTCTGGTCATAGTAGCCCACCTCGACATTGGCCCCAAAACGGGCTTCCCCCTTGATGAAAGGAATCTGCCCGACAATAGACTTGATAAGAGTAGATTTCCCGATCCCATTTGGTCCGACAATAGCGACCGCATTCATCTTACGGATATCCAGATTGATCGGCTCGGACAGGATTTGATCATCATAGCCAACGGCCGCCTCTTCTACTGTCAAAACGACATTGCCAGAGATCTTATCAGAATGGAAGGTCATATGGGCAGACTTGGTCCCAGCTTCGGGCTCGTCTAGGCGCTCCATTTTTTCCAACTGCTTGCGACGAGACTGGGCCCGCTTGGTGGTTGAGGCCCGCACCAAATTGCGATTAACAAAGTCTTCGAGCGCTGCAATTTCTTTTTGTTGCTTCTCGTAGTTCTTGGCTTCGGTCAGCAATTTTTGTTCTTTTTGCTCCACAAAACTGGAGTAATTGCCGACATAGCGATCTAAAGAATGCTTGGTCAAGTCCAAAGTAATGGTTGCGACCTTATCTAGGAAATAGCGGTCGTGACTGACAATGAGAAGGGCCCCACTATAATTGACCAGATAGTTTTCCAACCAGGCAATGGTCTCAATATCCAAGTGGTTGGTCGGCTCGTCCAGTACCAAGAGATTTGGCTTTTCCAAGAGCATCTTGGCCAGGGCTAGACGGGTATTTTGCCCACCAGATAACTCTTCAATCTTCATCTGCCACATGGACTCATCAAACTTGAAGCCGTTTAGAATAGCACGGATATCTGCCTCATAGGTGAAGCCACCAGCTTGACGGAATTCTTCAGATAGACGGTCATAATCCTGCATAAGTTTGTCCAAGTCAGCCCCAGTTTTTTCCCCCATCTCAAGCTCCATCTGCCGCAAACTTTTCTCCGTCTTACGGAGATCGTCAAAGACATGAAGCATCTCATCGTAGATGGTATTGGACGACTCAAAGCGGCTATCCTGAGCTAGATAGGAGAGGGAAAGGTCCCGCTTTTTATTGATTTCCCCAGAAGTCGGCTCTTCTTCTCCGACCAAGATTTTCAAGAGCGTGGACTTGCCAGCTCCGTTCTTTCCGACCAGGGCAATCCGGTCCCGTTCATCCACTTGCAGGCTGATATTATCAAAAAGAACCTCCCCTGCAAAAGAGCGTTCAATTTTGTTAGCTTGTAAAATAATCATGTCCCTATTTTACTATCTTTTTACGGATTAAACAAGGGAAGACGAAGCATCAAAAAAATCCCGAGCCCCTTGAGGCCCAGAACTTTTAGCAAGTATTTTAAAACTCATTATTCCTTGTATAATTGCCGGACTGCTTCTACATCTGAATCCTGAATACTGTAGAAAGAGCCAGCTGGTTGCATGACCGATTCTCCATCTGTGTGGTCCAACCCAATCGCATGGCCTAGCTCATGCTCAGCTGTATTGACAATCCGATCATAACTATAGTTATAGATATAATTTAACAGATAATGGCGATTGAGGCGAACTGTGATGTGGGTGAACCGATTGGTTAAGAGGTTAGTTTGAGAGGCAGTCTCTCCTGCTGCAGAAACGGATGCGTTGTCCATTTCGGTCAAGACCACATTGGCCTCTTTTTCATTTGTGACCAGCTTGAAAGTAAAGGTACCTGTTTGGTTCCAAGCCTCAATGGCATCCTGATAGGCTTTTATAAAAGTTTGACTGATATTGGGATCTAGATAAACCGTGGCCTCTGCTTTTTCCCAGCGAGCACCACTATGCTCATGATTATCCGTCTGCGTCGTCTGTGAGCTAGGCGCCATCCCAAAGCGCGATGCAAAGCCCTGATCACCAAATAAATTTCCAACTTGATAGACAACCTTTTGGGCAGCTCGCCCAACCCCATCCATACCAGAACTAGGAGAATCTGTGAAATAGATGATCCCCACAAGGATGAGAAAACTGATCGCAATGGTCCAGAAAAATCCCCAAAAGAGACTCCAAGCCATGCGAAGGATTCCTCTGAAAAACCGAAAAATAGTTCTCATACATTCTCCTTTCTCTTAAAGAAGGTATGCAATTGTAACACTCCATTCTTAAAAATAACTTAAATAAACCTGCTTTTTTGCTTATTGATGGATGGTTACTTTTCCTGTCTGGTAATCCAGGCTCATTCCACTTTGAACATTAGGAACAAAGACATTGAACTCAAGAGTCCCGTCACTCGATTTGGCTTCGATCTGAGAACCTAAAGGAATCAGATCTTCCGGCTGATTGTAGATCAAAGTGACCCGATAGCGGACCCGCTTGTTCTTATCTAGGGCTTTTCGAACCAGGGTCTCATAGTAGTTTTGACCAGTGGAATGAGGATCATTGGCTTGATTGGACCAAGCCGTTTGCACGGCGATATTTTTGGGATTGCTAGTAGAGGCGTCAAAGCCTTTGAGATTGCCGATCAAGGCGTAACCCAATAGATGACCTCTATCCACAGCATGGTCGTACTCGCCTGACAGATTATGAACCTGATGCCAACCTGCAGGTTTCCAATCGGTTAGGCCACTTCCTGTTGCATCGCGATCTCTGTACTGACGAGTCGCCTTAGTCATGATGGCATTGGCAACTGTCGGTACGGTCTTTCCATTGACTTCTTTTGTCTTGTTATCCGCATAGGGTTGACTAGCCACACTGGCATCCAAATCTGTTCGATTGCCCTTAACGACAAAGGCTCCAGCTCCGTTCCATTCTATGTCATTTCCTAATTGTGAACGAGCAGATTTCGTTAGTACAGAGCTAGCTAACTCTTTACTGGGTGTTTCCTCTTGGCTACTGGTCACCACGGAAACAACCTGATCCGTCGCTTCTTTTATTGTCGGTTGATTAAAATAATAGCCCCCGATTGCTAGGGCTGTTGCCACCACAAAACCTGCTAAGGTTTGTTTGGTTCGTTTGCTTACTGTTTGTTTTGTCATACCTCTCTCCAAAAAAGAGCAGCGCTAGATGGGTCACTGACTCAATTCGCTGCTCTCCTTTTTACTCAATGTTATTTAAATCTTATTTGCCGGTTAGCTTTCCAATGATTTCTGACCAGGTATCCGGAGAGAGAATGGACCATGGATTTTTTCCATCGCCAATCACTCCATAGCCAATGACCAAACCAATTGCAAAAATGATGATGCCAATCACAGCCAACAGGAGGACAATTCCTAGCTGTTTTCCAACATAGCGAAGATTAGTTTTCATCGTCTGCTTCCTCTACACGTTTCACGTCTGCACCAAGTGCCACCAATTTCTCATGGAATTGATAATAACCACGGTCTAAGTGACTTAATTTGCTGACCTTTGTTTCTCCTTCTGCCACTAAGCCCATCAAGACAAGCGTTGCACTCGCGCGCAAATCGGTCGACATGACCTCTGCACCTTGGAAGCTTTCACCTCCTACGATACGAGCTGTATCCCGCATAATATCTGAGTGAACGCCCATTCGACGCATTTCTTCCAAATGTTGGAAACGATTCTCAAAGACGGTTTCAATCATGGTGGACTCACCCTTAGCCATGGCCATCAAGGCTGTAAATTGAGCCTGCATATCAGTTGGGAATCCTGGGTAGGGAAGAGTTTTAACGGTCACTGGACGGAGCTTACTGATATCCGATTGAATCCGAATTCCATTTTCTTCTTCGGTTACCGTCACGCCCATCTCCTGCATCTTAGACAGCAGAGGACGATTGTGTTCCCAAATGGCATCTTCGATCAAGACATCTCCACCGGTCATGGCTGCCCCAATCATAAAGGTTCCAGCTTCGATGCGGTCTTGTACAACATTGTGGTCTGCCCCGTGCAAGCTCTCCACACCGACGATGGTTAAGGTCTCAGTTCCTGCCCCCTTGACATTAGCTCCCATTTTGTTGAGCAAAAGAGCTAGGTCAACAATCTCAGGTTCCCGCGCAGCATTTTCAATCACGGTGACTCCATCAGCCAAGGTTGCAGCCATCATAATATTTTGTGTCGCCCCTACTGATGGGAAGTCCATATAGATATGTGCTCCCTTGAGACGATCTGCTTTCGCTTCAATATAGCCGGCCGTTTGTGTAATTTCAGCCCCCATGGCTTCCAGACCTTTGAGATGGAGGTCTATTGGACGACTACCGATCGTACAGCCTCCAGGCATGGAAACTTTAGCATGGCCATTGCGTGCCAAGACAGGACCCAAGACAACGATAGAGGCCCGCATCTTGCTCACATACTTATAAGGCGCTTCCTCTGATAATTTTTCTTGCGCATCTACGACAACCGTATTTTCTTCTTCATTGAAGGTCACTTGTGCATTCAAACCACGAACGACATTGTTCATTGTGAAGACATCTGATAAAACAGGGACGTTTTTTAAGGTTGTCACGCCCTCACTTGCAAGGACTGTTGCAGCAAGAAGCGGAAGGACAGCGTTTTTTGCTCCTTCGATTTTGACAGTTCCAACTAGTCGATTATTTCCACCATTAACGATTATTTTTTCCATACGGGATTGTTCTCCAATTTCTTAAAGTCACGACTTCTATCATACCATATTTTTGATAAAATGTGGCTAGAATTGGCCAATAAAAATCTGCCGACTCATCTCATACACGCTGATAAAAAATGAGCTGGCTAGATAGCCGATTCCAATGCTGAGCATCAAGATCAAAAAACGGATTTTAACAGCATTTTCAGTACTTACTTTTAAAAACTTTTCCCATTGAACTAGGTTCAACAATAGGTAATAGGCAAAAAAGATAAACAATAAATGGCTTGAAAAGTTAAAAATCATTTGGATCATACAGCTATTATACCATATTTGATTCTCACTTTCTTCTTTTGATTCTCACTCAACAAAAATAAGGCGAGGACAAGACCTCTACCTTATTTTTTAATATGTTATAAACGATTTCCGACATTAATCCGGTTAATGGCGCGTTGAAGAGCAATTTTAGCACGACGTTCCATATCAACCGAATGCTGATCTTTGGCTTCTTCAATCGCTTTTTCAGCTCGCAGTTTGGCACGTTCTGCACGACTAATGTCGATATCTCGAGCACGTTCGGCAGAATCGGCAACAATGGTAATGACATTACCTGCTACTTCGATAATCCCCCCATTGACTGCAATCCAATCAATATGTTTGTCATCGTCTATCCGACGAACCTTTACTTGGTCTACAGCCAAAACCGCAATGGTATTGATATGATGAGGTAAAATCCCTAATTCACCATCAATTGTCTTGACAGATACAAATGCGGCATGATGATCATAAACCAGTCCATCCGGTGTAACGATTTGGACGTTCATTTGACTCATCTTTCACCTCTTCTTAGAATCCCATTTTTTCAGCTTTGGCAATCACATCTTCGATCGATCCAACACCACGGAAGGCATCTTCAGGAAGATGGTCATATTTTCCGTCCAAGATTTCTTTAAAACCACGAACAGTTTCTGCAACAGGTACGTATGAACCAGGTTGACCGGTAAATTGTTCCGCAACGTTGAAGTTTTGTGACAAGAAGAATTGGATCCGGCGAGCACGAGCAACCAAGGTCTTTTCTTCGTCAGACAATTCATCCATCCCCAAGATAGCAATGATATCTTGCAATTCATGGTAACGCTGAAGGACACGTTTGACCTCAGATGCTACTGCATAGTGTTCTTCTCCTACGATTTCTGGAGAAAGGGCACGTGAGCTTGATGCCAATGGGTCCACCGCAGGGTAGATCCCCAATTGTACCAATTTACGTTCCAAGTTGGTTGTTGAATCCAAGTGGGCAAAGGCGGTTGCTGGCGCTGGGTCTGTATAGTCATCGGCTGGCACATAGATGGCTTGGATGGATGTAACAGAACCTTTCTTGGTTGACGTAATCCGTTCTTGCAATTGCCCCATTTCAGTTGCCAAAGTAGGTTGGTAACCAACGGCTGAAGGCATCCGTCCCAAAAGGGCTGATACTTCAGATCCGGCTTGGGTGAAACGGAAGATATTGTCGATAAACAAGAGAACGTCCTGACCTTCGACATCACGGAAGTATTCCGCAATGGTCAAACCAGTCAAAGCAACACGCATCCGTGCTCCAGGTGGCTCATTCATTTGTCCAAAGACCATGGCTGTTTTTTCAATAACGCCAGATTCTTTCATTTCCCAGTAAAGGTCATTCCCTTCACGTGTCCGTTCCCCAACACCGGTAAATACAGAAATACCACCGTGTTCTTGGGCAATATTATGGATTAATTCTTGAATCAAGACAGTCTTCCCAACTCCGGCACCACCGAAGAGTCCGACCTTCCCACCTTTCAAATAAGGGGCTAAGAGGTCAATGACCTTGATCCCTGTTTCAAGAATTTCTTCTGAAGTAGAGAGCTCGTCAAAGGATGGAGCTTTTTTGTGGATGGAGTCACGAGGAGCATCCTCAGCAAAAGGTTGATCCAAGTCAATGGTATCTCCAAGAACATTGAAGACACGTCCCAAGGTTTCTTTTCCGACAGGAACAGAGATTGGACGACCTGTGTCCAAGACTTCCATTCCACGGGTTAAACCATCGGTTGATTCCATGGCGATGGTCCGTACGACCCCATCACCAAGTTCCAAAGCTACTTCAAGAACGACTTTTGATTTTTGTTGGTCATTTTTATAGACTACAAGCGCATTATTGATCTCAGGAAGTTTATCTCCAACGGAAAAGGCAACGTCTACGACGGGACCTACGACCTGAGAAATTTTGCCTAAACTCATGTCATTCTCCTATTCTAAGTAATTTCTACTGCTCAAAAGTTCTCTTTCAAGCATCTGTTTTTGTATTTAAAATTGTATCCGACAACTATTCAAGGGCGCTAGCACCCGCAACGATTTCGGTAATTTCTTGTGTAATCGCTGCTTGACGAGCACGGTTGTATTGAATCGTTAATTCATCAATGACTTTCTTGGCATTGTCTGTTGCAGTTTGCATGGCCATCATCCCAGCAGCATTTTCAGCTGTTTTAGCATCAATAATGGCACCATAGATCATGCTTTCAGCAAATTGAGGAAGCAATTGATCCAAAATGGCATCTCGACTAGATTCCAATTCTAGATTCAATACATAGTCCTCATCCGCTTCATTTGGGTCCAAATCAATAATTGGAAGCATTTGTTCCACCCGCATTTGACTCGTCAAACTGTTGACGTGGTGGTTGTAACAGACGTACAACTCATCAAACAAGCCTTCCTGATACATTTGGACTGTTTTCGAAATGATCTTGCGAACTTCCTTAAAGCTAGGCTGATCAGGCAAACCACGCAATTCATAAACCGGCTGAATCCCACGGGCACGGAAGAAATCCGCACCGACGCTTCCAATACAGATCACTTCAAAGTCATCTCCAGTTGGATGGTATTCTGCCTTCATTTCCATCATGGTTTTAAGGATGGAGGCATTGTAACCTCCAACCAAACCACGATCGGATGTAATCACGATATAAGCTGTCTTTTTTACCGGGCGACTCACCAACATCGGATGGGACTTGGTATTTTCTGTTTCATGTCCATGGAGCAAGTCTGTTAAGAGCTTACGAACCTTAGCAGCATAAACCTGAAAATCCTTGGCTGCCTGCTCAGATTTACCAAGTTTGGCAGCAGACACCATCTGCATGGCATTGGTGATTTGACTGGTGTTTTTTGTGGATGCAATTTTATTTTTAATATCATTTAATGAAACTGCCATCTTCCACTCCTATTTCTATTTGAAATTTGACTGGTTGACAAATTCAGTAAGGGCTGCATCCAGTTCTTCTTCTGCTGGAAGATCATGTGTCGAACGAATCGTCTCAAAGATTTGATGATAATGTGCTTCGAAGTAATCAAACAACTCTTCTTGGAAACGAAGAATGTCGTCTACTGGAACACTATCTAAGAAACCATGAGTCAAGGCATACAAGATCACGACTTGTTTTTCAACCGTCAATGGTTCATGAACAGGTTGTTTCAAGACTTCAACTGTTCGGCGACCACGGTTCAATTTCGCTTGAGTCGCAGCATCCAAGTCACTACCAAATTTCGTGAAGGCTTCCAATTCACGGTAGGAAGCGAGGTCGATACGAAGGGTACCCGCAACTTTCTTCATAGCCTTGATTTGGGCAGCTCCCCCTACACGAGATACAGAAGAACCTGCATCAATGGCTGGACGAATACCAGCATTGAACAAACTATCTTGCAAGAAGATTTGTCCGTCTGTGATCGAAATCACGTTGGTTGCGATATAAGCAGAAATATCTCCTGCTTGGGTTTCAATGATTGGAAGAGCTGTAATAGAACCCCCACCCAATTCATCTGAAACTTTCGCAGAACGTTCCAACAAACGGCTGTGGAGATAGAAGACATCCCCTGGGAAGGCTTCACGTCCTGGTGGACGACGGAGAAGAAGGGACAATTCACGGTAGGCTACGGCTTGTTTTGACAAATCATCATAGACGATCAAAACGTGTTTACCGTTATACATGAACTCTTCTGCCATAGCAACCCCGGCATAAGGTGCCAAGTAGAGCAATGGAGACGGTTGGGAAGCCGAAGCGGTTACCACAATCGTATAATCCATGGCTCCGTATTTACGAAGAGTTTCTACTTGCGTACGAACTGTTGATTCTTTTTGACCAATCGCCACATAGATACAGATCATGTCTTGACCCTTTTGGTTCAAGATGGTATCGATGGCAATCGAAGTTTTCCCTGTTTGACGGTCCCCGATAATCAATTCCCGTTGGCCACGTCCGATTGGAACGAGGGCATCAATGGCTTTCAAACCAGTTTGTAGGGGTTCTGAGACAGATTTCCGTTGCATAACGCCAGGAGCTGGTGTTTCAACTGGACGGAATTTATCTGTCACAATCTCACCCAAACCATCCACTGGTTGGCCAAGTGGGTTGACAACCCGACCAATCAAGGCATCCCCTGCAGGGACTTCCATGATTTTACCTGTACGACGGACAGAGTCTCCTTCACGAATATCCGTGAAATCACCCAAAATGATGATCCCGACATCCGTTGTTTCTAAGTTTTGGGCCATCCCGTATGAGCCATTTTCAAAGATCAACAACTCACCACTCATGGCATTTTCAAGACCATGAGCACGGGCAATCCCGTCACCAATGTAGGTTACAACACCTGTCTCAGTGACGTCAAAGTTTGGCTTGAAATTTTCAATTTGTTGCTTAATTAAAGCGCTGATTTCTTGTGCGTTAATCGCCAAAATTCACACCACTTTCTATTTCAATTTAGATTTTATAACTTGCAATTGGTGTTTGAGACTGGTATCCAACGTTTTATGATTGGCTGTCACGACAAAGCCACCAATTAAATCTGGATCGATCTTTTGTTGGATCGAGCGAACTTGAATCCCAAATTTTCTTTCGATAATGGGGATTAGCTTTTGCTCTTGAACAGGATCCAAACCAGCAACCGTCGTAACAGTGACGACAAAAGCGTTGCTCAATAGTTGAATCTGATCCAAACAAATCGTTACAATGTCATAAAATAAGGCTTCACGATGATTGAGAATAACCACTTCAATCAAATGGTCGAGTAATTGTGAATCAGAGGATTGAAAAAGTCTTAGACTTTTTGCTTTCTCTTCATCCTCTACACCGATATGAGCTAAGAAGTTAGCAAGTCCAGTCTCCTCAAAAACACCCTTGATTTGGGTCAATTTTTCAAAGACTAGGTCTTGTACTCCTTTTTCAAAGACCAATTGAACAAAAGGCTGGGTATATTTCTCAATCACCATCAGTTGCTTTTTGTCCATTAGGCTTCTCCTAATTCATCAAGATAGCGATCGATCAGTTGGCGTTGACCTTCAGCATCCAGCTGTTGGCTCAACAATTTGCTGGCAAGATTGACAGTGAGATCTGCCACATCACCTTTGATACTGTTCAATGCTTCTTCTTTTTTATGCGCAATTTCTTGTTGCGCTTTTTCTTTCAAACGTACTGCTTCTTGAGTGGCTTCTGAAAGGATCTGAGATTTATTCTTTTCTGCAGTTTCCTTTGCATTTTCGACGATAGACGCAGCTTCTTTGCGGCTACCTGCCAACTCTTCTTCACGTTTACTTGCTAGTTCCTCAGCTTTTTGACGAGCTGATTCTGCTCCATCAATATCATCTGTAATCTTTTTGGCACGCGCTTCTAAAATTACATTGATATTGTTCCATGCAAATTTCTTTATTAAAAAGATTAATAATAGGAAGGAACCAGCAATGAGAATAAAGTTACCAATAATTTCACTCATTGATACATGCATTCTTCTACTCCTCCTCTACTTACTCTTCGCCATTAATTTTCTTACCAATATAGATTGATGACAACATGGTAAACACATAGGCTTGGATACATGAAATGAAAATCGAAAACGCTGTCCACGCCATGCTTCCAATAAAGGCAAATGGATACCAATAAACAGCCTGATGCGACAAAGTCACAAGTAAGCTTGCTAGTACCTCACCCGCAAAGATATTTCCGAAGATCCGAAGTGCCAAGGAGGCAAAGTTCGTTAATTCTTCCAAAATATTCATGGGGGTCATAAATCCAGGTGTCACAAAAGCCTTTAAATATTCCTTCACACCACGTCGGCGAATTCCTTCTACATGGGCGATTAAGGTGATCAAAAATGAAAAGGCAAAGTCATAACCGAGGTTAGCGGTTGGTGATGTCCACAAATTGTAACCATTGGTCGTTTCGATTTTAGCCATCAATCCAATGTTATTGGCCACTAAAAGAAATAGGAAAAGAACAAACAAGAACAAGGAATAGTCCTTTATATAATGTTCCCCAATATTTCCTTTTGTAAAGCCTACGACAAAGTCATATGCGTATTCCAGCACATTTTGTTTGCCCTTGGGTCGGATCGACATTTTTCGGCTGGCCCAATAAATAAAGCCAAAAACCACCAAAACAGCAATCAAGGTCATAGCAAGTAGGGTCAAATTAAAAGTTACAGGTCCAAGAGTTATCGTTGGAGTGATACTTTCTTCCAAGTTTTGACACCTCCTTTTCTAAATTAGAAGTGCTTATTTGATAATAAAGGCCATAACCAAAGTTACGAAGAAAGTACCTTCGACAAAGGCAACACCAAGGATCAAAAGACTACGTAATTGACCGATAATTTCTGGTTGACGAGACGCAGATTTCAATAAGCTGCTCATCATCAAACCTTCTGCCAGTGATACACCAAAACAGGCTAAACAAAGACCTAAAAATGTTAAATTCATGATGAATTCTCCTTTTATTAATTTTACCTCCTTAGTTTACTCCTAAAAGATATAATAGTCAAATATTTCCTAGAAAAGAAAGCGTTTTTGTTAAATTACGTTATTTTTTTAATATGATAATTTTTCCGATCTACGATTGATTCCTTTTAATTTTTAGACACTTTGTCCACCTCTATTCATTTTTTCTTCTAAAAAACTCTCACCTGCTCAGCAGATGAGAGAATTCAATTATTTAAAGATAGAGGTTTTGAAACTGTCCGTTTGTTGTAGCAATTTCTTAAAGATTTTTTCTTTCAGTTCAACCGTATTGTCAAATTTGACAGAACCGTTACTTAGAGTAGCCTTATCTTTATCCACTGCATCAGCAAATGCACGTTTCAAGTCTTCATAGCTATTGTAGGTTTTACCATCGATGTCAATAGCCTGAATTCCATTTTTGGCACTTGTCACAACTTCATTGAAGTAAGCTTTCTTCCAGTCTTCAAGAGTGTTAAATTTTCCATCAGAAATCTTGCTAATGATGAAGTCATCTCCTAGAGTGGCAAGTCCAGCTTGTTTGGATTCTTGTTTATACTTGTTCGAAGCATAACCCAGGAATCCTTTTTCATAGCCATAATAGCCCCAAATCCTGAAAGTATTGTGTTTGAAGGACATGGCTCCAGGAGCCCCTTCACTGGTGTTCCCACCATAGATCCCTGTCATCATCGGCACAGTCACATAGGCTGAACCAAAGTCAGATGGATTATAGACGCCATTTCCAGGACCACGGTTGGTCATGAAATTATTGGTGATGAGGTCATCTACTGTATGTAAAGCAATGGCTTTTTCCTCATCACTCAACGGTCGAACCTTATCGAATTGATTCTTGGTGTTCGCTCCTCGGTATTGTTTATCAACCTTCTTGAACCATGCATTGTTCAAGTCTTGACTGCCTTTATTGAGGACGGCTTCTCCTTCTAGGTAATCCAGAAGCATGAGAGTGTCATTATAGCCTTTCATATACCGATCAATTTCGTCACGTGACTTCAAATCATTTGGATTGGTATTGTACCATTGGTTGCCGTCGTTTGGACGTTCATAGGCCATGTTGAGACCTAGAGCTTTGTATTCCCCATTTGGATTGGATACGGATGGCGTTTGGAGCATGCCTTGAGCATAGGCTTCTAGATCCGTTCCTTCACGGTGTCTCCAGCCACCCAAGTATACCATACGGTCATTGACGTGCGTCGTTTCATGGGTAAAAGCAGAAATCCCAAAGTCACTGATCATATCCGTCACCATAAAGAAGACCGAATCATCTTTATAAGGATTTCCATAGACACGAGCGGTTGCTCCCATGCGCCAATCTGTCGCATGGTAACGATCAGTTGGTCCATATAATTCACGAATTGGAGCGACATCTTTTCCACTATTCGTATGGCCATAACGGTCTGTACTAATGCCTTTATAGTTTTGATTATCAAGGACAGGGGTCGGCACCATATTATTGCTCTTTAGGAGCTGGTTGCGAACATTATCAGCTGCTAATCGCGACCAGAAATCCAAGTAGTCCTGTTGGGCTTTTGCTACTTTATCAATTTCCGCCTTGAAGGCATTTCGTTCTGCCTCAGTGTTTTTACCGTATTTCTCGAAGGAACTATAGGCCAAGGTATTGTATGTTGAAATCAAGAACATGTGCGCATCTTTAAGATTCAAGAGTGGCAAGATCATTTTACCGTGAATATCATTGTTTAAGCCCTCATAGGCTCTATGCTTAGCAGATGCGAAAGCTGGATTGGTCGTCTCAGGCTCCACAATATAGACATTGTCTTTGGTTGCTTTGATGAACCAATCATTCAAGTCTGTATCAGTTGTAAAGAGGTCCATATTGTACTTCAGGAAGTCATTTAGGTTGCTAGAAAGAGTAGACTTCGCAACGACTTCTCGGAAGGCATCATGGGTACGAGTTCCTTTGATGTAGTCTTCTTTTGAACCAATTTCAATCAAACGGTCTAAGACATCAACATTCTTCCCATAGAAGTCTGGCTTGAACAACATGAGCTGCTTAAGATTGACATCATCGAACTTCACTCCGTAATAGCGATTGAGGTAAGAAAGCCCTAAAAGAACGGCCGCCTTGTTGTCATCAACTTTCTTGATAAGGGCACGTTTAGCAGCCTCATCTGTGTTTAATTGATGGTCTTGGTTTTCAACCAGTTGTTTGACAAAGTGAGTCAGATTATCCTTGACTTCTTGGAAACTTTCTTCGAGGTAAAGGTTCTTAATGGCATTGACTTTGTTAGGTCCTGTTCGACCTAAGTGAGTGTAGATTGGATCTGATTGCAATTCTACAGGACTTAATTTCTCTACGATGGCACTGATGAGATCGCTACGGTCCTTGTCCACCATATTTGGCGTGTAGACTACTTCACCGAGCTCCGCCACACTGTACTCTTTGACTTGTTTGACTTTAGAATCTTTCGGTGTCATGCTAAAGACATCTTTGGTCTTATCGGCATAATGGATCAGGATGTGATCAGCATCTGCTAGTTCCGTGACAAAATCATTGCCCTTCATAGCGGTCACAGACAAGACTTCCTTGGTCAAAAGAGGGCTCGTCGCAGCCAATTTATTCCCTTGGTCGACAATCCACTCTTTATTGTAGAATGGTTGCAATTTAGCAATATTACGGTAAGCCAGCTCACGAGTCGCATCGTAAGCAGTGATGGCCTTGTATTGATCGTCTTTGCTAACAAGGTGATTGAGCGTGTCTTCAATCGGTTTGCTGCTGGTGAATGTATCAGCTGTAATTCCCATTGCTTCGATTTTCTGCTCAGCTTCTGCCAGCGAGATGCTAGGGATTTTACGGGAGTTGTTAAAGGATTTCTTCCCTTCACTCACGCCTTCCACGCTGTAATTGCGCTTGGTTCTTGAATAGGTGAAGTAATCATCAGCGTCGATATCCGAGTGTCCGAAGACCATCTCACCCGTTTTGACTTTCATCATGGTGATGTTGTCTTCAATAGTCCCCAAGGCCCAGTTGGTCCCCAGTAATCCACCAGATTGAACCGCTTCTTTGAGTTCAATTGAACCTTTAGCAACTGAATTTCTGAGAACCCCTTCTTTACCTACTGTGTGGTTATTTCCACCATTTTGAGAGGAATAAACGAGACCTGCAGCTTTGGCTTTGTTCCCAGTGATTTCAGCATCAACGTAAGCTTTTTCTACGACACCCTTCCAGTTCTCACCAACAACACCCGCTAGATAGCCACCTTTGTTCCCAGCAGCGTGCAGTTTCCCGATAAAGGCGACATTACTTACTTTCCCACTGCCATCAATTTTATTGATAATACCAGCTACGTCATTGTTCCCAACAACACTTCCTGTTACTTTAACATTTTCAACAGTTGCATTATTTTTGATGACACCTGCGATTGGAGCTACTCGATCAGTCCCAGGTAGGTCAATCGCAACATTTTCAAGCAAGAGATTCTTAACCGAGCCACCTTCGATGTTCCCAAACAGTGGTCGCGTGATATTATGGATGGCAAATGTATTTCCATCCGTACTTTCCAAAATTCCCTTGAAGGCATTGGTCACATAGGATTTCCCTGCTGGCTGGACATTAGCCGCATTCATATTGCTACCAATCTTAAAGGTACCAGTCGGATTGGCTTGCATGGCTTTTACAAGTTCGTTGAAATTGTAGTAGACATCACCTTCATGTGCTTTTGGTTTCGCAATATAGTGGACATAGTCCTCACTGAACTGGTTGTCCGCAGTCCGTTGGATGAGATCAGGAGCTTTGGCTGTTACTTTGTAGAGGGTCGTGCCATCTACCGTCACTTCTTCGATTTTATCAACGGCTAGTTTCGTGACCTTATTATCATGGGTGGTAACCTTTAAGTAGTAAGGCTTCACATCAGACGGTGTTTCAGTCAAGAGGCTGCTATCAGTCTCAAGACCTTGGTCATCCACGCTAATCAGACTGGTTTCCTTGATGTTTTTGATTTCAACTTTTTTAAGATCAATTCTCAGTGGTTCTTCCTTGAGAACTTCTTCTTCATCCCCATTTCCACGGTCATAGACCATGGTCGTTGCGAGCGTATAATCCTTGTAGTAGTCCAAGTCCGCTAAAGCAGCTGCCAAGTCCGTCTCTGAAAGGGTCAGGGTTTTCACCACTTGATCACCCTTCTTCAATACAGCCTGGATGGACTTGATGGTCACACCGTCTGGTTTATCCAAATGATAAGTAGCTTTGACACTGCGCTTCAATTCTTCCTGATCAATGTTGGTCAAGGTCAAGGTTGGCTTTTCAAGTTCTTTAGTCCCTTGGTGAATGATCTGATCTTGCGCCTGTTCAACTACTTCCTCAGAAATCGTAGGAGCATCCGTTGTCTTAACTCCCTTAATGGTCTTATAGACCTTGGTGATTTTCTTCTTCCCATTCTTACCGGTTTGAGAAACCCTTTCGGTTCCTTTTAGCAAGGTGGCATCTTGTTCGGTTACCGTCTTAAATGGAATTTCTTCAAAAGCAACTTCATCTTTTTGGCCTTCAATCGCCTTAGTCCCACGACTAATTTTTTCTGTCACAGGAGCTTTTACTGTTTCAGTTGTCGTGCTCACGGGATCGCCAATCTTCTCGCCATTGACCGTCTTATAAACACGATGAATCTCCTGGCTTCCAGCCTCGCCTTTCTGAAGAAGGCTTTCTTCATCGGTGTAACGATTGGCATCCGTTACATACTCTGTTTCATATGGAAGGATTACCGTTTCTGTCTCTGTTACCGTCCCTTCTGTAACTTGATAGGCTGGGTTCTCCGGTTGAACAGGAGCTTCGCCGACATGGCCTTCTTCTTGTGTCCCTTTGGCTTCCACCACACCTGTATAGGCTGGGTTCTCCGGTTGAACAGGGGATTCGCCGACATAGCCTTCTTCCTTTGTTCCCTTAGCTTCTACTACACCGGTATATTCTGGGTTCTCCGGTTGAACAGGGGCTTCCCCTACATGACCTTCTTCCTGTGTTCCCTTGGCTTCCACTACTCCTGTATAGGCTGGAGTCTCTGGTTGAACAGGGGCTTCCCCTACATGGCCTTCTTCCTGCGTTCCCTTAGCTTCTACCACACCTGTATAGACTGGAGTCTCTGGTTGAACAGGAGCTTCACCGACATGACCTTCTTCTTGTGTCCCCTTAGCCGTTACAACTGGAGAAGGAATGGGTTGAGGGGTTGGTTGGGCATCTTCTTTTGTTCCAACAGCAAGAATTTGTGAAACTGGTTCTTTAGTGACCTTGCTTTCAACGACTCTGCGAACTTCTTGTCCATCTACCATACTCACTTCCGTCAATAAGGTTCGCTCCCCATTTTGACCAGCAGTCAGCACCTTGGTTTGCCCTTTAGGTAATGTAGGATCAGCTTGTTTGACAGTTTCAAATGGCACAGGCTCAGTAGAGACTTCCAGGCTTGGTTTTTCAACTTGAGGAAAGGCTGGAGCGACTTCTGGGGTCACACGCGCTTGTGGTTCCACTTGTGGAATCCCTGTACTTGTTTTGATCGTTCCTTCTACAGAAGGTTTCGTTTCCTGCATAGCCTTTGGCTCTTGTAAGCTCGTCTTTTGGACTGACGGGTAGCGCAGATAACCAATATAGTCATAGCCGTCAATTTGAATCACGCCATTTGCAAGATCTTTGCTCGATGCGATCGCAAGATCCTGATTATAGGCGCGCAAAACTTGATTTTGTAGGGCTGCGACTTCAACTGGAAGTAGAAGACTTTGTCCCATGGCTCCAATCAAAAGGACGCCCATGACCTTCTTCCGGTGCTTTTTAGAGAGTAAGAGGACCGCAAAGGAAGCAGTGGCTAGACTTAGCCCAAAAAGGGCGACTTCCTGACTTCCTGTTTGAGGAAGAACCGACTGAGTTGCTTCCTTCTTCTTATAGACGAGATAGAAAGTATCTTCATTTTGATATGCTTCAGGGATTGCATGAATCACCTGTGCTTTTTCTTCAGCGGTCAGCTCTTCTTCTGTCACATATCCTAAGTGCACATGAGCAGGTAGGGTCACCTGATCTGCTTGGACAGGACGAGCTCCTAACAAGCTTCCTCCTAATAAAAAGGCTCCAATGGCTACCGGACCAACACCGACAGATAATTTTCGAATCGAATATTTGGTCATTTTTTCAAACGTTTGTTTCGCTTTTTTCATCCTAAAATTCCTATATAGTAATATTTAATCCTCGAGCAGGGACCTGATTATTTTCAGAGAGGCTGAGGTCCTTTCCAGAAATAAGAACCTTCCCGGGATTTTTTACCTTTACCTATCTTATCTTTTTTCTTCTATTTTAGCAAGCTCTAAAACTCAAAAAAATGAACCGTTTTCTTTATAGGAGGAAAGCAACACAAAAAACGCCTCGAAAGGCGTTTGTATCATAGATCTATTTATAAGGATTGGTACAAATCATTGTATCGTTGACTAGCCGTATCCCATGAGAAGTCACGCGTCATAGCTTGCTCTTGCAGACCATACCAAGCCTGTTTGTCATTGTAGTAGACAGCCAAGGCTTCATCAACTGCCCAGTTAAACCAATAGCCAGACAAATTATTGAAGCTAAAGCCTGTTCCACTTCCATCAACAGCATTATACGGTTGGACCGTATCTCGAAGTCCGCCGACTTCATGCACCAAAGGAAGAGTTCCATAACGCATGGCCATCATCTGAGAAAGGCCACATGGTTCAAAGCGGCTTGGCATCAAGAAGACATCCGACGCTGCATAGATTTCTTGGGCCAATTGGACATCAAATGTGATATTCGCTGAAAGTTTATCTGGGTAGGCTTGACCAAACCAAGCAAAGGCATTTTCAAATCCAGGATCTCCTGTACCGAGCAAGACAATCTGAATATCCTTTTGCAAAAGTTGATGCAACTCTTCTACCACCACATCAAAACCTTTTTGACGTGTCAAACGAGAGACGATCCCAAATAAAGGAACATCATCGCGAACAGGTAGACCAACACGTTCTTGAAGAGCTCGTTTGCTAGCTGCTTTACCTGAAAGATCTGAGAGACTGAAGTGATAGGTCAAGAGTGGATCCGTTTCAGGATTATACAGATCCGCATCAATCCCGTTAACAATTCCGGTCACCTTGCCAGACTCCATCCGAAGGATCTGATCCAAGCCACAACCATATTCAGCAGTCATAATCTCATGCGCATAGCTAGGAGAAACAGTTGTCACACGGTCAGCATATAGAATGCCGGCTTTCATCCAGTTCAGGCAATCATTCCACCGAAGCGTTCCATCTGCATAGCGTTCAAATCCAACTCCGAATAGGTCCCATAACATTCCTGGGTCGAACTGACCTTGGAATTCCAAATTATGGATAGTCAATACTGTTTTAATTCCATGATAAGCTTGAATCCAACGGTATTTTTCCTTCAGCAAGAAAGGAATCATCGCTGTATGGTAATCATGGGCATGAAGAACATCTGGAATGAAGTCAACCCGTTCCATCGTTTCTAAGGCCGCGAGCTGGAAGAAGGCAAAGCGTTCACCATCATCAAAGTCACCATACACATGGCCCCTAAAGAAATAATGTTGGTTATCAATAAAGTAAAAGGTGACTCCATCTCGCACAATGCGTTTCACACCCACATATTGACTTCTCCAGCCAACCTTGGTCTCAAAATGCAAGACATCTTCGATTTGATCTCCAAACTTGGCCTCTACCATATCATAGTAAGGGAGGATCACGCGCACATCATGACCACTTTTCGCTAAGGATTTAGGAAGAGCGCCAATAACGTCTCCCAAACCACCTGTTTTAGAAAACGGTGCTCCTTCAGCTGCAACAAATAATAGTTTCATTAGACAATATCCTCTGTAACAATCGTTCCTTTTTTAACCACGACAGGTGCTTCTTCTGTCCCACGAATCGTCACACCAGCAGCCACTTCGACACCCTTATCCAGGATGGCATGTTCGACGATTGCATTTTCATGAATCACAACACCAGGGAAGAGAAGACTACTGCGGACCTCTGAACCTTCATGAAGGCGTACCCGACGTGAAACAATGGAACGTTCAACGGTTCCTTCTACAATACTACCCGAAGCAAATTGAGACGTTTTAATATGTGATGTCTTGGAATAATACGTTGGTTCTTCATTCTTCACTTTCGTATACACCTTTTGGTTTGGTGAAAAGAGCTTCATGAATTTTTGGTTTTCCAACATATCCAAGTTTGCATGGTAGTATGATTCAACTGAATGAATATTGGCTAAGTAACCTGTATATTCAAAGGCAAAAGCATTGTATTCCACCGCCAAATCACGCAAGATATAGCGCAATTTTTGTGGGTATTCTTTCTTAGCTTCTTCTTCAATTTTTTCAATCAACCAAGGAGTGTCCACAATAAAGACATCTGTTGACATGTTGTAGACTTCGTCAGGATCCTTGCCATCAAAAAGTCTTTGCTCTGAAACATGGTCTGTTTCATCAATTTTCAAGACAGCATTGACTTCAGAGATATTTTGAAGATGTAACTTCTTATAAACCACTGTAATCGGACGATCAATGGTATTATGAAGGTGGAAAATTTGGTTGAGGTCAATATTCATCAAAACATCACAGTTTAAAGCAACTGTTTGGTTGGAACCAGACCGTTTCAAATAGGTCAACAATTGTTGGTAATATTCTGGCCCTACCGTTGTATTTTCAACAGGAGTATTATAGATTCCGAGGTAATAGTGGCTCAATAAAGTAGACAAGCCCCACTCACGACCTGAACGAATATGGTCAAAGACCGAACTAATATTTTCTTGTTGGAAAATCCCAAAAACACTACGAATACCAGCATTCGCAAGACTAGACAACGGGAAGTCAATCAAGCGGTATTTCCCATCAAACGGTAGGGATGCTACCGGACGATGGCTGGTCAAAGTGGACATATCATGATACCCAACTGTATTTCCTAAAATGGCTGAATATTTATCAATCTTCATCTGTTGCTACCCCCACTTTTTCATTGTAACCGACAACTTGTACTTCCTCTGTTCCATCAATCACGACACCTTCTGCAATGACTGCACCTTCTCCGATAATCGCGCGTTTCACGACAGCTCCTTTACCGATAATGGCATTGCTCATCACGACAGCATCTTCAACAACTGCTCCTTCACGAACTTGAGCTTCTGTTGATAAGATGGAGTGTTTGACTGTACCGTCTACCAAACAACCATCGACTACAAGAGAATCTTCGATGTGAGCATGTTCCCCAAAGAAGTTTGGTGGTGAAATAAGGTTGCGTGAATAGATTTTCCAGTGACGATCGCGACTATCCAAGGCATTATTTGGATCGATATATTCCATATTGGCTTCCCAAAGAGACTCAATCGTACCAACGTCTTTCCAATAACCATTGAATTCATATGCATAAACACTTTCGCCTGATTCTAGATACGTTGGAATGACATTTTTACCGAAGTCTGACATATCGATATCGCTCTTTTCAGCAGCAACTAACATATTGCGCAGACGAGCCCAGTCAAAGATGTAAATCCCCATTGAAGCCTTAGTTGATTTTGGTTCCGCTGGTTTTTCTTCAAATTCGACAATCCGATTATTGGCATCTGTATTCATGATTCCAAAACGGCTTGCTTCCTTCAAAGGAACATCTAGGACGGCAACAGTCAAGCTTGCGTTATTATCCTTGTGTGCTTGAAGCATGTCATCGTAATCCATCTTGTAGATGTGGTCCCCAGATAGAATCAAGACATATTCCGGATTGATGCTGTCGATATAGTCGATGTTTTGGAGAATAGCATGACTAGTTCCTTCGAACCACCGATTTCCTTCACTAGCTGAATAAGGTTGGAGAATAGACACACCTGTATTGATTCCATCCAAGCCCCAGCTGGAACCATTCCCAATATGGCTGTTAAGGGCAAGTGGTTGATACTGTGTAATCACACCAACATTGTGAATTCCTGAGTTGGCACAGTTTGAGAGAGCAAAATCGATAATCCGATAGCGCCCACCAAATTGAACCGCAGGTTTCGCGATGTTTTTGGTTAATTTTCCAAGACGTGTTCCTTGCCCACCGGCAAGAATTAAAGCGAGCATTTCATTCTTCATTGACTACTTCCTCTTTTTAAAGCTTGGACTCCCTTAGAGTCAACCGATCATCATTTTTTATCTGATGTTTTAGATTTCGTTTTGCGAACCTTCCGTTTCACCTTCCAAATGCTAGCCCCTAAAGCCGGCAAAGTAAAGGTCAAAGTTTGTTCATAATCCTTCCACAGTCCATCTTGAGACTGAACTGTCGGATTGTGCTCTTTCCAGACACCTCCCCATTCTTCTAATTCTGTATTCCAAATTTCTTCATAGACAGCTGATACAGGCACACCAATCGTAAAGTCCTTGCGTTCTACTGGTGCCATATTAAAGACGCACACCAGAATATCTCCTTTACGATTTTTCCGAGCCATAGACAAAACGCTCTGATCCCGGTTATCTGCATCAATAATCTCTAAGCCATCAAAGCTATCATCAATCTCCCACAATTCCTTGTGTTCTTTGTAGAAATGATTGAGCTGAGAAGTGAAACGACGCATCTTAGCATTCATTTCATCCTCTAGATTGCCCCATTCCAGTTGCTCTTCTGACTTCCATTCCAAAAACTGGCCAAATTCTGAACCCATAAAGAGTAATTTCTTACCTGGATGACAGATCTGATAGGTCAAGAGGTTACGGAGTCCAGCAAATTGATTGTAACGATCTCCCCACATCTTATGCATCAAACTCTTCTTACCATGCACCACTTCATCGTGTGAAAATGGTAGTAAGAAGTTTTCAGAAAATGCATACATGAAACTAAAGGTTACCAGGTTAAAGTCAAATTTCCGGTAGATGGGATCTTCTTCGTAGAATCGAAGGATATCATTCATCCAACCCATATTCCATTTATAGTCAAAGCCAAGTCCACCTTCTTCTTCAGGACCCGTGATCTTTTGACCAGCAGAACTTTCTTCTGCAATCATCATGACATCTGGGTGTTCGTTCTTGATAATCGCATTCAAACGTCTAAGGAAATGAACACCTTCATAGTTGAGGTTTCCACCATCAATATTTGGTGTCCATGGACCGCTATCGTAATCAAGATAGAGCATATTGCTCACCGCATCGACCCGAATCCCGTCTAAATGATAGGTATCAATCCAAAACTTCAAACTAGAAATCAAGAATGACTGGACTTGATTCTTTCCTAAGTCGAAGTTCAAAGCTCCCCAACCATAGTTATGGGCCCGATGTTCATCCTGGTATTCAAAGGTTGGTGTTCCATCATAATACGCCAAGGCATCATCATTGATAATGAAATGTCCTGGTACCCAATCCACAATCACTCCGATATTGTTGAGGTGGCATTCTTCCACGAAGTCTTGAAACTCTTCTGGGCTACCATAAGTCTGCTCGAGTGCAAAATATCCCATAAGCTGATAGCCCCAACTCAAGCCCAATGGATGGGCCATCACTGGCATAAATTCCACGTGGGTGTAGTTCATCTCTACCAGATACGGAATGAGTTCATCTTTTAGTTGTTTGAAGGTATAGGAACTATGATCCTCATTACGTTTCCACGATCCTGCGTGAACCTCATAAATATTAACAGGTCGTTCCTTAAAACCAAGTTTTTTGCGGCGTGCTCTCCAGAGACCATCTTTCCAGTTTTTCTCTGGAATGGTCTTAATAATAGATCCTGTATTGGGTCTCTTTTCCATCCATAACGCTAGAGGATCGATTTTTTGCACCTGATGACCATTTTGTCGAGTCACCAAATACTTGTATATATCTCCCTCTTTTGCATCGGAACAGAAGACTTCCCAGACGCCTCCTTCATTACGAACCATTGGAATTTTACGAGCTTCCCAATCAGTGAAATCACCAATCAGATCCACCGCCTGAGCATTGGGAGCCCAAACACGGAAGGTAAAGCCTTCTTGTTCTCCCCTTGTTTCCTTGTGAGCTCCTAAGTACTCTTGAAGATGGAAATTATCCCCTCTTCCAAATGTCCATAAGTCTGTGCTTCTATCCATATACTCACCTCTTTGCTTTTTGAAAGCGTTTTCTATTTGATATTATTCTACTATAAAATCACTTAATTTTCAAGTTGATTCCTGTAAAATCATGTAAAATTATCAGGAAAAGTTTTTCCATTTTCTTTCCCGAACCTTTTCGATCCTTCCTTGGTCATCCTCCTTATCTTACTTACGATTATACTATATATACGAGGAAAATCAAACAAAAACCGAACATTTAAATCACTATTTTTATTACTAACTAGTTTATTACGAATAAAATGAACATTTTTATGAACAATGTAAAAAAAGACTAAGACAGATTTGTCTTAGTCTTGTTGAATTCTTAGTCTACGTTCACGTATTCTTTTGAAAGTTCAAGAACTTCTTCCATTGTTGAACATTCAGTAAGAGCACGGTTAGCGTATTCTTGCATTTTAGCTGTGTCGAGTTTCTTCATCAAGCTACGTGTACGAAGGACAGATGTCGCTGACATTGAGAACTCATCCAAGCCCATTCCGACAAGAAGTGGAACAGCAGTTTGGTCACCGGCCATTTCACCACACATACCAGCCCATTTGCCTTCAGCGTGAGCCGCTTTGATCACGTTGTTGATCAAACGAAGGATAGATGGGTTATATGGTTGGTAAAGGTATGATACTTGCTCGTTCATACGGTCAGCAGCCATTGTGTATTGGATTAAGTCGTTAGTACCAATTGAGAAGAAATCAACTTCTTTAGCAAATTGATCCGCAAGCATTGCTGCAGCTGGGATTTCAATCATGATTCCTACTTGGATATCGTCTGCAACAGCAACACCTTCCGCAAGCAATTTAGCCTTTTCTTCTTCAAGAATACCCTTAGCTGTACGGAACTCAGTTAACAAAGCAACCATTGGGAACATGATCCGCAATTTACCGTGAACAGATGCACGAAGCAAGGCACGCAATTGTGTGCGGAACATTTGGTTACCAGTTTCAGAGATAGAAATACGCAAAGCACGGAAACCTAAGAATGGGTTCATTTCTTTAGGAAGGTCGAAATAAGGAAGTTCTTTATCCCCACCGATATCCATTGTACGAACAACCACAGGTTTACCGTTCATACCTTCAAGAACAGCTTTGTAAGCTTCGTATTGGTCATCTTCTGTAGGGAAGTCTTGAGAATCCATGTACAAGAATTCTGTACGATAGAGACCAACAGCTTCTGCACCATTATCGTTTACACCTTCAACATCTTTAGGTGTACCGATGTTGGCAGCCAACTCGAAGTGTTTTCCATCAGCAGTCACTGTTTTCGCATCTTTAAGGAGAGCCCATTCAGCTTTTTGTTTCGCATAAGCTTCACCAGCTGCTTTGAACTCTGCGATTTGTTCTTCAGTAGGGTTGATCACTACTTCACCAGTGATCCCTGAAACAGCCAAAACATCGCCATCTTTGACAAGTTCTGTGATGTTATTTGTACCAAGAACAGCTGCGATTTCAAGTGTACGAGCCATGATAGCTGAGTGACTGGTACGTCCACCGATATTCGTAACAAAAGCTTTTACATACTTTTTGTTCAACTGTGCTGTATCAGATGGAGTCAAGTCATGCGCAACCACGATTGCTTCTTCATTGATAGAAGCAGGGTTTGGCAATTTTTTACCAAGCAAGTTGGCAAGGACACGTTTGGTAACGTCACGAATATCTGCTGCACGTTCTTGCATGTAAGGATTGTCTTCCATTCCTTCAAAGATCGCAATGAACATGTCAGTGACTTCTTTCAAGCCAGCTTCTGCATTGATTTTTTTCGTACGAATTGTTTCTTTGATCTGACCAATCATTTCAGGGTCAGCCAGAACCATCATATGCGCATCAAAAACTTGCGCTGCTTCTTCACCAAGGCTTGCTACTGCATTCTCCCGAATAAGAGAAAGCTCGTTTTGTGAAGCTTCAAGAGCTGCATCCAAACGAGCTTCTTCTGCACTTGTATCTTCGACTGAAACAGTCTCAAATGATAAGTCTGGTTGAATGAGCAAATATGCCTTAGCAACGGCAACACCGTCAGATGCTGCAATTCCTTTTAGCATTTTTGTCATATTTTAAGCCAATCCTTCTTTAGTCATTGTTTCTGAGATAGCTGCGATAGCATCATCAGCGTCAGCACCTTCTGCAGAGATTACAACGTCTGCTCCTTGACCAACACCAAGGCTCATAACACCCATGATTGATTTCAAGTTAACTGATTTACCTTTGTATTCAAGAGTAATATCTGAAGCAAATTTGCTAGCAGTTTGAACCAACAAAGTTGCTGGACGTGCGTGGATACCTGTTTCTGCCACGATGTGGAAATCTTTAGAAGCCATAGTTTGACTCTCCTTTTTAAAAATAGTTTTTGAGTTACCTTTTGATAACCCTTACAATTTGGTATTATATCATCTTTTGAAATTTTTTTCAAGATTTTTATCACTGACTTACAGAAAAAGACTGAGAAAAATCCCAATTTAGATACATTTTAAGAAGCACCTGAAGAACAGAGAAAATATCTTTTCAATTTTCTACTATATTATAAGTAACATTTTCCTCCGCTTTCAATGAAAAGAAGCTGTTGAACCACAGGATATTGATTCACCAAAAAATTATAACTAATTAAAGATGCTTTAAAGCCTATTCTTATCCCATTTCTTCGATTTTCACACTTTTCGCTCACCACAATATATTGTGCTTTAAAAACTCCATTTCATCTCTTTGCACAATATTTAGTTTTATTTTGTTGACAAGTTGCTGGATTTTGTTTATACTGTTTACAGATTTATATTTCGATAGGAGAACGGAAAAGAAATGGTAACCATTTATTCAAAAAATAATTGTGTTCAATGCAAAATGACCAAGCGATTCCTCGATAGCAATCATGTGGAATACCGCGAAATTAACTTAGACGAACAGCCAGAATTTGTAGAGCATGTTAAGAACCTTGGCTTCAATGCTGCTCCAGTTATTCAAACACCGGATGAAGTATTTTCTGGTTTTCAACCAGCTAAGTTGAAGAAACTTTCTTAATAAACACAGTATTTTGCTTAAATAGGGTCTAGCGTTAGCAACCTAACACTAGACTTTTTACTTGGAAAGAGAGGACTTCTCCTCTTCATTTTTTTGAACTAGAAAAGGATTATTATGGGATTAAAATCTCTTGAAGATGTGACGTATTTTCGTCTTAACAATGAAATCAACCGTCCAGTAAACGGCCAAATCATGCTTCATAAAGATAAAGAAGCTTTGGATGCGTTCTTTAAAGAAAATGTTGTACCAAATACTAAAGCCTTTGACTCGATTACAGACAAGATTCAGTACCTTCTCGAGCACAATTACATTGAGAGAGCTTTTATCGAGAAATACCGTCCTGAATTTTTAGAGGAATTGGCCCAATTTATCAAAGACCAAAACTTCCAATTCAAGTCCTTCATGGCGGCCTACAAATTCTATAACCAATACGCTTTGAAAACAAATGATGGAGAATACTATCTTGAAAGCATGGAAGACCGTGTCTTTTTCAATGCTCTCTATTTTGCTGATGGAAATGAAGCTATCGCGCGAGACATCGCAAACGAAATTATCCACCAACGCTACCAACCAGCTACTCCTTCTTTCTTAAACGCTGGACGTGCCCGCCGTGGGGAATTGGTATCATGTTTCTTGATCCAAGTAACCGATGATATGAATGCGATCGGACGTTCCATCAACTCTGCCCTTCAACTGTCTCGTATCGGTGGTGGGGTTGGGATTTCTCTCAGCAACCTTCGTGAAGCTGGAGCACCAATCAAAGGGTATGAAGGAGCCGCTTCTGGGGTCGTACCTGTTATGAAACTCTTTGAAGATAGCTTCTCTTACTCTAACCAATTGGGACAACGCCAAGGGGCTGGGGTGGTTTACCTCAACGTCTTCCACCCAGACATCATCGCCTTCCTTTCAACTAAGAAAGAAAATGCCGATGAAAAGGTTCGGGTTAAGACCCTTTCACTTGGTGTCGTCGTGCCAGACAAATTCTATGAGTTAGCGCGTAAGAATGAGGAAATGTACCTCTTCAGCCCATACTCTGTGGAACGTGAATACGGAGTACCATTCAACTACATCGACATCACTGAAAAATACGATGAGTTGGTTGCTAATCCAAATATCCGCAAGACTAAAATTAAGGCACGTGATTTGGAAACTGAAATTTCTAAATTGCAACAAGAATCTGGCTATCCATATGTAGTCAACATCGATACTGCTAACCGGGCAAACCCTGTTGATGGAAAAATCATCATGAGTAACTTGTGTTCAGAGATCCTCCAGGTTCAAGAACCAAGCTTGATCAACGATGCCCAAGAATTTGTCCAAATGGGAACAGACGTCTCATGTAACCTTGGTTCAACCAACGTGGTTAACATGATGACTTCACCTGATTTTGGACGTTCGATTCGTGCCATGGTCCGTGCTTTGACCTTCGTTACAGATAGCTCTCATATCGTAGCCGTTCCAACTATTGACCACGGAAATAAATTGGCGCATTCGTTCGGACTTGGAGCTATGGGACTTCACAGCTACCTTGCCCAACAATTGATCGAATACGGATCACCTGAGTCTGTTGAGTTTACAAGTATCTACTTCATGCTCATGAACTACTGGACTCTCGTAGAATCAAATAACATTGCACGCGAACGTGGTGTCACCTTCCACAACTTTGAAAAATCAGACTATGCCAACGGTACTTACTTTGATAAGTACATGACTGGAGAATTTGTACCAAAATCTGATCGCGTCAAAGAACTCTTTAAAGATATCTTTATCCCAAGTGCTGAGGATTGGGCAGAACTGCGTGCTAAAGTTCAAGCAGATGGTCTTTACCACCAAAACCGCTTGGCTGTCGCACCAAATGGATCTATCAGCTACATCAATGACGTATCTGCTTCTATCCACCCAATTACACAACGGATTGAAGAACGTCAAGAGAAGAAAATCGGTAAGATCTACTACCCTGCAGCAGGATTGTCAACGGAAACGATTCCTTACTACACTTCTGCCTACGACATGGATATGCGAAAAGTCATCGATGTCTATGCTGCTGCAACTGAGCATGTAGACCAAGGTCTTTCACTGACTCTCTTTATGCGCAGCGATATTCCAAAGGGTCTTTACGAATGGAAAACTGAAAACAAACAAACCACTCGTGACTTGTCTATCCTTCGGAACTACGCCTTTAACAAGGGTATCAAGTCTATCTACTACGTCCGTACCTTTACAGATGATGGTGGAGAAGTTGGCGCCAACCAATGTGAAAGCTGTGTCATCTAATCCGCTATCCTAGATAGCTATCAAAAGTCGGTTCGCCGACTTTTTGTGCGGTATTCTATCAATTTATGGTAGAATAGTAACGATTGAATGAATAGAAAAAGAAAGTGATGCAAATGGAAACATACTACAAAGCCATTAACTGGAATGCAATCGAAGATGTCATCGATAAATCGACCTGGGAAAAACTGACAGAGCAATTCTGGTTGGATACACGTATCCCTTTGTCAAACGACTTGGATGACTGGAGAAAGTTGTCTAATAAAGAAAAAGACCTAGTTGGTAAAGTCTTTGGGGGATTAACCCTTCTAGATACCATGCAATCTGAAACAGGTGTTCAGGCTCTTCGTGCGGATATTCGTACTCCCCATGAAGAAGCTGTCTTTAACAACATCCAATTTATGGAATCAGTCCATGCTAAGTCATACTCTTCTATCTTTTCTACTTTGAATACCAAGTCAGAAATCGAAGAGATTTTCGAATGGACCAACACCAATCCTTTCCTTCAAAAGAAGGCAGAAATCATCAACGAAATCTACCTCAATGGGACCCCTCTTGAAAAGAAAGTTGCCAGCGTCTTCCTTGAAACCTTCCTCTTCTACTCTGGTTTCTTCACACCTCTCTACTATCTTGGAAACAACAAATTGGCCAACGTAGCTGAAATCATCAAGTTGATCATTCGTGATGAATCAGTTCACGGAACCTATATCGGCTACAAGTTCCAACTTGGATTTAACGAATTATCAGAAGAAGAACAAGAAAAACTCAAAGAGTGGATGTATGATCTGCTCTACACTCTCTATGAGAATGAAGAAGGTTACACAGAGAGCCTCTATGATGGTGTGGGCTGGACTGAGGAAGTCAAGACCTTCCTTCGATACAACGCCAATAAAGCCCTCATGAACTTGGGACAAGATCCGCTTTTCCCAGACTCAGCAGATGACGTTAACCCAATCGTCATGAACGGAATCTCAACCGGTACCTCTAACCACGACTTCTTCTCTCAAGTCGGAAATGGTTACCTTCTCGGTGAAGTAGAAGCCATGCAGGATGACGATTACAATTACGGACTATAAGACAAAAACCTTTCCAAACGGAAAGGTTTTTTTGTTGCATTCTTTTTCTAATTGGCTCTGCTTCTTTGTTGAAAAAAGAGGTTGAACAAACATCCAACCTCTTCGATAATTACAATTTACCTGCTACAGCATCCAACAATTCTTGGATTTTCGCTTGGTTGCTTCCTCCTGCCATGGCCATGTCTGGTTTACCACCACCACGTCCATCGACGATTGGAGCCAATTCTTTAATGACATTACCTGCATGGACTTCTTTTGTCTTGCTGGCTACAAGGACATTGACCTTGTCACCGATGGCTGCGACAAGAACAAGCACATCAGAGTAATCTTTTTGTTTCCAGTTATCCGCAAAGGTACGAAGGGCACCTGCATCTGATACAGAAACTTGGCTGGCAATGTAACGGTGGCCGTTTGCTTCTTGAACATTCTTGAAGACATCGCCTGCTGCAGCTGCTGCCGCTTTTTCCTTCAATTCTGCATTTTCTTTTTGCAATTGACGGAGTTGTTCTTGAAGACCTTCCACCTTATGAGGGACTTCCTTGAGTTGAGGTGCTTTCAAGGTTGCTGCGACTGCTTTCAGTGCGTCTTCTTGTTCACGGTATGCTTCGAAGGCTTCCTTACCAGTTACTGCTAAGATACGACGAGTTCCTGATCCGATTCCTTCTTCTTTGACAATCTTGAAGAGACCAATTTCAGAAGTATTGCCTACGTGAGTACCACCACAGAGCTCAACAGAGTAATCACCAATAGTGACAACACGAACTTCTTTACCGTATTTTTCACCAAAGAGGGCCATGGCTCCCATTTCTTTAGCAGTATCGATATCTGTTTCAATCGTTTCGACTGCGATCGCTTCCCAAATCTTTTCATTGACTTGTTGTTCAATAGCGCGCAATTCTTCTGGAGTCACGGCTTGGAAGTGAGTAAAGTCAAAGCGAAGGAATTCTACTTCATTGAGAGATCCCGCTTGGGTTGCGTGGTTACCAAGGATATTGTGAAGAGCCGCATGGAGCAAGTGAGTTGCTGTGTGGTTCTTCATGACACGATGACGACGATTGGTATCGATCGCCAAAGTGTATTCTTGGTTCAAGGCAAGAGGAGCAAGAACTTCAACAGTATGGAGTGGCTGTCCATTTGGTGCTTTTTGAACATCTGTCACCGTCGCTACGACGTTTCCTGCAGCATCCAAGATTTGACCATGGTCCGCAACTTGTCCACCCATTTCAGCGTAGAATGGAGTTTCTGCAAAGATCAATGATGCAGTCCCTTCTGATACAGCCTCTACTTCAGCATTGTCCGCTACGATAGCCACCAACTTAGAAGGCAATTGGCTGGCATTGTAGTTGAAGCTACTTTCAACTGTAATGTTTTGAAGGGTTTCATTTTGCATCCCCATAGATCCGCCTTTGACAGCTGATGCACGCGCACGCTCTTGTTGTTCCTTCATAGCTGCTTCAAAACCTTCACGATCGACTGTCATTCCAGCTTCTTCGGCGATTTCTTCTGTCAATTCTACAGGGAATCCGTATGTATCATAAAGTTTGAAGACATCTTGACCAGCAATCACTGTTTGACCTTTAGCTTTCAAGTCTTCAACGATGGTTTGGGCAAAGTGTTGACCAGAGTTCAAGGTACGAGCAAATGATTCTTCTTCACTCTTGATAATTTTTTCGATAAAGTCTTGTTTTTCAAGTACTTCTGGGTAGTAGCTTTCCATGATCTTCCCAACAGTTGGAACCAATTTATACAAGAAGGTTCCTTCAATCCCCAATTTTTGACCATGCATGGAAGCACGACGGAGGAGACGACGAAGAACGTAACCGCGTCCTTCATTACCTGGAAGAGCCCCATCTCCAATCGCAAATGAAAGCGAACGGATGTGGTCAGCAATCACCTTGAAGCTCATATTGTCTCCATCTGGATCATAGGTTTTACCAGACATCTTTTCCACTTCACGAATGATTGGCATGAAGAGGTCTGTTTCAAAGTTAGTCTTCGCCCCTTGAATAACGGCTACCAAACGTTCCAAACCTGCGCCCGTATCAATGTTCTTGTGTGGCAATTCCTTGTATTCGCTACGAGGAACAGCAGGGTCAGCGTTAAATTGTGACAAGACAATGTTCCAAATTTCGATGTAACGGTCGTTTTCGATATCTTCTGCAAGCAGACGAAGACCGATATTTTCAGGGTCAAAGGCTTCTCCACGGTCAAAGAAGATTTCTGTATCTGGTCCAGAAGGTCCCGCACCGATTTCCCAGAAGTTGTCTTCGATTGGGATCAAGTGACTTGGATCTACCCCAACAGCGATCCAACGGTTGTATGAATCCTTGTCATCAGGGTAATAGGTCATGTAAAGTTTGTCTTTAGGGAAATCAAACCATTCAGGACTTGTCAAAAGCTCATAAGCCCACGTAATGGCTTCATCACGGAAGTAATCTCCGATAGAGAAGTTCCCCAACATTTCAAACATGGTATGGTGACGGGCAGTTTTCCCTACGTTTTCGATATCGTTGGTACGAATGGCTTTTTGAGCATTGGTAATCCGTGGGTTTTCAGGTTTGATAGTTCCATCGAAGTATTTCTTAAGAGTGGCAACCCCTGAGTTGATCCACAAAAGGGTTGGGTCATTTACAGGAACCAAGCTAACAGATGGTTCTACAGAGTGACCTTTGCTTGCCCAGAAATCAAGCCACATTTGACGGACTTGTGCACTAGATAATTGTTTCATATTTTTCTCCTAATTTTTTAAGATTAATTTGCGCTAGCTTCTAACATTTCGACATAATCGATGGCGACACACAGTGAGATGACTAAATCAGCGTATTCATCCTCATAAACCGATACTTGATAGGTAGAGGTTAGATGAAAGAGTTCTTTGCTAATCTCAGCGACAATTTGATCCCGATCATCGAATAATTTGAATTCTAGGTCCCAGATATTTCCTTGTACCCGCAGTCCCAAATCTTCGATATCGTATTTATCCCTGAAGAGCGTCAGTTTTTTATGGATGAAAAAGCGATCCCCATCCTTCAACTCAACCACAAACTTAGGAAGAAGGCTGATTGTTTTTTTTGTAATGTGGCTCACTTCTTGTCCATTCTTATCATAGATGGTAAAAGTCTTGGGAATCTTAAGAAAAGATCCCTCAACCTGGTATTCAACATTTCCCAACTCATCTTTGATATCGAACCGCTCGCCACCCAATCGAAATTTTTGTTTCACTTGATAGGTTCGCATCTTTTGATCTCCTTTAAAAAGCTCCAGACAACTGCCCATAAACAAAAGACAAGCCACTAAACGAAGGGCGAAAAACCGCGGTACCACCTTCATTCAATGAACTTGTCATTCTTCATTTTATATGCAATTGTCTCAGCCGAGTAGCAAAATCATTTCCCTTCCATGGCTCGCACCCCCGCCACTTCTCTGATTCCGAGTAACAATGATTTATTCTCAACTATTTCATTATACAAGTTCCAAAAGGAACCGTCAACTATTTTTTAGATGATGAGCTGCTATCGCTCGTTTGAACACCGATATTTTGCAAATATTGGTTAAATGTTGATTTGAAGGCATCATCTTTGACCTTGATATTGGCATTGGTCATCGCTTTTGCAATAATGCTACGGATGTAGTTGGTATCTTGCTTACGACCATCAACAATGATCTCTTTCAAACGTTTTTCGTATTTCTTCCAGTCAGAGCCTTTTTCTGTCTTCTTATTCAATTTGACAATATAGTAGCTAGCAGAATAGTTTTGACCTGCTGAAACTGTGATCACATCTGAAATCCCATTTTCATCCAACTTAAAGGCAGCTTCTTTGACTTGAGATGGAATATCTGCTGTTCCTGAATCAAACTTGACTTCGCCACCTTTGTCTTTTGTAGCAGTATCTGTTGAATTGTCTTTGGCGATTTGGGCAAAGTCTGCACCTTCCGCTTTAGCTGCTTCCAACACTTCTTTTGCTTTATCTTCTGAATCTAACTTGATAATTTGTGCTGTTACTTCTGGTGTGTAAGATTCAAAAGCCGCCTTGTAGTCAGACTCTTTGATATCTTTCTTAGCAGCTTGGTTGACTGCATATTCCAACAACATATTGCTACGGATTTGTTTCTTCGCTGTTTCTTCCGTCAAGCCTTGTTGCGCCAAGTAAGCATCGAATTGCTTGCCTAATTGTTTCTTTTGTTTAGCCAATTCTTTATCGACTTCTTTATCAGAAACTTTTGATCCATATTCTTTTTCAAAGACTTTATTGATGGTCATTTGGAAAAGAACTTGTTGAGCACCTTGGTTGTTTTTGATTTCATTATAGAAATCAGAAACTGTAATCGTGTCCCCTTTCATGGTCACGATATCTTTGTTTGTGCCATTGGCACACGCTGCTAGTGTTACGACTGATAGCAAGGTCACAGCACCTGCTACAAGTTTTTTCTTCATGAAAATTATTCTCCGTTCCTTTTTAAACTTCTTCTATTTTACCACAAATTAGAGAGAATACCTTAAATTTACCTAAAAAGAGCTAGGATCTGGCAAGGTTACAGTCTCTGTATTTTTCCGAATCATCAAAATACCATCTCCAAGTGGCACCAAACTAGCGGTCAAATCTGGATGATTGAGAGTCGCATGAAAGAGGTTCTGAAGCCCCCGGTAAATGGTTCGTTGCCCACGACGCACTTCCATGATGTCCTTGGCAACATCTCCTCCTTGGAAAATATCATCCAATACCACGACTCCCCCAACCTCTAAGAGTTCGAGAATTCGTGGCAAAAAGACGATGTACTTAGACTTAGCAGAGTCCATAAAGACAAAGTCATAGGTCTCTGTTAAATCCTGCAAGACATCTACTGCATCTCCTTCAAGCAAGGTGATTTGTTTTCTCTGATCGTATTTAGCCAGATTTTCCTTGGCAAAGCCAATCATCTCTTCATTCCGATCAATAGTGGTAATTTGTGCATCGGGAGCATTTTCAGCCATTAAGAGCGCTGAAAATCCAATTGCTGTCCCAATTTCCAGGATTTTCTTTGGTTGTAGGGCTTGCAGGAGTAGTCTAAAGTAAGCTACCGTTTCATGCGGAATAATCGGAATATTTTCCTTGCGGGCGAATGCTTCTAACTCCTCCAAGGCACCTGCTACCGGTTTTTGACGCGTGCGCATAAAGTCAACGATCTCGTCTTTAACCACTGGCCGGCGCATATTGTGGTTGGCATTTTTACTATAAGACTCTACCATCTTATGCGAGTCCTAATTTTTCTACTAGGGCTTCAAATTCATTCAACCGACGTTCAAAGACCGCAAAGGCTGCGTCCAAGTAGTCTTCTTTTTCCATATCCACACCTGCTTTGCGGATGACATTGAGTGGATAATCAGAATTTCCAGCTTTCAAGTAGTCGATATATTTATCACGATCTTCTTGTGTTCCATGAACAATCTTTTCAGCTAAGGCTGAAGCTGCTGCAAAACCTGTTGAATATTGGAAGACATAGTAGTTATAGTAGAAGTGAGGAATCCGAGCCCATTCATATTGGATCTCAGGGTTGTCTTCTTTTGAAAGACCATAGTATTTTTCATTGAGCTCTGCATAAAGGTTGTTCAAGAACTCACTAGTCAAAACGGTACCTTCTTGGTCTGCTTTATGGATGGCATGCTCAAATTCAGCAAACTGCGTTTGACGGAAGACGGTTCCACGGAAGCCATCCAAGAAGTGATTCAAAATAGCAAAACGAGTTGCATCGTCTTCTACTTCTTCTAACAGACGTTCGGTCAGGATATTTTCATTAGTTGTAGAGGCGATTTCGGCAAGGAAGATGGAATAGTCCCCATAGACATAAGGCTGGGTTTCACGGGTATAGCTAGAATGCATACTGTGACCAGTTTCATGCACCAAGGTGAAGAGATTATCCAATGTATCTTGCCAGTTCAACAACATGAAGGCATTGGTATCATAAGAACCACCTGAATAGGCACCTGAGCGTTTTCCTTGGTTGACATGCACATCAATCCACCGTTCGCTAAAGGCACGTTTCACACGAGAAAGGTAGTCCTCACCCAAAACAGCCAAGACTTCTTCTGCTTTGGCCAACGATTCTTCATAGGTAAACTTGTAGTCTGTATCGGATAATGGCGTATACATATCGTACATCTTCAAGTCTGAGATTCCTAGAATTTTTGAACGCAATTGCACATAGCGTTGCAAGAGTGGCAAGTGTTTGTTGACCGCTGCCACCAAGCTATCATAAACACTTTCTGGTACAAAGTTTTCAGAAAGGGCCGCTTCACGGGCAGATGAGAATTTGCGAACTTTGGCATTAAAGTTGTGAACTTTCACATTGGTTTGCAAGGTTTTAGCATAGGTATGTTGGTACTGTTCATAAACCTTGTAGAGGCCTTCGTAAGCTTCTTTACGAACGGCACGATCTTTTGATTCTACCAAAGAAATATAGTTTCCATGGGTTAATTGAACCTCTTCGCCCTTGTCATCATGCACAGTTGGGAAAACAATATCTGCATTGTCCAAGATTTCAAAGGTTTCACCCCCAGCCGCAAAGATCTCACCAGCTCCTGCAAGTAATTCCTCTTCTTTTTGAGACAAGACATGTTCTTTTTTCTCTAGCAAACGATCAAAATAATGACCATATTGTTCCAAGGCTGGAACTTCACTCACAAAGGCCTTGTATTGCTCATCCGTAATGGCCATGAATTCAGGCTCATAGAAGGCAAAGGTTTCACCTAACAAGCTATAAAGAGACATCCCTTTTGATTGGTACTCTTGGTATTTAGCCACTCGTGTGTCTTGGTCATTTTTCATATGGGCATAGACGTAGACCTTTTCTAAACGACGACTCAATTCCAAATATGCATTGGTTGTATCCAACAGTGTTTGCGCTGAATCCAACAAATGGCCAGCATAGTGGCTTGCTGCTTTAATATCTGTAGCTAAGCTTGCTGCTTCTTCTTCCCAAGCTTGATCTGTCGCAAAAATTGTCGACAAATCCCATTGGTATTTTTCATCAATTTCATTACGTTGTTTTACCATTTCGATTAATCCTCCAATGGTATTATTTTAGCATATTTCAAAAATGCTTTCTATTAATTTCTATTAATACTTTAAAAGCCTTTAAA
>NZ_JVEE01000018.1 GCF_001073155.1 Streptococcus parasanguinis
CAAGGATTTTTAAGAAAGAATATCTATTCATTAATGAAAACCGAGGACAGTTTCGTTCTCGGTTTTTAAAATCCTTTCAATGATTAAATAATTTTAAAACTCCAACAAAAACAGATGTTCTATAATACCTTCCCATACTAATTTACATTTTTCCGAACGAAAATAAATTAATAGTTAGTAACATTCGTGAATGTTACATTTGTGTTATAATTTGTTTTTTGAATGAATTTTCAGATAATTTTGCGTTATAATAGTTACTATTAAAATAAAAGGGGAGTTTCTATGAATAGACAAGAACGTTTTTCATTAAGAAAATACAAATTTGGTGTAGCCTCAGTTTTATTAGGGGCTGTTTTGGTATTTGGATCTGCACAAGCGAGTGCTGAAGAACAAGCGGCCAGCCAAACGAGTGCTGGAACACAGCTTGTAGCCACTACTCAACAGGCACCTGCTGAAGAAGAGCATTCACAAGCAACAGAAGCAAGTACAGCAGTTGCTAGTGAGAAAGTAGAAGTTGCAAAAGAAGCAACAGTTGCTGCAAAGACAACGAATGCAACAGAAGCAGCTCTTGTTGAAAAAACAGAAGCTCCGAAAGAGGCAGCTACTGTTCCAGAAACAAAACCGGAAGTAGCGGAAAAACCTGTAGAAAAAGCAACAGCAGTGGCTACTGCGACAAGTTCAGAAACAACGAATCGCCATGAGGCAGCTGAAAAACCTCAAAGCATCGAAAGTGACGAAATTATTACTGTTCCCCAAACCTGGAAGCAAGGTTATAAAGGGGAAGGGATGGTTGTCGCCGTTATCGACTCTGGCTTGGATGTGAACCACGAGGTTCTTCGGATTACCGATCCTTCAAAAGCTAAGTTTAAAAACCAAGGAGAAATCGAAGCTGCTAAGAAAGCGGCAGGAATTGATTATGGTAAATGGTACAACGACAAGGTTGTCTACGCTTATGACTACTTTGATGGTACCGACAATATCAAAGAGGCCGAAAGAGATTCTCACGGGATGCACGTTACAGGGATTGCAACAGGGAATCCTGATAAAGAAGCAGGAAACGGTGAAAAGATCTATGGTGTAGCACCAGAAGCGCAAGTTATGTTTATGCGTGTCTTTTCAGATCGTCAAAAAACAACAGGATCTGCTCTTTATGTAAAAGCAATTGATGATGCTGTAGCTCTTGGTGCAGATACTATCAACATGAGTCTTGGCTCTACGACTGGTTCTACGGTCAATGCGGATTCAGATATTGTAGATGCCATTAAACGAGCGCGCGCTAAAGGCGTATCTGTCTTAATTTCTGCAGGAAATAGCAATACTTTTGGGAATGGTTATTCAAGACCAGCTGCAGAAAATCCAGATTACGGTTTGGTTGGAAATCCATCAACGGTAGAGGACTCTATCTCTGTTGCTTCTATCAATAACAACATCATTACAACAGAAGTTTTTGAAGTCAAAGGTTTGGAAGGCAATGCAGAAGCGGATAACGGAAAATTTGATTACAGTAAATCTGCTGCAGATGCTGATTTTGAAAAAGGCAAAGAATATGAGTATGTATCTGTTGGTCTTGGGAAAGAAGATGATTTCAAAGATCTAGATCTTACCGGTAAATTGGCGCTTATCCAACGCGGGGAAATTCCATTCTCAGAAAAGATTGCCAATGCCCTCCATCATGGTGCAGTAGGGGCCATGGTTTACAATAATGTAGAAGGATCTAATCTTGGAATGGCAATTGATGGAGATGCTAAGAAAATTCCATCTGTCTTCATTTCAAAACGCTATGGGGAAGCTCTTAAAGCTGGATCTTACAAAGTTGTCTTTAACAATACCATGGCTAACCGTCCATCTCCAGAAGCAGACCAATTGTCTGATTTCTCAAGCTGGGGTGTGACAACAGATGGTCAGTTGAAACCAGATGTCACAGCACCTGGTGGGAATATCTTCTCTTCTTTGAATGACAATACCTACGGGGATATGAGTGGTACTAGTATGGCCTCACCTCACGTAGCAGGTGTTGCAGCCTTGGTTAAAGAATACCTTGTGAAGAACCATCCAGAATTGACTCCTGAACAAGTTTCTGCAACTGTCAAAGCCTTGATTATGTCTACGGCTAAACCACATGTTAACAAAGAAACCGGTGTCTATACGTCTCCACGCCAACAAGGAGCAGGGGTTGTCGACACAGCAGCGGCTGTTTCAACAGACTTGTATGTGACTGGTGAAAACAACTATCCAAGTGTCACTCTTGGAAATGTTGGAGATAGCTTTACCTTTGATGTCACTGTCCACAATATTTCAGATACCGATCGTACCTTGAAAATGTTGGTGAATACTGACACAGATGAAGTGAAAGATGGTAAATTTACCCTTCGTCCACGTAAATTAACAGAAACTGCTTGGCCTGAAGTAACTGTGAAAGCTCATAGTTCTGAAACAGTTACGGTGAAAGTCGATACAAGTAAATTCACAGAAGAATTGAGCAAAGAAATGCCAAACGGCTATTTCCTTGAAGGATTTGTTCGCTTTGTAGATCCGGCAGATGATGGAGATGTGGTCAGCTTGCCATTTATGGGCTTCAAGGGAGAATTCCAAAATCTTCCCGCTGTTGAAAAGCCAGTCTATGATTTGGTTCGCGAAGGAAAAGATGGATTCTACTACCATATTCCAAAAGATTTGAATATCTCTTCTAGTGCGAATGTTTCTGCACTCGTCACTCAGCAAAATGACTTCCTTCTCACTCAAGGAAAACGAGACGGTCGTCGGATTACAGTCCTTGGTATTGACGAAAATGCAGAAGGAACTCATACCCTTCAACTAGATGAAAACGGAAATGTTCGCATTGCCATTTCACCAAATGAAGATGGAAATAAAGATTTCGTCGAATACAAGACAGTTGCCCTTAGAAACATTGAAAACCTTCGTGCAACTGTTTATGCAGCAAGTGATACGGAACATAAAAATCCATTGTGGGAAGGAACTCCATCTGACCATCGTAAGAACTTCTTCAACGGTGACCAAAAGAACCCACGAAGCTATACGCTAGCTAATACTGCCTGGAATGGTATTGATGCGAATGGGAATGCGGTAGCAGATGGTCTATATGATTATGTCATCCGTTACACCCCAATGGTTCCTGGAGCTGAGGAGCAATCAACGACTTTCAAGGTTCGGGTTGATACTCAAAAACCAGTGATTACATCTGGCTATATTCGCTTTAAAGACGGAGCACAACAGTTTGTATCACGTAAAGCCAAAGATGTTGGCGATGGTGGTATCTTAACTGAAAAACTCGTCTATGTGACTCCATTTGATGATCAGGGGACAATGGTCCAAACCAGTGAAGATAAGAATGGCACACGTGCGCTTGAAAATTACCATGTGATCAAGGCCAATGCAGATGGTAGCTTCGATCTTCCTGAAAACATCGATAAGAAGAATATCTACTACTATGTAGAAGATTTTGCGGGGAACGTAGATTATGTTTCACTAGCTGATTTAGTTCGGGATCAAAATAGTGGTCGGGTTCAAATCGCAGTTCGTGACGCTAAAACGAACAAAGATTTGGATACTATGTATGTTTACCGAATCAAAGATAGCAATGGCCAATACGTGTCAGTTGATAAGACAAAAGATATTAACTTCTTGAACTTTGGTCATTACACTGCAGAAATCTTTACGTATGATCGTACAGAAGTGAAATTTGTCAGCGGCTTAACGCAAGAATTTGATTTGACAGAAGATAATAGTTTCCAAACGATCGCTTTCCTTGCCAATACTTTAGAATATGCACCAGTTAGCATCAGCTTTGATCAACCGGTTTCAAAAGCAGCTACGATCGTATTGAAAGGGGCAGATGGTGAAAACTTTGTCTTGCCTGCTGAAAAATATGGTAAAAATGGCTTTGGTAAATCTGTCGCAACTGGTCAATATACCTTGGTTGCAACTCTTCCTACAGGCTATGAACTAACTGAGGAAGCACCAGTGATCTCAGTTGTCGCAGGGCGCAACAACAATTATCGTATTGGAGTGATCTCGAAAGTGGATCTCTTGGCTGCTTTAAACAACCAAGCAGATATTACAAAGACAGCTCAATACTTCAATGCGAGTGCGGATAAGAAGGAAGCCTATGATCAAGCCTTACAAGCGGCCCAAGTAGCCTTGACCAACAAGGTTAGTCAAGAGCAAGTCAACCAAGCTCTAGCTAGTCTTGAAGCTGCTAGCCAAGCTTTGGATGGGAAAGATTCAAACGTTGCGGCCTTGAAAGAAGCCATGCAGGCTTACGATGCTACGACTAAAACTGGTCGTTATGCCAATGCCAAAGAAAAAGTACGTCGCGACTACGACCGCGCTTTCCAAACAGTAGCCTTGCTTGCAGTTGATCCAACTGTGAAACAAGAACAAATCAATCAAGCACTTGCTGAGCTTAGCCGTGCGGAAGGAAAATTAAACGGGAAAGCAACTGATTTTTCAAGCTTTGAAAAATACATCAAGGAAGAATTGAAGTTCCAAGAAAAGAATGCTAAATTCATCTATGCTGGAAATGAAGAAAAAGAAGCTTACCTAGCAGCCTTCAAGGATGCACAAACCATCCTTTCAAATCCAGCAGCAAGCCAACAAGATGTGAAAGATGCCTTGACAGCCTTGAAGAATGCCAAGAAAAAACTTCATGGTAAAAAACCAAAAGCTGCAAGACGTCCATAATTGATATAAGATAGTTTGTTAGCCTAAAATCCATCTGAAACATTTGTTTCAGATGGATTTTTATTTACAAGTACCTAAAAATTTGCTATAATACTAGTCAAGAAAGAAGGGCTTACGGCGTTTTTCTAGCGAGCTTGGGATAGTGAGAGCCAAGTAGAGCAAAGTAAGCAAGTGGCACTTTCTCTCAGTAAAAGCTGAGTAAAGTAAAATAAAATGAAGTAATAAATTAGGGTGGAACCGCGTTTCTGACGCCCCTAGGTCAAACGACTTAGGAGCAGAGACACGGTTCTTTTTGCATCCTGAGTCACAAGAAACTTTATGAATAAGGAGTAAAACATGTCTAAAAAATTGACTTTCCACTGCGTTAGTGGCAGAGACCTCCTTACAGTCGGACTGCCCCACGCTCAGGCACCCTGGTGCCTGAGCTAGACGCAGTACTAACTCGTCTTGCTTCGTAAAATCGACGAGGCGGACTCATGTCGCAAGAATTTATAAAAAGGAGAAGAAGATGTCAAAAAAACTAACCTTCCAAGAAATTATTTTGACTTTGCAACAATACTGGAATGACCAGGGTTGTATGCTCATGCAGGCTTACGATAATGAAAAAGGTGCGGGAACCATGAGTCCTTACACCTTCCTTCGTGCCATTGGTCCTGAACCATGGAATGCGGCTTATGTAGAGCCATCTCGTCGTCCAGCTGATGGTCGTTATGGGGAAAACCCAAACCGTCTTTACCAACACCACCAATTCCAAGTAGTTATGAAACCATCTCCATCAAACATCCAAGAACTTTACCTTGAGTCATTGGAAAAATTGGGTATCGATCCTTTGGAACACGATATCCGTTTCGTTGAAGATAACTGGGAAAACCCATCAACTGGTTCAGCTGGTCTTGGTTGGGAAGTTTGGTTGGACGGTATGGAAATCACTCAGTTCACCTATTTCCAACAAGTTGGTGGATTGGCAACTGGTCCAGTAACTTCTGAGGTCACTTACGGTTTGGAACGTTTGGCTTCTTACATCCAAGAAGTAGATTCTGTTTACGATATTGAGTGGGCTCCAGGCGTTAAATACGGAGAAATCTTCCTTCAACCAGAATACGAACACTCAAAATACAGCTTTGAAGTTTCTGACCAAGATATGCTTCTTGAAAACTTCGAAAAATTTGAAAAAGAAGCAGGACGTGCCTTGGAATTGGGTCTTGTTCACCCTGCCTATGACTACGTTTTGAAATGTTCACATACTTTTAACTTGCTAGATGCTCGTGGAGCAGTATCCGTTACAGAACGTGCCGGTTACATTGCCCGCATCCGTAACTTGGCCCGTGTCGTAGCTAAGACCTTCGTTGCAGAACGTAAGAAACTTGGTTACCCACTCCTTGACGAAGCCACACGCGCCAAACTCCTAGCAGAAGAGGAAGAATAATAAGCGTTACAAGAATGGAAATGGGCAAACAAAGTGAGCCCACATGACTACCCAGAGGCAAGTCGAAGACTTGCTAAAGGGATAGGCGCCGCCGTACTGGTATATGGGGATTTTTGAAACGTTAGGTTCAAAAATCAGTTGGCTAAATCCACTTTGATGAGACTGTTGGAAATCGCTGTCAAGGAGACATGAGATTTCCTTACAGCCTCACAAAGTTAGTTAGCAACGTCCCCAGTACCTAAGGTGCCTATCAAAAAAAGAAATTTGTAAAGGAAGAAACATGACAAAAAACTTACTAGTAGAACTTGGACTTGAAGAGTTGCCAGCCTACGTTGTCACACCAAGTGAAAAACAACTCGGTGAGAAAATGGCAGCCTTCTTGGATAACAATCGCCTTTCATACGAAAGCATTCAAACCTTCTCAACACCACGCCGTTTGGCAGTTCGTGTGATTGGTTTAGCGGATCAACAATCGGATTTGACTGAAGATTTTAAAGGACCTTCTAAGAAAATCGCCTTGGATGCTGATGGAAACTTCTCAAAAGCAGCGCAAGGCTTTGTCCGTGGAAAAGGCTTGACTGTAGATGACATCGAATTCCGTGAAGTTAAGGGTGAAGAATACGTTTACGTGACGAAACATGAAGCTGGAAAACCTGCTAAAGAAGTATTGGCTGGCGTTCCAGAAGTACTTGCTTCATTGACCTTCCCTGTCAGCATGCACTGGGCTAACAACACCTTTGAATACATTCGCCCAGTTCATACCTTGATTGTCCTTTTGGGTGATGAAGCGCTTGACCTCGACTTCTTGGATATCCATTCAGGTCGTGTGAGTCGTGGACATCGTTTCCTTGGACATGAAGTGGAAATTACCAATGCGGATTCTTATGAAGAAGACCTTCGTACTGTTTACGTGATTGCGGATAGCAAAGAACGTGAAAACATGATTCGTGAGCAAATCAAAGCTATCGAAGCAGAACAAGGTGTTCAAGTCCAAATCGAAGAAGGACTTTTGAACGAAGTCTTGAACTTGGTCGAATATCCAACTGCCTTTATGGGAAGTTTTGACACTAAATATTTGGACGTTCCAGAAGAAGTCTTGGTGACCTCAATGGAAACCCACCAACGGTACTTTGTTGTACGTGACCTTGATGGTCGGCTAAAACCAAACTTCATCTCAGTTCGTAATGGGAATGCTGAGCACTTGGAAAATGTTATCCGAGGAAATGAAAAAGTATTGGTGGCACGTCTCGAAGATGGTGAATTCTTCTGGCGTGAAGACCAAAAACTCAAGATTGAAGACCTGGTTGCTAAATTGGCTAACGTGACTTTCCATGAAAAAATCGGTTCTCTCTCAGAACACATGGCTCGTGCCGGTGTCATTGCAGCATCATTAGCTGAACAAGCTGGTTTGACTGCTGAAGAAAGGGCAGCCGTAGCGCGTGCAGCTGAAATCTACAAATTTGACCTCTTGACTGGTATGGTCGGAGAGTTCGATGAATTGCAAGGAATCATGGGTGAAAAATACGCCCTCCTTGCTGGTGAGGATCCTGCAGTAGCGACAGCTATCCGTGAGCACTACCTTCCTGATGCAGCAGATGGAGCCCTTCCAGAGACTAAGGTTGGTGCTATCCTTGCGCTTGCAGATAAATTGGATACCCTCCTTTCCTTTTTCTCAGTCGGTTTGATTCCGTCTGGTTCCAATGACCCGTATGCGCTTCGTCGTGCAACACAAGGAATTGTTCGTATCTTGGATGCCTTTGGTTGGTACATCCCGATGGATGAGTTAATCGACAGTCTTTACGGACTTTCATTTGCTAGTCTTTCTTATGACAATCAAGCAGAAGTGCTCAATTTCATCAAGGCGCGTGTGGACAAGATGATGGGACGCACACCAAAAGATATCAAAGAAGCTGTTCTTGCTGGTTCAAACTTTGTCGTAGCAGATATGCTGGAAGCAGCTGAAGCTCTTTCAGAAGCTGCTAAGACGGATGGTTATAAGGCAGCTGTTGAATCCCTCTCACGTGCTTTCAACTTGGCAGAAAAAGCAGATGCTTCAGTAGCAGTCGACGCTAGTCTCTTTGAAAACGATCAAGAAAAAGCCCTTGCTAAAGCAATTGAAGAGCTTGAATTGACAGGTTCAGCTAGCGACAAATTGGCTCAACTCTTTGCCCTTAGCCCAGTCATCGATGCTTTCTTTGACAATACCATGGTTATGGCAGAAGATGAGGCTGTTAAAAACAACCGTTTGGCCCTTCTTGCAGGTCTTGTAGCGAAAGCCAACGCTGTTGCAGCCTTTAATCAATTGAACACAAAATAATGACCTGATGACAGGTAGAAAGTAGGTCTTATTATGACACCTGAAAAAATCGCTCGAATCAATGAGCTTGCTAAAAAGAAAAAAACAGAAGGTTTGACTCCTGAAGAAGCAGTGGAACAAGCAAAACTTCGTGAAGAATACATTGAAGGTTATCGTCGTTCGGTTCGTCACCACATCGAAGGGATCAAAATTGTGGATGAAGAAGGTAACGATGTAACACCTGAGAAACTACGCCAAGTGCAACGTGAAAAAGGTTTGCATGGCCGTAGCCTCGATGACCCTAATTCATAAGCAAAAGAGTGCTGGAAGAGACTCCAGCACTCTTTTTAATCTATAAAATTCAGAATATTCTGCACTAGATTGACCAATTTTTAAAAACATGGTATAGTAGATTGTATGAAAATTTGAAGTATACTTTTCTGAAAATGTACAGAAAAAGAATTGGAGTAATTATATGTCAAAAAAACATCATCCTGGTGAAGAAACCGAAAATGGGATGGTTCGTGGTCTGCAAAATCGGCATGTTCAGCTGATCGCTATTGCAGGAACCATCGGGACAGGACTCTTTCTTGGAGCCGGTCGTTCCCTTTCTTTGACAGGGCCCTCTATTATTTTAGTCTATATGCTGACTGGCGCCTTCATGTACTTGATGATGCGGGCGATCGGAGAAATGCTCTATATGGACCCTGATCAACACACCTTTATCAACTTTATCACCAAGTATATAGGAAAAGGTTGGGGTTATTTTTCAGGATGGTCCTATTGGGTCTCCTTGGTATTTTTGGGAATGGCAGAGATCACCGCTGTTTCCAACTATGTCCAGCTTTGGTTTCCAAATTGGCCAGCCTGGCAGATTCAAATTATCTTTTTAGCGCTCTTAAGTTGTGTAAACTTGATCGCTGTGAAGGTTTTTGGAGAGGTTGAATTCTGGTTTGGAATGATCAAGATTGTCACGATTTTAGCCTTGATCGCAACAGGAATCTTTATGGTGACGACGAATTTTGAAACACCAGCTGGACACGCTAGCTTAAGTAACATTACCAATGGTTTTCAAATGTTTCCAAATGGTTGGGTCAAGTTCGTCATGGCCTTCCAAATGGTCTTCTTTGCTTACCAAGCAATCGAATTTGTTGGAATTACTACTTCTGAAACAGCTAATCCCCGACAAGTATTGCCAAAAGCTATTAAAGAAATTCCAATCCGGATTGTAATCTTTTATGTAGGAGCTTTGTTGGCGATTATGGCTATTTTCCCTTGGCAACAGCTTCCTGTCAATAAGTCACCGTTTGTAACGGTCTTTCAGATGGTAGGAATCAAGTGGGCAGCAGGATTGATTAATTTTGTCGTACTGACAGCTGCTGCATCTTCCTTGAATTCCACCCTCTATTCAACAGGGCGTCACTTGTACCAGATTGCAAAAGAAACACCAAACAGCAAAGTGATGAATCGTTTGAGACTGAATAGCTTATCTCGTATGGGGATTCCAAGTCGCGCGATTATTTTTTCTGCGATTGTGGTTGCTGTTTCAGCCTTTATCAATATCTTGCCAGGTGTCTCAGATGCCTTTGCCTTGATTACGGCATCTTCTTCTGGTGTCTACATTGCTATTTACATTTTGACCATGCTCGCCCATCTTAAGTACCGTAAATCGAAAGAATTTATGCCAGATGGTTTTGTCATGCCAGCCTATAAAGTGTTGAATCCATTGACCATTGTTTTCTTCCTCTTTGTATTTGTTTGTCTCTTCTTGCAAGAATCAACATACATTGGAGCGATTGGGGCAACCATCTGGATCATTCTTTTTGGGATTTACAGCAATTGGAAACATAATCAATAAACCGCAAGAGAGTGGGACAGAAATCGGTAATTCGTTAGAATTCGATTTCGTCGTCCCACCTCCGCACAGTTGAGTAGGRCTGTAAAAGCTGATGAAATCAGCGTAGTAGAGCCCACTCAACCACTGCGTCTTGCTCGACAATTCAAAAATAATTGAGAGGCTAGGACTTTTGTCCCAGCCTCTTTATTATTTCAGAGCTAGTTTGCTTTCTTTTAAGAAATTACTTGGAGGGAATAAAAGAAAAACAGAGGTGGAAGAAATTATTTTTCTTCCATCTCTGTTTTTTGTCCTTGAATGGCTTTTTTGAGCCACCAAAGTGAGCCGGCTAGGATCAGGGCAGCAAGCCAAAAAATCCAAGCCTCAATAGTGGTTAGAAAAAAGTAGAGAGCGATAGCATCGACCAATAAAAGTGGGATGAGAATCTGTTTTCTTATTTTCATAAGAATATTGTATCATAAATCCTAGAGGAAACAAATAAAATCAAGCCTTTCTAGGTATTTTGTAGGATCTGAAAAGGTCCGATAGGGTTAGTTAGTGAATTTTCTTTCAGGAGTGCATCTTGGTCCCATTTGTGGTAAAATAGTAAAGATATGAGTAAAGAATTTCATCATGTAACGGTTTTGCTTCATGAAACGATCGATATGCTGGATGTTAAGCCAGATGGGATCTATGTAGACGCCACATTGGGTGGGGCAGGCCACAGCGAATATTTGTTAACAAAATTAAATGAATCGGGCCATCTTTATGCCTTTGACCAAGATCAGCATGCAATTGAGAATGCTAAGATCCGATTGGCACCTTTCATTGAGAAAGGCATGGTGACCTTCATTAAGGATAACTTTCGTCATTTGAAGGAACGTCTAAATGACTTAGGTGTGACTGAAATTTATGGGATCTGTTATGACCTAGGTGTGTCTAGTCCTCAGTTAGATGAACGGGAACGCGGATTTTCTTACAAGAAAGATGCGCCACTGGACATGCGGATGAATCAAGAAGCTTCCTTAACAGCCTATGAAGTGGTTAATAGCTACGATTACCATGATCTAGTTCGCATTTTTTTCAAATATGGAGAGGACAAATTTTCCAAGCAAATTGCGCGGAAAATTGAGCAAGCGCGAGCAATTAAACCGATTGAAACGACGACTGAATTAGCAGAGATTATTAAATCTGCTAAACCAGCTAAGGAGCTCAAGAAAAAGGGTCATCCTGCTAAACAGATCTTCCAAGCCATTCGTATCGAAGTCAATGACGAACTGGGAGCGGCGGATGAATCGATTCAGCAAGCCATGGATTTGTTGGCCCTCGATGGTCGTATTTCTGTGATTACCTTTCATTCGTTAGAGGATCGATTGACCAAACAATTGTTTAAAGAAGCTTCGACGGTTGAGGTTCCAAAGGGACTTCCCTTTATTCCGGATGATTTGAAACCAAAGATGGAGTTGGTCAACCGGAAACCTATTTTGCCAAGTGAAGAAGAGCTTGAGGAAAATAATCGATCCCATTCAGCAAAATTACGGGTTGCTCGAAAAATACACAAGTAAGAGGAATTGATATGGCAGCAAGAGATGAGAGAACAAGAACACAGGTACTGCAAGACCGCTTTCGCCGTTTCTCTAGAGTAGAAAAGGCTTTTTATGGGTCGATTGTCCTAACAGCTGTAATTTTAGCCATTAGTATCGTCTTTATGCAGACACGGATTTTACAAGTTCAAAGTGAATTGACTGATTTGAATACGGAACTAGAAGCCAAAAAGACGGAATTGGCAGATGTTCGTCAAGAGGTCAATGAATTAACACGTTATGACCGCTTATCACAGTTGGCTAGCTCCCAAGGAATGAAGCTGCAAAAAGAAAATCGAAAAACAGTGAGTGCAAGTAGTGATGAATAAATTCAAAAAATTTTTGATCGGGTATTCGATAAAGAAACGTCGCTTGCCGGATCAGAATCGAAAACAAGTTGGGAAAAATCTCAGTGTACTGGCGATTTTCCTCTTTTTTCTCTTTCTGATTAATTTTGCAATGATCATTGGGACTGACAAAAAATTTGGTGTAACCTTATCGGATCAAGCAAAAAAAGTCCATGAGCAGACGGTCATTGTTCCTGCAAAACGTGGAACGATCTACGACCGAAATGGAGCAGTAATTGCTGAAGATGCTACGACCTATAACGTTTATGCCGTTATTGATAAAAAGTACAAATCAGCAACCGGGAAAATCCTCTATGTAGAAGAGAGCCAATTTAAAAAAGTAGCAGAAATCTTTAAGCAGTACTTAGGGATGGATGAGGATTACGTCATTCAACAGTTATCGCAAAAGAAATTGAAACAGGTTTCTTTTGGGTCGAACGGAAACGGCATAACTTATAGCAATATGACGGCCATCCGTGAGGCCATGGAAGCGGCGAAGATTGAAGGGGTTGCTTTTACAACTAGTCCAAATCGAAGCTATAAAAATGGAGTTTTTGCTTCTCAATTTATAGGTCAGGCCTCTCTTCAAGAAGATAAAGAGGGGAATAAAACCCTGAAGGGGCAATCAGGGATGGAGAAATCCCTCGATCGTATTCTCGCTGGTCAAAATGGGGTTATCACCTATGATAAAGACCGAAACGGCAATATCGTTCCTGGTTCAGATAAGGTTTCTGTCAAAACAGAAGATGGAAAAGATGTCTATACGACTATTTCAGCAGAATTACAAACCTACCTTGAGACACGAATGGATGTTTTCCAAGAAAAAGTAAAAGGAAAGTATGTTAGTGCGACTCTTGTGAGTGCAAAAACTGGAGAAATTCTAGCGACAACGCAACGTCCATCCTATAATGCGGATACTAAACAAGGGTTGGATCTGAAAAACTTGAAAACCTGGAATACCATCCTCTATCAAGACCAATATGAACCGGGTTCAACGATGAAGGTCATGTTATTAGCTTCGGCGATTGATCATGGAACCTTCCCAGCTTATAATGAGGTATACTACAGTAACGAACTACAAGTAAAAGATGCGACCATCCGTGACTGGGATGTCAATATGGGACTGGCTGAAGGTCGCTATATGAATATCGCGCAGGGCTTTGCTTACTCAAGTAACGTGGGGATGACCCGCTTAGAGCAAAAGATGGGAAATGCTGTCTGGATGGACTACCTAACCCGTTTTAAATTCGGTCTTCCAACTCGTTTTGGAATGGGAAATGAAGCTTATGGTGGTCTTCCGGGCGATAACTACGTCAGTCAGGCACAATCTGCCTTTGGTCAAGGGATTTCCGTCAGTCAAACCCAAATGTTACGGGCCTTTAGTGCTATCGCCAATGATGGGCAAATGTTGGAGCCGAAGTTTATTAGTGCCATTTACGATAAAAAATCAGACACAGCCCGCAAATCAAAAAAAGAAGTTGTTGGAAAACCAGTTTCAGGATCAGCTGCGCAACAGACTCGAAATTATATGATCACCGTCGGAACAGATCCAGAGTATGGAACCTTGTACAGTGATGGACCTATCATTCAGGTACCCGGTCAAAACGTTGCAGTGAAATCAGGGACTGCCCAAATGGCGACAGATCAAGGATACTTGCAAGGAGAAAATGATTATATCAACTCGGTTGTAGCGATGACACCTGCAGAAGACCCTGAATTCATCATGTATGTAACAGTCCAACAACCAGAAGTGAAATTCTCAGCCACTAGCTGGGAAGAACTGGTCAATCCTATTTTGGAAGATGCAGTTGCTTTAAAAGATGAATTGCACTTAACATCAGAGGCACCAACATTGGATGATGTGACCAAAGAAATGACTTATAAAATTCCATCTGTAGAATCCCTTTCCAAAGAGTTGAAATCGAAACAAAATCTAAGCCCAGGTGCTTATTCAGAGGAATTGCGTCGCAATTTGGTGCAACCAATTGTACTAGGAACCGGGAAAAATATCCGCAAGATGTCTGTGGAAGTTGGCTCTAAAGTCAAAGCCAATCAACAAGTATTGTTATTGACAGAAGACTTTGATGATGTTCCAGATATGTATGGTTGGACTAAGAAAAATGCAGACATCTTTGGAGAATGGACGGGAATTGAAATTACCTATAAAGGTAGTGGAAAGAAAGTGACCAAACAAAGTGTCAAAATGAACACCTCACTCAATAAAACTAAAAAGATTACATTAACATTAGGAGACTAAGATGTATATTGCTACGATCCTTGTATCGTTTCTATTAACAGTGGCTGCTATTCCAGCCTTTATTCGATTTTACCATCGTGCTCATATTTCCGGGCAACAAATGCATGAAGATGTGAAACAACACAGAGCGAAAGCTGGCACTCCAACAATGGGTGGAGTGGTGTTTCTCATTACAGCAGTTCTAGTCAGTTTTGTCGTTACCGTATTGACTGGAAATTTCACGCGCCCTGTTCAACTTACTCTATTTATCTTGATTCTATATGGAATTGTTGGATTTTTGGATGACTTTTTAAAAGTTTTTCGTAAGATTAATGAAGGGCTCAATCCAAAGCAAAAATTAGCTCTTCAACTCGTTGGTGGAATCATCTTCTATATTTTTTCTGAGCGCCACGGTGCAGGAAGCCTTTTGAATATCTTTGGTTACGATCTTTATTTGGGCCATTTCTACATTCTCTTTGCTTTGTTTTGGTTGGTTGGTTTTTCAAATGCTGTCAATTTGACAGATGGGATTGATGGATTAGCCAGCATTTCCGTTGCCATTAGCCTGAGTGCCTATTCCTTTATTGCCTATATGCAAGGAAAATGGGATATTCTCTTTGTCACCTTAAGTATGATTGGGGCCTTGCTTGGATTCTTTGTCTTCAACCATAAGCCGGCTAAAATCTTTATGGGAGATGTCGGAAGTCTAGCTCTTGGAGGGATGCTTGCAGCCTTGTCAATGGCTCTGCATGTCGAGTGGACCCTGCTCCTGATTGGTCTGGTCTATGTCATTGAAACAGGTTCAGTGATGTTACAAGTGACCTATTTCAAATGGACCAAGAAGCGCTACGGAGAAGGACGTCGGATTTTCCGAATGACTCCTTTCCACCATCATTTAGAACTGGGTGGCCTTTTTGGCAATGGGCAAAACTGGTCAGAATGGAAAGTGGATGCCTTTATGTGGAGCATTGCCTTGGTGACAAGTGTCGTGACTCTAGTTTTTCTCTACCTATAAAACGACGGTGGGCTTTCCCATCGTTTTTTTACTGACTCAGAGAGACTTCGCTGGTTAGGAAAAATGACTCATAAGAGAGGCAAGAAGACAGCTTTTCTGATATAATAATAGAGATCATGAAAGGAACTGAGAAAATGAAATTTACAGAGTTTAATTTTAAGCCCTATATTCAAGAGGCACTGAAAGAAATCAATTTTAGAGAAGCAACCGAAGTACAGGAAAAACTAATTCCGATTGTCCTAGCTGGAAATGATTTGGTAGGAGAGTCAAAGACAGGTTCTGGGAAAACCCATACGTTCCTCTTGCCGATTTTTCAAACCTTAAATGAAGACAGTGAGCAAGTTGAAGCGGTGATTACGGCTCCTAGTCGGGAGTTGGCAACGCAAATTTACCATGCTGCTCGTCAAATCGCTAGTCATTCTGACAAAGAGATTCGGATTGTAAATTATGTTGGAGGAACGGATAAAAACCGTCAGATTGAAAAATTGCAGGTCAAACAACCACATATCGTGATTGGAACTCCAGGCCGGATCTATGATCTGGTTGCATCTGGTGATCTGGCTATTCATAAGGCCCATACTTTTGTGGTAGATGAGGCAGATATGACACTGGACATGGGATTCTTGTCAACCGTGGATAAGATTGCTTCAAGACTTCCGCAACAACTGCAATTTTTAGTTTTTTCAGCCACCATTCCGCAAAAATTGCAGCCTTTCTTGAAAAAATATCTCTCAAATCCAGTCATGGAGCAAATTAAGACTAAGACGGTGATTTCAGATACCATCGATAACTGGCTGGTTTCGACCAAGGGTCGAGATAAAAATGAGCAAATTTACCAATTGACCAAGACCTTGCAACCTTATTTGGCCATGATTTTCGTCAATACCAAAACGAGAGCAGATGATCTCCATGCCTATTTAGTGGCTCAGGGATTGAAAGTGGCGAAGATTCACGGAGATATCCCACCACGTGAACGGAAACGGATCATGAATCAGGTTAAAAATCTTGATTTTGAGTATATTGTGGCCACAGATTTAGCGGCTCGTGGAATTGATATCGAAGGGGTGAGTCATGTCATCAACGATGCTATTCCACAAGATCTTTCCTTCTTTGTTCACCGTGTTGGCCGGACAGGGCGCAATGGTCTACCAGGTGTCGCTATTACTCTTTATCAACCGAGTGATGATTCAGATATCCGTGAACTAGAAAAAATGGGAATTCGTTTCGTACCTAAAGTCTTGAAAAATGGGGTTATTGAAGATACTTATGATCGGGACAGACGGGCGAATCGTGAGAAAAAGCAAGAGAAACTCGACATCGAAATGATTGGTCTGGTGAAGAAGAAAAAGAAAAAAATCAAACCAGGCTACAAGAAAAAAATCAAATGGGCAGTTGATGAAAAGCGGAGAAAAGCTAAGCGAGCTGAAAACCGTGCGCGTGGACGAGCTGAACGGAAGGCTAAGCGCCAAACTTTCTAACCTCCTCTTTCAAATGTTCAGAAGAAAACATAGATTTTCTTTATGAACTCCATAAAGAAAAACTATTAGGAACTTGTCTAAAATTATGATAGACTAAATTTGAGTAGTCTATCATTTTTCTATTTCTGTAGCAATTTTTGGAATTCCGATGGTGAATGTGATAGAATGTTTATGTTCGAGAAAGGAAGTAACAAAAATGTTTACAACTAATCTTTTAGCTGCCAACTGGTATGCTGACTTTTTAAAACACGTTCCAGATAGCAAGCTGTTTAGTTTGAGAGCCGTATTGGATGCATTTCCGGCTGTCATAGGAAAATTGCCTGTGACGATTTTATTAGCCCTAGGAGGCGCATTTTTTGGGATTATTTTTGCCATGATTTTTGCTCTGGTCAAAATTAATCGTGTACGAATTCTTTACCCGATTCAAGCTGTTTTTGTCAGTTTTTTACGGGGGACTCCTTTGTTGGTTCAGTTGATGTTGACCTATTATGGGATTCCTCTTATTTTAAAAGCGATCAATCAGTCTTATGGAACAGCTTTTAATATTAATGCCATTCCAGCTGAGCTGTTTGCAATTGTGGCTCTTGCCTTTAATGAGGCAGCTTATGCGAGTGAAACCATCCGGGCAGCCATTTTATCAGTGGATCCTGGTGAAATTGAGGCAGCGCGTAGTCTTGGAATGACCAACCGCCAAGTTTATCGCCGGATTATTATTCCCAATGCAGCAGTCGTTGCAACTCCAACCTTAATCAATTCTCTCATTGGCTTGACCAAGGGGACCTCGCTAGCCTTTAGTGCCAGTGTGGTTGAAATTTTTGCCCAAGCACGGATTATTGGGGGGAGCGATTTGAAGTACTTTGAACGCTTTATCACGGTATCGATTGTTTACTGGATTGTGAACATTCTCATTGAAATACTAGGCCGTCACATTGAACGTCGACTGGATATTGAGACTCCCGTAGCAATTGATTTACCAGATCAGGAGGTCCGGATCTAATGATTTATATTTCAGAATTATCAAAGACATTTTCAGGTCAAAAGGTTTTAAATAATCTAAGTTTGGAAATTCAAAAAGGGGAAGTCGTGGCCCTAATCGGGTCTTCGGGAGCTGGTAAATCAACCTTCTTACGCAGTTTAAACTATTTGGAAGCACCAGATAGCGGTAGAATTAAGATTGATGATTTCGAAGTTGATTTTGAACACATTACCCAAGATCAAATCTTAACCTTAAGAAGAAAATTGGCCATGGTGTTCCAACAGTTTAATTTGTTTGGTAGAAAAACAGCTCTTGAAAATGTGAAAGAAGGGCTCATTGTTGTGAAGGGGTTATCCGATCAAGAAGCAACGAAAATTGCTCGAGAAGAACTGGCAAAAGTCGGTTTATCGGATCGTGAAAATCACTATCCTCGTCACCTCTCAGGTGGACAAAAACAACGTGTGGCTTTGGCTCGTGCCTTGGCTATGAAACCAGAAGTTCTTTTGCTGGATGAACCGACTTCAGCCTTGGATCCAGAATTGGTTGGAGAAGTTGAAAAATCCATTGCCAATGCAGCAAAATCAGGACAAACCATGGTACTGGTCAGCCATGATATGTCTTTTGTAACGCAAGTAGCAGATAAGGTCCTATTTTTGGATAAAGGACGGATTATTGAATCTGGAACACCAGAGGAAATCATGCAACATCCAAAAGAAGAACGGACAAAAGAATTCTTTGCTAGTTACAAACGGACCTATGTTTGATATAATAGAGGAGAGGTAAGACTCAGCTGGCGATGCTAGCTGGGTTTGTTTTCTGAAAATGTAAAAATATTTGGAGTCGTGATGTTAAATAAATTATTGTCCTTATATTTACAAAGTTTAGTGACGACAACGATTTTAGTTGGGATCGCTTCTTGTATTTGGATTGGCTACCGTGCCCTTAAGAAGAAAGATAAAACAGCCAAGCAACGACAAGCCCATTTGTATGATATCCTCTTAATTGATATCATGACGATTCCTATTTTAACCTTTGCGGTCATAGGGATTTTGTTTATCTTTCAAGCACGATAATTGCAAAAAGACTGTGTTAGAATTATAATGGTTACAACAAAACAGAAAGAGGTTTAGTATGTTTGATACAGTGATTATTGGAGCAGGTCCTGCAGGGATGACTGCTGCCCTTTATGCAGCACGAAGCAATTTAAAGGTCGCATTGATTGAGAGAGGAATTCCAGGTGGTCAAATGAACAATACGTCTGACATCGAAAACTATCCTGGCTATGCGAATATTAGTGGCCCAGATTTGGCTGAAAAAATGTTTGAGCCTTTAGAAAATCTTGGCGTGGAACATTTGTTTGGTCAGGTAGAGCGCATCGAAGACCACGGAGCAACCAAAAAGATTGTCACAGATGATGGGGAATTTGAAGCTAAAACCGTGGTGATTGCAACAGGGTCTAACCACCGTTCATTGAATGTCCCTGGTGAAGAGGAGCTTAATAGTAGAGGGGTTTCCTACTGTGCTGTTTGTGATGGAGCTTTCTTTAGAGATGAGGATCTCTTGGTCGTTGGTGGCGGCGATTCTGCGGTAGAAGAAGCTGTCTTTTTGACTCAGTTTGCAAAAACAGTGACCATTGCCCATCGTCGTGATCAATTGCGTGCTCAAAAAGTTCTTCAAGATCGTGCCTTTGCCAATGATAAAATTCACTTTGCTTGGAATACAGTTGTTGAAGAAATTAAGGGGGAACAAAAAGTAACGTCTGTCCTTTTAAAAGATGTGAAGACAGGAGAGGTTAGAGAGCAAGCCTTCGGTGGTGTCTTTATCTATGTTGGTTTAGATCCTGTCAGTGATTTTGCGACAGAACTTGGTATTTTAGATGAAAATGGCTGGGTGATCACGGATGATCATATGAGAACCACAGTCCCAGGTATTTTTGCGGTTGGCGATGTTCGTCAAAAAGATCTACGTCAAGTGACGACAGCCGTCGGAGACGGTGCGATTGCTGGCCAAGAAGTTTATAAATATATCACAGAAAACTTTTAATCCAAAAAAATCTGAGCTTCCTGTCTCAGATTTTTTTCATGCTTTCCTTTCAGTATTCAATAGGGCTGAAATATGCTATAATGGTACTAATTTTATGGTAGGAATTCATAGAACAAATCTATAAAAAAGAGGTATACATATGTATCCAGATGACAGTTTAACGTTGCATACTGATTTATACCAAATCAACATGATGCAGGTCTATTTTGATCAAGGTATCCACAATAAACATGCCGTATTTGAAGTGTATTTTCGTCAACAGCCTTTTAAAAACGGCTACGCAGTATTTGCTGGCTTAGAGAGAATTGTGAAATACTTGGAAAACTTGAGTTTTTCTGAGAGCGATATTGTCTATTTAGAGTCACTTGGTTATCATGGGGCCTTCTTGGAATATCTCCGTGATCTAAAGTTGGAATTGACGGTACGTTCGGCTCAAGAAGGAGACTTAGTCTTTGCCAATGAACCAATTGTTCAGGTAGAGGGTCCTCTAGCTCAGTGTCAATTGGTGGAAACAGCCCTTTTGAATATCGTCAATTTTCAAACCTTGGTAGCCACAAAAGCTGCTCGTATTCGTTCGGTCATTGAAGATGAGCCTTTGATGGAATTTGGAACACGTCGTGCGCAAGAAATGGATGCTGCAATTTGGGGAACTCGTGCAGCAGTCATCGGAGGTGCCAATGGAACTAGTAATGTTCGTGCAGGAAAACTCTTTGGAATCCCAGTTTTAGGAACCCATGCCCATTCTCTAGTACAGGTATATGGAAATGACTACCAAGCCTTTAAGGCTTATGCGGAAACCCATAAAGATTGTGTCTTCCTCGTCGATACCTATGATACCCTTCGTATTGGGGTACCAGCAGCTATTCAGGTAGCACGTGAAATGGGAGATAAGATCAATTTCCTAGGCGTCCGGATTGACTCAGGAGATATTGCTTATATTTCTAAAAAGGTTCGCCAGCAATTAGATGAGGCTGGGTTTACAAATGCTAAAATCTACGCTTCTAATGACTTGGATGAAAATACTATCCTCAACTTAAAAATGCAAAAAGCAAAAATTGATGTTTGGGGTGTAGGAACCAAGTTAATTACAGCTTACGATCAACCAGCACTTGGAGCGGTATACAAAATTGTCTCTGTTGAAAACGAAGCAGGAGAGATGATCAATACCATCAAGCTTTCCAATAATGCAGAGAAAGTTTCTACACCAGGTAAAAAGCAAGTCTGGCGGATTACCAGCCGTGAAAAAGGTAAGTCAGAAGGGGACTACATCACTTACGATGGAGTAGATGTTTCACAACTGACAGAACTTAAAATGTTCCATCCAACTTATACCTACATTAATAAAACAGTCCGAAACTTTGAGGCGATTCCTCTTTTAGTGGATATTTTTAAAGAGGGTCAATTGGTTTATCAACTGCCAACATTATCAGAAATTCAAGAATATGCTCGTAAAAATTACGATCAATTATGGGATGAATACAAGCGCGTCCTCAATCCACAGCATTACCCAGTTGACTTAGCAAAAGATATTTGGCAGGATAAGATGGATCTGATCGAGGAAATGCGTAACAAGGCCAATGGAGAAGGAGAAGCAAAATGAGTTTGCAAGAAGAGATTATCCAACAATTGGGTGTCAAGCCTAGCATTGATCCTCAGGAAGAGATTCGCCGCTCGGTTGATTTCTTAAAAAGATATCTAAAAAAACATCCCTTCTTGAAAACATTTGTATTAGGGATCTCAGGAGGACAAGATTCAACGCTTGCTGGACGATTAGCTCAATTGGCCATGGAAGAAATGCGCGCAGAAACAGGAGATGCCTCCTATCAATTTATTGCCGTTCGTCTTCCTTATGGGGTACAGGCAGATGAAGCAGATGCACAAAAAGCTTTGGCCTTTATCCAGCCGGATGTTAGCCTAGTTGTGAATATCAAGGAGTCTGCTGACGAAATGGTACGAGCAGTAGAAGCGACTGGAACAGAAGTTTCTGATTTTAACAAAGGCAATATTAAGGCTCGCAGTCGCATGATTGCTCAGTATGCTCTAGCTGGAGCACGTAGCGGAGCGGTGATTGGGACGGATCATGCTGCAGAAAATATTACTGGTTTCTTCACAAAATTTGGAGATGGTGGTGCAGATATTTTGCCCCTTTTCCGTTTGAATAAACGCCAAGGAAAACAATTGCTTAAGGCCTTAGGAGCCGATCCTGCTCTTTATGAGAAAATTCCAACAGCAGATTTGGAAGAAGAAAAACCAGGAATAGCAGATGAAGTAGCGCTGGGTGTCACCTATAATGAAATCGATGATTACCTAGAAGGCAAACAAGTGAGCCCAGAAGCTCAAGCCACTATTGAAAAATGGTGGTACAAAGGCCAACACAAACGCCACTTGCCAATCACAGTATTTGATCATTTCTGGGAGTAAAAATGTCCAGTGGACCTTTTTAGCCCGAGTCTTAAAATAGGAGAACGAGGTAGAAATCGGTAACTCGTAGAGTTCGATTTCGTAGTCTCACCCCCGCAAGGCTGTCTAAATTTGAAAGGTGCTCAAAGAGCTCCGTTCAAATCAGCCAGCTACTGCGTCAATGTATCATTGAAAAGCTCATGGATGAGGTGGAGACAAATAGAATTTTTCTATTAATACTAGACAGAAATCGGTAACTCGCAGAGTTCGATTTCGTAGTCTCACCATACAATATTGTGAAAAGCATCAAAAAGAAGGGCGATTTCATCCGTCCTTTTCTTCTAGATTAAAGTAACCAACTTGCAACGTTCAAGTTGCATGAAAAAATGAAGGGAGACAATCTATGAATCATCTTGGAAGTCTTGTCATAGAGACAGAGCATTTATACTTGAGGCCTTTCGTTTTGGAAGATGCACCAGCGATGTTTGAAAATTGGGCTTCGGATCCTGAAACCCTGAAATATGTCACTTGGGATGCCCATGCATCTACTGAGAGAACCAGAGAATCGATCAAAAGATGGATCGAACAGTATCGTAAACCAGATACTTATAAATGGGCGCTTTGTTTGAAAACATCACTGGATCAGGTAATTGGAGATATTAGTGTGGTTTCTCAAGACCAGGAAAGTCAATCATGCGAGCTAGGTTATATCCTTGGCAAGAAATTCTGGGGGCGGGGATTCATGACAGAAGCCGTCATAGCTGTTTTGGATTTCTTATTGAACAAAGTCGGATTTAAAGAAATCAAAGCCACTTATGTCAGTTTAAATCCTGCTTCAGGGAAAGTCATGGAAAAGGCAGGAATGCAGTATGTAGAAACCATCCCTCATGCCATTCAACGCAAAGGATATTGCGGGGATAAAATCATCTATTCTAAACAGAATCCCTCTCTATAGGGTGATTTTTACTTGAAGATTCTGCTCAAAGGATTATAATAGTAAATAACGAAAAAAGGAGATTGCTATGTCAGAATTAACGAAAGAATTTACAGACCAGCTCTATGCTAATTATGAAGCAAATGTGAAATATGCGGCTATTGAAAATACTGTTACCCACAATGGGATCCATGCATCGCTTGAAACGCGCAAGAGTACAGTAGAGAATACACCAGTTTTTTCACTTGATTTGACCAAGGATAAGGTGACAAACCAAAAAGCATCTGGGCGTTGTTGGATGTTTGCGGCTTTAAATACCTTCCGTCACAAGATGATTTCAAGCTTCCAATTGGAGGATTTTGAATTGTCTCAAGCACATACTTTCTTTTGGGATAAGTATGAAAAATCAAACTGGTTTTTGGAGCAAGTGATTGCTACAGCAGACCAAGAATTGACCAGCCGTAAGGTGGCTTTTCTCCTACAAACCCCACAACAAGATGGCGGTCAATGGGATATGGTGGTATCCCTCTTCGAGAAATACGGAGTGGTTCCAAAATCCGTTTATCCAGAATCCATTTCATCCAGCAATAGCCGGGAATTGAACACCTACCTCAATAAACTCTTGCGTCAAGATGCGCAAATCTTGCGTGATTTGATTCACTCAGGCGCAGATAGTGAGGCAGTTGCGAGCAAGAAACAAGCGTTGTTGCAAGAAATCTTTAACTTCTTGGCTATGTCTTTAGGATTGCCTCCACGTGAATTTGACTTTTCATACCGTGATAAGGATAATCAATTCCATAGCGAAAGTGGCTTAACTCCACAAAGCTTCTACAAAAAATATGTAGACCTTCAATTAGACGATTACGTCTCCATTATCAATGCCCCAACTACAGATAAGCCATATGGAAAATCTTATACAGTAGATATGCTGGGCAATGTTGTAGGTAGCCATCCAGTCCGCTACCTAAATGTTCCAATGGATCGATTGAAAGAATTAGCCATTGCTCAAATGAAAGCAGGAGAAACTGTCTGGTTTGGTTCAGATGTAGGCCAAGTCAGCAACCGTAAAGCCGGAATCCTGGCAACAGATGTCTACGATTTTGAAGCAGGCATGGACATTCATTTGACACAAGACAAGGCGGGTCGCCTGGACTATGCAGAAAGTCTAATGACACACGCTATGGTCTTGACAGGGGTTGATTTAGACGAAGCAGGTCAGTCTCGTAAATGGAAGGTTGAAAATTCATGGGGAGACAAGGTCGGTACAGATGGTTACTTTGTGGCTTCTGATGCTTGGATGGATGAATATACCTACCAAATCGTGGTTCGTAAAGAATTCCTAACAGCAGACGAATTAGCAGCCTATGAAGCAGAACCAATTGTCCTAGCACCGTGGGATCCAATGGGAGCTTTGGCAAAATAATGATACAGAAAAGAGCCGAAAGGCTCTTTTAAGATTGAAGACAAAATATCTTAAAAACTTTCCTTAGGTGGGTACGGAGGTTAGGTGAAATTATCCAGTGGATGATTTCAGCAATCCAAGAAGTTCCATGACTAAATTAAGATACAAAGGATGTCTGCGGATAAAGTCAAAATAGGAAGTTTGACGCAGAATCTTTCGATTCTAGGAGAACTTATCTTTT
>NZ_JVEE01000019.1 GCF_001073155.1 Streptococcus parasanguinis
CAGATACAGACATTGACTATGATACTATGAACGCAGAAGTGACTGTTAACGTCACTAAGAATGCGACAACTGGTGTCTTGACAGCCAATGTTGTTATGCCAGCTGATAGCGAATTTAACAACTATGCGGTAGCCCCAGTCACAGCACAATTCGACTTCAGTAAGGCTCTTGCAGGCCGTACCCTTAAAGCTGGTGAGTTCAGCTTCGTCTTGAAAGATAAGAATGGTGCGGTTCTACAAACGAAGACAAATGATGCTTCAGGTAAAGTAGCCTTCGATGCGCTTACATATAAGAACAATGAAGTTGGCGAGCATAAGTACACTGTAGAAGAAGTAGCTGGTTCAGAAGCAGGAATGACTTATGACCCAATGAAGGCAGAGGTGACAGTGACTGTAACGAAAGATGGTCATACTCTTACAGCAACCAAAGCCCTTCCAACAGATACTGAGTTCAATAATACCTTTACACCAGGTGCAACTACAGCACAATTTAATTTCACTAAGAAATTGGAAGGAAAAACGCTTGAAGCTGATGCCTTCACCTTTGAATTGCTTGAAAATGGCCATGT